>NZ_JCAXER010000004.1:0-219053 GCF_059758675.1 Cytobacillus sp. GQ23
CGTGAAGTCTATTTCTTGTGGATACAACCACACCCTCTTCCTTATGGAAGATGGCTCTGTCAAAGGCACGGGGTATAACGGCTGGGGACAACTTGGACTTGGGCATACGAATAATCCTGTCACCGCTATCACAACCATTCCAATATCCAATGTAGAAGAAATCATGGATGCTGTGACGAAGATGGAGGAGGCGGGAGTACAGAATAAATACCTCTTCCAAGATGGAGAAGAGATTAAGAAGTATATTGTTGGCTCTGACGGAACTGACTTAGTGCCTAAAATGACCGCTGCTACTACAGGTGGAGTTACAGTAACAGCGAGTAGCGTGCAATCTGGTTATCCCGGATGGTTTGCCTTCGACGACAATGCAACAAGCAGTGCATATGGATGGAACAGTAATACTCTCTCAAATGAATGGTTAAAAGTAGCATTCCCTTCACCTGTTGTTGTAAATAAATATTGGTTGTCTTCATACGGAGCCAATTCACCTAAAGATTGGAGGATTGAAGCTTCAACTACTGGGGAATTTGCTGGTGAGCAAACAAAACTGCATGAGGTAACAGGCGAAGGAACGGTTTCAGGGGAATGGGATAAAGAGTTTTCGTTTGTTAATGAAACTTCCTTTAGCTTTTATAGGATTCTGATTTCTAGTACAAGTGGAACTAAAGTGCTTATAAAAGAAATGTCCCTATTTAATAGTATCACAGATCACTGGCAGACTATAGGCACCGTTCCTGCCACCAAAGAAATGTTCGACACCCACGGCATGACAGACCTATCCCTTATCACCAATGAAGCCATTCAAGGATTAGTGGCAGAGTCACCAGAGTTATTGTGCTGGACGGATGAAGAAGGAGATACTGTTTCACGCACCACTAACCTAACAGCGAACCCACACCCTCAACTCCTTCTCCCTATAGGAGATATAGAGGTAGGAGAAGTGGAGAGTATGAAGGTGGATGCTATAAGCATGCAAGGATATTCTGATAATATTATACCTGAATTGACAGATTCTATGGATAAAACAATCTACGAATTCTCTGGCAGTGCTGGCTATGCAGCAAGTGATCTACCGTGGAAATTGTTTGACCGAAATGTTACTTCACGTTTTTATGTGAAGGGCGCATCACTTTGGTTTTCGATGAAGCTCCCTAAGCTATCTCAAATCGGAAAATATACACTCAATAGTGGAAATATGTCATCATCAGCAACTTTAAAGTCTTGGACGATCTATGGAAGTAACGATTCGATTAATTGGGATATTATTGACATCAAAACAAATCAGCCAAGCTTTGCTGCAAGTGAGAGAAGGGAGTTTTTTGTCCCTAAAGAGAATATTAAATTCTATCAGTATATTAAATTAGAAGCAGTTCCTCAGAGCGGAGACTATGTAGGGCTTACTGAAATCGAACTAATGGAAGTCTTGCCAGGAAAGACTGATATAAAAGTCATCGCAAGCCCAGACAGCGGCCAAACCTGGAAAAGTAAATCCACTATTGACCCGGCCGATCTGACAAGCGTGAAAGCAAATGGCTTTACACCAGCCGAATTCAATAATCTTACCAAAGAAGATTTAGCTGTCTTGTTCCCGGATGGTAAAGCACGATTCGCTTTCTATTTGGAACAAGAGAAGTCTACTGATATCGTGGAAGTGCACTCTCTCAAGATTAATGAAAAGCAATACACGATGACCCCATCATTTGAAAGTGCATCAGTCATGTATGAGATGCTGAAGACAGAACAGCCGAAAGTCTTTGTTTCCCGAAATGATGGAACTGACTGGACCGAGATCGAACCGGACAAGCTTATCAGTCTTTCTTCTCTTCCGGAAGGCAGCCAGCTGCGGGTGAAGTTCGAACTGGCATCTGGTCAGGAAATACACGCCTACTCTTACAGTTGGGTATAAGGAGGCAACACCATGGATATTATTTCATATGGCCTGGCGAGTAAGATCGCCAAGCAGGAAAAAGACACACGAGAAAATGTATTAGCTGCCGGGGTTGAGGGGTCACACCCTCACGTCCGGGGACGCATTGACAAACTGGAAGAAGGCCTTCAGGGAGTGGTGGAGCAGGCGGATAAGTTAATCATTCAGGATGCCGTCAACATCATGAAGGCGAATGCGAAGCTGAATGCGATTGCGAAGACCACGAAGTATAAGATGCATAATATGGTGTTTGATGATCTTCTGGATCTTAGTGGGATTGATACTACTAAGAGCAGTGGGTATACACATGATGCATCTGAGGGAACGATTACTGCAGGTGCAAACTGTATGGTAGAAACGAAAGAGGAAGTCACAGAAGCAGTTCCTAATAGGATTGTTTTAGCAGTGGAAGAAGTTAAGGATACTCTGTTCTCTAAAAATGTAATTTCGCCTATGGTAAGTAATACTTCCCCCTCTCCACAAGTAGTAAAAAATAGTTCAAATACCGATGCAGGTGGGAATGGATATACCTTATTTGGTCATGCAGGAAGATGGTATGCCTCTTCTCAAGCTGGTTGGGTTAGTTTAGATTTTGGTGTTAATAATCAAAAATTAATAAGAAAATATGTGATGGCAGCCTACTCTTCAGATATGACACATTCTCCTAAAAGTTGGACTTTTGAAGGGAGCAATGACGAATCAAATTGGGTGGTTCTTGATTCTCAAACAAACCAATCAGGATGGAAGGCTAATGAAAAACGAGAATTTACATTTATTAATTCTTTAGCTTTCAGATATTATCGATTAAATGTTTCTTCTACATCAAGCGGAAGCAGGATAATGTTAGGAGAGCTTGAAATGATGACAGCATTAGGAGCCTCAAACGATATAAGTAAATATTATATTTCTCGTAACAATGGTTCTATCTGGGAACCAATTAAGCCAGATACTCTATTCAATTTCAGAGATTCAATTAGTCCAGCAGATAACAAGCTTCGCCTAAAAGCAGAGCTTCCTAGCGGAACCAAACTATTAAACTACTCGCTCACTTGGGCATAAGGAGGAACCAATCATGGCAAGAGAACGCATTAGCTTAGTACCCGAAGAAGTAAAGAAAGAAGTTACACTAGAGTCCAAGATCCGTTCAGGTGAAATCAATGCGGAGAACTTTGCCTCCCTGACAGTGGAAGAGCAATCACAGGTCAACAGCCTCCTGTTTAAAATGGCTTCATCCAAGATTGATCCGAACCAGGGAGCATCCGCTTTGGAGTTTATCCTCTTTGGCTTCATTCGCATTATGAACAAAAAGGTAAACGGCCTGGCATTAACAGAGGATGAAAAGAACATCGAAGCATCCCTTGACCGGATCACAAGCATGCATGAGATGACCAACCCAGAAGTGGCCAAAGAAGACTGGCTGTTCGATTACATGCAGTATGCGGAAGTGAAATCAGCTGCATTTTTGCAAAACCGGAAGGAACACATTGAGAGAAAGACTCAGGTGACAGGAAAAGCGTAATGCCTTTCCTAAATCAAGTTTGAGTAAATGAGGACCCTCACTGTAAACTATTAGAATAGGGGTCCTATCTGATGATTCCTTCAATTGAAAAGGAGTGAATATAATGCCACGTTTAGAGTCATTGTTTTCTCAAGAAGTATCTGCTATGGCAAGTGACGTGTTGGCACCAGCACAGGTAACGGGTCTTTCCCACTTGGTGGAGCAAGGGAAAGTTATCCTGAGCTGGAATGCCGTTGCGACGAACAACGATGGATCAGATCTTCTTGACCTGGCTGGCTACCGCATCTTCCGCAAGAAGAATGCAGAAGATGAACTGGTGGAAATCGGAACAGTCACTGAGGAAGTGACTTCATTCGAAGATACTTCCATGAAGGATGGCGCATCTTATTTCTATGCAGTTGCTGCGTTTGACGATGAGCCAGAACCGCAAGAAGGCTTGAAGTCTGCGGAGCTTGCTGTAAGCACAATCCCATCTATCCCAGTTGGACTGGTTTCCGCTGCGTTCGACAGCAAGATTGTTCTTGACTGGTCTTCAGTGAAAGATGCATCAGATCCAGAACTGAACGAAAACCTAGCAGGATACAATGTGTACCGTTCATTAACTAGCGGAACTGGCTATGTGAGCATCGGCAGCACGACAGCGGGTGTAGAAACATTCGAAGACACAAGCGTTGAAAACGACACAACTTACCACTATGTCATCACAGCGTTTGACAATTCTCCTGAATAAAACTTTCAGAAACAGGCACTCAGAGATCTATACTCTGGGTGCTTTGTTTATGTTATACTGTTCTATATGTAATGCATTACGAGAGAGGAGGCGTAAACCATGGCCTTCGTGATCAACCATGAGGACCTCTACATTGAAAGTGGACAGTCCTTGAGTTGGAAGCAATCGTTTGATGATACACTCAATTATGAAAACCTATATATCAATGCAGCAGACTATAAGGATTACCGGCCCACCCGGCTGCAGTTCCATTTGACTTCTGGAACCTCCCGGCAAACGATCAAGATGCGAATCCACTACCGAAACCGTCTGAGTCGGATCCAGGCGAAGCAAGCAATTATCTGTCAGTATGATCCCGCTCGCACCCAGTGGGTGATCGTTCCTCATGAACGGGACGAAGATAAAGGCACCTTGAACTTTACGGCGTCCTCCATCGGCAGCTTCTGCGTGTTTGTGAACCACTATTGGTATTCCAGCTTAACGCAGCGCCTGGCAGACGAATACCCGACTTGGACACAGATCCGCCAGTCACCGGGCAGCACCGGGCAAAAGTTCCTCAATTACTTTGCGATGGAACTTGAGACCATTCAGGACTACCTGGAGTGGATCCGGGAACAAAAGTATATGGGGACCGCTGACGTACACACCTATGACTGGGTGAAGATGTATAAAGTTCCGGACATAAAGCCAACGGATTCCGTTGCACTTCATCGTATTTTCGGCTCCGGTAGCTTAGTGGAGATACCAGTTTTAGAGAGCCTGAAAGAATTTTTCTTCAATGATCAAAACCACGGGGGCATTATTGATTACCAGGAAGGCCGGCTCTACTGCGCAAAGCCTTATGGGGATCTGAAGCTTACCATCCTGCGAGAGGAAGCAGTTCAAGAATACGTGTTGAGCCCGATGGACTATCATATCTGGAATGCTTTCGATGAGTTTGGCATGATAGTGGGCGTCAAGCGTCTGCATCTTGAGTCAAACGAAGATTTAAAGGAACGCATATTGGATGTGTTTCGATACTCATCCGGCACGCATGATATCGGTCTCACCCATGGGATTGCAAGAGAGCTTTCACTGGTGGAAAGGAAAGACCGATTTGGGAAGAAGCTGATATGGGAAGATGACCGAAAAGACTTCTACTTGAAAAACACTACAGGCAAGGTCATCGACACCCGGACCCTTCGAGTGGACAATCAGCCCTTATCTGCCCAGCAGTTCACCGTGGATGCAGCAGGTGGGATTCGAATATATGCCCGCAATGAGATGAAGAAGCATGAGATCAGTTTTATCTGTGGAATTGAAAAGTATCAGCTCTACGATAGGTCTGATGAGACACTTCATAAAATGCTCTTTGAAGAGGATGGACAAGCCACGCCTACTCTTCTGAATTGGGTGGAGTATATCAACACGGTGGCGCCTGTGATGTGGGATCGCTTCAACTGGGATGAAGGATTCTGGGATACGATTGATAAGAAGCTAACCGGACTGGGCTATGTCCCAAACACTTGGGATTCTGATATCGAAGTATGGAAAGATTATGCATTTGACTCTGAAAGATAGGAGGCCAGCTAATGAGTAAGAAAAGGAAGCGGAATGCCATTCATTCCGGGATCGGGGATCATGATGATCTGTTCGTCAAGCAGCCAGCTGTTGAAGACGCAGCAGAGGACTTCCGCTATGCCGCCCGATTGCGTGGAAAAAAACGACATAGCACCATGATCTATCCAGAAGTCCCTTTTGAGTATGGCATCAGCTATGCAGGGCAGACTCTTGAAGTCGATAACGAAAAAGAATATGAGTATGGCATAAATGCACATCCAGGGAAACAGATTGCCTATCGAATTGAACAGACAAAGGAGCTTCCGGTACAGCGCATGTGGGAAGCGAAGGCATGTTTTGAGGCGGAAGTCATGCGGATGAATATGAAGTATGCCTTTAAGTGGAAAGGGAAGAAGGCTGTGCAGAAACGGAACACAGTGGATTATGCTGTGAACTGGTCTGCCACTGTCACGAGTAAAGCGATATCAGATGCCAGAAGCTTCTTCACTTCACAGAATGGCCAGTTCATCGGCTATGGAGATGCCACCACCTGGAAGAAACATAGCTCTGGCTATGTATATGATTACTCCAACGTGGGCCGGTTCTCAGGAATCATCGCCAAGCAGTACTATAACCTGCAAAACTATGAAGCTGAATTTGATTTTAAAACAGTCCTCGCCACCAATGACCAGCATGTGGGCGGACGAGACGATGATATTGTCGGCTTGATCTTCAAAGCCAAAGACAACCGGAACTTCTATATGATGCTGTGGGAGAGAAACGACCGGGTGAAAGCGTCCTGGCGTGCACCGGATAACCTGGATGGATTTAATATGATATCCAGCGGGGAAGCAGCCTGGGAAACGAGAGTAGAAAATGATGGATGTAAATCATCGAGCTCCATGTCTCAAAGTGCCTGGACTAACTACATCAATAATCGAGGATGGCGTTTGAAGCATCGACGTATCTATAAAGTAACGAACGGCATCATGAGAAGGGTAGACACGACGCCTAGCTCCGGTAAAGCCGGATATGATTCTTCTGTCAAAGACCTTGGAAACGGAAAAGGCTGGGATCTCAATGAGATGCACAGTTTAAGAGTCCATTCCGTTGGAAAAGAAGTTCAGATTTATGTGCGGGATAGCGGCAAATGGTCGAAGATCTTTGACTTCGAAACGGATTGGGCCAACGGTTCTTTTGGGCTTGTCAACGTTTCGCAGGCCGTTCAGTTTCATAAGATCTCCGTACAAGAAAAAAACCTGATCCAAGGACGCATTCCTGAAACCGGCTGGCATTCAAGCACGCAGGCATCCAAAACACTTGGCAAAGGCTACAACTATTGCATTAATAGCGCCAAAAAGGAAGCGAACAAACTGAAGGTATCCGTGCCTTCGGTCAACAGCAACTCCATCGAGTTCAGGACCATTCGAGGAAGTGTAAAGGACTCGAGCAAAGGATCCATTACCAATCCGATTGGAATAAACTCTTCTATCGTAGTGAAGGCTGGCACCCATACGGTGCAGCAGGATATCAGCGGCAGGGTGCCGTCATCTGGATGGTATTCCTTTGATGGTGTGGGGTCTTATCTCCATGCAAAAGTCGGAAAGGATTACATCAAAAGCAAAAGCAGCACGGCACGTCCAAGCACTGTAACCATCACGTCCATTGCAGGGGAAGTGTACAAGGATCCGAAGATTACATGGACTGCGACTGGAATCGTCATTGCATCCGTGAATGGGCAGCTGATTGCCAAGAGCAATAATCCGGCAGACGTTGGGAAAAAGTACAGCAAGTGCTATGTGCGATGCGGAGTGGTCGAGGTCACACCGGATCATCGGGATTACCGGACAGGCCTTCTGGTTTTTGATGATATCGCTAAAGTCTTTAAGGAAGATTACAAAGCCTTCTTTAGCCGACCGGATTACATCAATAAGAAAGCCACTTATGAGCTGCTGTATCCTGTGAAGAAGCCGCCGCCGAAGCCACCTGTGGATGACAAGCCGGAATCCTCAGCCTGTTTGCCGGAGCCGCCAAAGCCTCCAGAGGAAGAAGAAGAGATCATCCAATGCTGGGACGATTTTGATTTTGACGGAAAGAAACTGGTCATGTGGAGCTGCAAGTTCCCAATCGAAAAGACGGAAAAATTATTTGAAGACCAGGTGTTTGCCTACAGAGGATGGGTGACATTCAATCCATTGGCTTCTTTTAATCCAAACAAATGGACCTGGTATAACCTGATGCCGATTGAAGCGACCATCGATCCCCTATACGATGAAATCAAATGGGCTGGCCGAAATGATTATAACCATGCACCTGTAGGAACAAAAGTGATCATTCGCACGAAAGAATGGTATAAGGCTATCTACCCTGCGGACATTGTAAACAAGGGACTCGTCCACAGCGATGTGAATGTGATCTCTGAGATTCCTCCGGCACCGGAGCACTTCTGGCATCCAGAAGCAACCGACCGGGAAGATGTGAAGAAGCGCATGCCAGACCATTTTGACGTGGTTCATTATCTCCTGGATGCATGGGAGAATCACCCGGATGTGGTTATGTGGTTTGAAAGCAATCCGACACTCACGACAGATTCAGCTGACAAAAGACCCGAAGCCTTGGCTCAAGAGGGAAGAATCGGTATGCCGATTGTACTGACATCTAATGACACTGACCGTGTAGTGATTCATTGCAAAGAAGATCCACGCCACCTTCCATGGACTTCCGGCAAGTACATTGGCTATGGGAAAGTAAACGGTAAACGTCCATTCTTTGGTGATGGAGCAGGCAAAGCGGACATGGTGAATGTCTCAACAGAAGTCGTTTTCTTCCCGGATAACCTGGTCAAAGAAACACTCAGAGGACCGTACATTGATATCTACGATAAAGACTATCCAAGTACACCGAGAGTTCATTATCGCCTGCATACGAATAACACCCTGATTGATTTTCATTCTGAACACATGGATGCTCACATCTGGTATTCAGATTGGTATTCAAAGTGGGTGGAAGAACAAACCGTTTACCAGGCAACGATGCTGGATGTAGCCGAAATCGAAGCGCCTCTGAACTTAGATCCGATGGATTCCAATGTGAGTGAGGACTACGATCCGGATCATACCATCATTGAACGCATTGAAGTGTCCGGCGACAATCCATTTGTGAAGCTCTGGGTCGAAGAAGACAAAGGCATTCATAGCGGACTGATGGGAACCTACTATCGCTTCCCATTGACCTCAACGGTTTATGAGGAAGAATTCCAAGTAGTCGGTGATTACCAAGAATGGAAGCAGCACTATGAGATTAAGCCTTACATGGATCGAATGGAAATACCGGTTAAGTCGGAACTTCCATATGAGCTGCTAAACATCACCATCGATGGTCAGCCGATTCCAGAGAGTTCAACAAATGGATGGAAACTGGATGGAGATATCCTTGTTCTAAAAGGTTCAGGGATTATACCTGGTACCTTAGAGATCCACTTCAGCACAGGACATGTTCAAAATGTCTTCAGGCTGAATAAAGATGTCGGTGATAAGGTGGAGCTTTATCTGAATGGAGAGCTCTTAGAGTCATCAAGCTACTTCATTCACAACCGGGAGCTAACGATTGACAAAGACCTGCTGTCACTGCATGACTGGGTAAACCTGCAGTCGTACAAGGTGAACGATCTATTTGATCCAACAAAGCGGAACTACTTGGGTGAGAAGCAATACACGCAGCTGGACTTTCAAGAAGACATTCCAAGTGTCCCGGCTAATCCTAACTATAATGATCGTTATTATGAAGGATCCTTCTGTTTCAACTGGGGATACGAAGCACCTGATAAGATGCTTCCGCAAGAAGCAGCGGCCGCAAGTTTCCGTCCTGCCTATTGGTACCCGAGCCAAGTAAACTTTGGATTTAATGTGGATATGGAAGTCGTCTATCCCATCGGAAGTCCTGTCGATATCTCCAATTTCACAGGTGAATGGAAGCAGTGGGATGTAGATCCTATCCTGGCTCCAAGCGGATTAGATGGTCCTGGTGACTGGCATGGACCGCCAGAGCCTGGCTTCCCGGAAGTGACCAACCTGCGAAATCAATCCTATCACTCGGGCTGGTACAATCCCGTGCACAAGGACTTGACGGATTACGTATTTAAATTTAAAGTGCAGGCCCGCAAAGGGGACGACGACATGTACGGGGCCATCTTTAAGTTTGATCCCGTCACACAAAACTTCTACTCGTTTGAGTGGGATGCCTACTGGTCGATCGACTCTGGAGGAACTGGCGTCAAAGGAATGGCAATCTATAAAATGACCTGTAAGAATCCTGCTGATGCCGGGAAGGCAAAATTGACGTATACCCGAAAGATGCTTGCACATGCGGATATATCTTGGGGAGCTGGCAAGGCTGAGATTCATGAGATCAAAGTCAGCACGATAGGGAATGCGATTAAGGTATGGACGGATGATCAGCTGCGATTTGATATCGTGGACAATGACAATCCATATCTGAAAGGAGCCTGGGGTCCTGTGACGGTCTCACAGCCTGACACGTATTTCTGGGATTTCTGGCTGCAGACCTATAAGCGGGCAACAGTAAAAGAAGAGCCGACTTTCAGAAAGCCATATGAGCTGACAGTCGAACGTCCGGCAGCTGGAGAGAAGTCCATGATTGAAATGGAACTGGATGCAAAGAACATGCAGCAAACCTTCATCCAAGTACTGAATACCTTTCTTGGAAAGATCAAGATGCCGCTCACGGAGATCCTTTCGGTGGAGTATTTCATCTCAGAGGATAAGAGCGAACACCCCGTGTATTTTAAGCCAGGGGAAGAAACCTTTACCGTCAAGGGTGAATCAAAGCTCTATGCCAGCGTAAGAGGACAGAATCCTCCGTCAGAAGATCCTGTGGAGTTTCCTGTAGACACACCAGCCAAGCCAACCATTCCAAAGCTGGAACCGCCAACCAAACCGAATCCGAAAGATGGATTCACGATTTCCTGGAACGGCTATATCTATGCAGCCGAGTCAGGCGTGTACCGGTTTAGAGCGACAGTCAATGACGGATTTAGACTTTGGATAAAGAACACAGAGATCATTAGAGAATGGCATGTTGCCGGTGAGCCTGATTATTTCCCGACCTATGAAGGCAGCATCTACCTTGAAGGCGGAAAGTGGCATCCGATCACAGCCAACTATTTTGACAGTGTGGGGCAGGCATTGGTTCGACTGCATTGGTCTCAGCCAGGCAAAGCCTTTAAACGGATTGCTCCTGCTTATCTGACACCATATCTAGGCTACAAGCTGTTTGCACAGGTCAAGAAAGCACGGCCGCTTCCATGGCATCCAATGGTGCATAACGGATACTACTATCATGAGGATCAAGAAAAGTATCTGTATGCCAAGAAGCAAGTGTTCAAAAGAACTCCTAATTCCTTCCATGAAATCAGTCTGACACCAAGGCCGCAGCAAGGAAGTGCCATCATTGTCCGTGACAATGAAGGAAACAATCTCAGGAAGGTAACGTTCTACGATGACGCTTGGAATCTGACGTTAGAAAACAAAGAGACGTTCAACGGAAATGGGTATGCCAAGTACTTCTTGAACTACAAAGGCATTGACAAGGCAACCCTTAAAGTGAAGCTCAATGGCCGTACTCTGATGAATGCGGACTATCTATTCAATGAAGAGGAATCTTCGATTGAGTTTATGGAACATATCGGCATCAAAGAAACGATAGAAGTACGATACAAACTTCTGTATAGTTATCTTCTTGATATGAACCCGTATGTGACCGACGGCTTGGTGGACCGGGATGCAGCCAAGATCCTGCTGCACTCCAATTACGATCCGGCCAAAATGAAAAACATGGAGATTCTCTATGAGGCAGCGGACGAGACACCCTATTACCGGGCTAAGGAAGTAACCCTTAATCCACTGCTGAATCATCTGCACTCAGGGTTCCTGTATATCACGGAGAAAGAAGAGCAGGACGTGAAGGACTTCAAGCTCACCCTGTCGGAGAAAACTCTATTAAATTCAGGATTGGAAAAGGTTCTATTGACGGTTAAAGCGATGGATCAATTTGAAAATCCTACACCTAACAAGCTGGTTAAAATATACAGGAATGATATACTAATAGATGAAAGCTTAACCAATGAAGCAGGGGAAGTATATCTGTATGATCAGCCGACTGTTCCAACTGAGTTGATTTCCACTTACCGAGCTGAATGTGAAGGTATTACAAAAGAAGCTCTCTTGAACTACTATGTAGAAGATCGAAGTGAACGTTATGCTCTTGAAGTAAACGCTCAGAAGCTATCGATCTTTGGCGGAACCAGTGATGAAGCTGTGGTGAAAGTAACACTCCGAGATTCTAACTGGAATCCTGCCGGTGCCGGGCGCACGATCAAGGTAGAAAAAAGAGACAGCTACGGAAAGAAAACCACTGCGAATCTGATCACAGATTCCTTTGGACAGGTGGCCATCAAGGTCTCCGGACTTCAAGAAAGACATGGCAACATCATGCTGAAGGTTTCCCATGACATGAATGTTGAACATGCAGCAAACTATGTACACCTTAAAGTCATTGGGGGGTAATCCCCCTCTGGCTTTTCTTAAGAAAAGGGGGCCATATCATGTCTCTTGAAAGAGAGAAGCAAGGGTTAGAGGTAAAAGAATACAAGGATCAATTGCCACAGAAAAGTTATGCCATGCGTATTGGAAAAGAAGTGCCTGAAGGGGATGTCAATCTTGCGTATATTCATACCCCGAAGGTTCAAGCAGATGAGAACATCTCACTCATCGATACATCGTACACCTCTGATAATGTCATCCCGCAGGATCAGTTAGAGTCCATGGTGGTGGCAAACGCTCAAGGGGAACTGGAATATGTGGACTTGATTGGAAATGGAGAGGTCCGGCCGAAGCCGCCAGGTACTACCTTCCCGAGCAACAAGATCAATGTAACCAGACGCTTTAAGAAAAATGACATGCGCACCGAGAATGCGTTGTTCTATAAGTTTGAAATTGACTATCACTATGACAGCAAGATGGCAATGCCGGATGACCATGGTGTGTATCAGGTAGAAAAATACACGGGACAGCAGATCGAAATCACCGATGAAAATGGGAATGCCCTGGAGGCCACCTACAAGTTTGATATCTTTGTCCAGGCGAAAGCAGCCAATCCCCGGGTCTATTCCGTTCGAATCTATCTGCATCGCAACACAGACAAACTTGAAACGTTTAAGGTTCGATACAATCACATAGATCAAATTGTGCCGGATGCCCAGATCCAAAGTGTCCAAAGAAGCATAGAGTTTTACTCCAACAAAGAAAATACGTATTCGGTTGATGGCCTCAGCAGGCAAATGCTAGAAGGCGGCAAGCTCCGTATCATTAATGGAGTGAGTGCTTTTGAAAGCACCTCCGAGCAGGAAGTGCGCAATGCGATGGCCACAGAAAACAGCAAGGAGATTTATGCGATTACACCAAAGGCAGATGGCAGCGGCTACAAGATCATTGTCCCGCAGAAGTCGGAAGATGATCCCAGGATTCCTCGAATCTTTTCTCATCGGGTGATAGCCCAGTACCGGACAGAGGATGGGCAAAATGTAAAAGTCAGTGTCGGGCATATTACCGATTGGGTCATGAACTCAGGAGCCTTATTAAAAAATGAACAAGAAGATTATTCCGGAGAGTGGAAGAACATTGGTCTCCCTGCTGGTGGCGGAAAGCTTAACGCCAAAGAGATGATTGAAATCTCCCTGCCATTTGGAACGCCTTCCATTCCATCTGATGCCAGATTCTATGTGGAAGATGACAATGGAAATCTTCTCTACAATCTGACCAAGCTGACAGACAATCCGAATGTGGATTCACAGATCAATGAAGTGATGACCAAAACTGTCGAGGCTCAAGCCAAGAATCTGAATCAATCAGCTTGGACCAATGCCATGCAAGATAACACCGTGGTCAAAAACAAGGCGATCCCTCACAGAGCAAGCATTATCCCGGAGAGACAAGAAACAAAATGGGAGTTTGAGTGGGGTGCTAACGGGCAAGGGTACACAGAGCAGACGACGAATTACAAAACAACCTGGCAGGTCTGTGCCGACGTAGGGTTTAAAAAGAGCATCAACCCACAGACACTGGATCTTTTGGATAAGAGCAAGTGGTCAACGATTGGCCATGAAACCAATGTCGATAAATGGAGATATTCCTATGTGGCGGAGATGGGCAAGAATGTCATTGAGTATTTAGATAATGCAGATGATGTTGTGGGGTTCTATCAAAAGCAGGAAATGATTAATGGCAACCTGACCAACCTGATGAACAAAACCGATTATCAGTTCAGTGCCAAGGTTCGCCTGACCGACCCTGTAGACGATGACGCTATTGGCATCATGTTCCGGGTAAGAGATGCACAAAACTATTACATGTTTGTATGGGAAAAGAATGAGATCTCCACTGTTAATAAGACTTACACCCATGACCATGGAGAAGGAATTGTCGGAGTGGAGCAAGGTTGCGGACGAGTCATACTGAACGAGTATGGATACGATGCAGCTCGATACCATCCAGATGGCGGTGCGACCGAAAGCTGGAGATGGACAAACAACAAGAGTAAATACTTAAATCAAATGGGCTTTGAAACAAAGCACAAGCGTATCATGAAAGCCACGCCGAGCACTCTCCCTTCATTCACAGGGGCGGATTACAAAACATGGAATGGCAGCACCCGATATCCCGCAGATAAAACAAATTGCAAGTTCACAGATATCACAAACTTCTCAACGGGCTATAATGCCAAAGGATGGGAATATGGAAAAGATTATAAGATTACAGTCGTCGTGACAGGATCCCTGTTCCGTGTGTACATCAATGAGAATGTGGATAGCACTGAGTTGGGAATGCTGGTTTGCCAGGGAACAGATGAAACACATACAAAAGGATCTTACGGCATCTTCTGTGCTTCACAGCGCTGGACCTATTGGTACGACCTTATGATGACCGAGATCGAGATGAGTACAGTCTGCACCGATAAGAAAGAAATCGTCCTGACAGACACCACTCGCAAAAAACTATCGAACTACCGGGCCGTCGATTTGATGGAGCCTCTGATAAAAGAAAGAGCCCAGAGCTTATTCGGGGGAGCGCCATATGAAGCATTCACCTACAGAGGAGTATCAGATGGTGACTTCACCATTACAGTAGATGAGGTAGATGGCTTTATCTATGGGAAGACAAACAATCCAGCAGCCGGGGGCGTTGTGCGTTCTGCCTGGACGACCGATGCAAATGGTCTTAGCGTAAAAGGAAAAGGTTATGTTGAATATCATGCTGATGGTCACTTTACCGTCGTAACTGACCCAACTGTACTGCCTACCGATCAAGTGCCGGATGGAGTAAAGGAATTCAAATGGAATGCCCCATGGATCAGCTCAGGTGAAAATGTGAGCATCGCTTTAGCCAGTGACAACCAAATCACCGTGTCGGCAACCGTTCCTCCTATACGATTGATTGGTTCGCCTTATGTATTGGAGGAGAGCGCCATCCTAAAAGCAGATGGATTAAAACACCTGGTGAACCTGTTTGCTGAAGACGGGGAGGATGGAATTTATGACAAACTCGGCATTCCAGCGAACATTCCTAAGGACGAAATTCTCCTGAGAATCGAGCGGGGTGAAGTAACAGGGCTTGGGCCAGACGGATCGGCTACTGTTCAAAATCCGGAGTACCGGGTAAACTACCGTTTCCGCTGCCAGAAAGAGGAGTTCACTCGATTGCCGGTTGATCAATTTCAGGATCAGCTTGGTGTGAATCGCCTTCGCCTGAAGAGCATCCTGGATAGCAAAGGAGAATTTGATCCTTCGATATCAGTGGATGTCATTGCCTGGACAACCTTCCAGGAGCTTGAAGCTGTTCCGTTGTTTGCAGTGAAAGTGGAAGAGCAGCGCAAGATTGAAATTGAAAAACCGAAGATTGAATTCTCGAACATGGAAGCAGACAACTGGTACTTGAGAGTAAAGAATGGACGATTCTTGAAGCGAGTGATCCTTCCTTATCATGAAGCAGGGTCATCTGAAACCGTCCCGCAAATCTATGTATCGTATCCAGAATTGCTTGGAATGGTCTCCAGTCCGAATGAAGTCGTGGAAGTTGATTTAGAATATTCACTTCCGGAATATGTGAACCAGGAATTCCACAACCGTCCATATGTGGTCATCGATAAAGAGCAGCCAGTCATCCTGAATGAGTACGCCATTCAAACTCGCTATCCTTCTCTTGTCCTTCAATCCGAGACAGGGAAAAGTTTCCTTGAAGTGTACTCCCTTCGAAAAAATGAAAAGCGGAACCTGCGGGTGAGTGATGTGGATGCTGCAAAAGGAATCATCTATCTTCATGACCGCATCCGTGAGCAGGATGACGTATATGTTCGTTATGCGTACAAGGAAGATTGGTTCACGTACAGAGGCTTTTACAAAGAAGATGTTGAATATACGATTACACCGAAGACTCAAGAAGTCACCATTTCAGGTTCCTTGACGGTAGAAGCAACAGGGAGTAAGAGTGTGACGAAGATGGTAGACCCAGAAAGGATGTCCATGTTTTCTCTTGGTCAGCCTAACAGTACTTTGATTGTTTCCAGTTTTCAGGGATCACCTTGGGCAGCAGGAAACATTCTGCCGGCACAGTGGGATTATGAGCGAAGCAGGCATGATATCTTTAATGGGGGATTAGATCTGCTATTATTAGGTCCCTACTACTCCAGCTTAACGGAAACAACGAAAAGCGATATTATGAAGTACCTCTATGAGAAGAAAGGGAACGCCTTTTTAAGAATCCCGATGATTGATAACAACACTTCTCTGAAAGCACAAGTCAGCAGGTCGCTACTAGAAGATATGGGGATTGATATCGAATATGCAGGCACCATGAATATTTCCAATATGGAAGTCAACACGGATCATTTCTTGTTCAAGGGATACACGCCTAATGGAAAGACCTTTCAAACAAACTCGAATGATAAGGCGGACAGCAAGCTGATCCTGTATGGATCGAATCTTACGCCGCTGGCTTGGTCTGACAGCAGCAAGGAAAATGTGATACTGGCTCTGTACCAGAATGGAAGCCAGCTTGTGATCGTTTCCTCTTACGGCGGCATCTATGCTTCTTCTGATACCTTTGGGTGGAGACCGCTCTTGAAGAGTATGTATGAATCCATGGTAGGTCATCCTGTGGAGCGATACGAATTGACGACCACTGAAACAGAAACCTTAACCTTCGGGCCATTGGCGAAAACAAAAACAGAGACTCTATCCTCTGGTGAAACCATCAGCAAGCAATGCCTATCTCTTACGTTTTCACCTGGTGAGTTTGGAAGTCAATGGAGTGCCTTCATCAGCAAGTATGCTGGCTACAATATGCAATTAAGGCCTTCCCTGAAATCGAATGTCTCCGGCGGAGCGATTGTCGAACAGTCAGCCACATATGAGAATGGGAGCCTTTTGTCTGAGCAAAGCATGTCACCTAATTCTACGTTCATTGTAAAAGGCTGTGTGCTGCTGGAACCTTTAATTGAACGAAGTGTACTGGACAGTGAGTTCTTCCATCTGGATCTGAACCCGACACCAGGTCACAAACACACCATTGCGAAGAACGGATTCCACCGATGGATTCCGACGAACAACGATCAAGAGATCCATGCTCAAGTGGATGTAAGCAATCTTGAACTCCTGGTGAAGCCATTGCACATCTATCTGCGTCCTTCGGTCATTCGAAAGGTAGGAACCGACGGGGTAGGCGGAACACCAATCATGGGGACCATGAATTCAAAAACGCTCTATCATACGGATGAAGAATGGTGGTTCAATCCAAAAGATTATAAATATGATCCGACCATGCTGCGGCTTGGAAAAGTCTTGCTGCAGGCAAACTCCACCATGCAGGAAAACATGACCATCCTAGATACCCGCACCAGGGGAGGCGGACTGGATGAATCCTTATCAAAAGAAATCATCCGTCAGGTTAATAAAGAAAGTCTCTATCATTGGGATATTGGCTACTTCGATGGAGAAGCTTATCAAGAAAATGGCGTCATCATCGTGAGGCTACCAAGAAGCATCCTGAATACACCGGACAATCCGAACGGGTTCCACGAGTCTGAAGTCCAAGAAGCAGTAGCCAAGCATAAGGGATACGGAGTATTGCCCATCATTGAATACTACGTGCCGTCCAATGAGGAGAGCAGGACGAATATCATTCCGAACCCAGAGTTCCTGTATGGAAAGCCAATTGGCTATTTTGATCCTGTCCGAACCAAGGCGCCATATGAAATTCTTCATGCACCTGTTGGATCGGGCGATAACTATGTGCTCAAGCTGACGGGCAATGGAGAGTATGGCATAACCATTCCGGGTCACAGGTTTGAATCCGGGCAGTATCGATTGGATATCAAAGCGCTAAAAGACAGCACAACTCCTTCTCGAAGTGCAGGGACGGTTGATATCTTCTATAAAAATGGCACAACCCAAAGCATTCAGCTGGGACAAATCAATCGAGATCAATGGATGGTCTACAAAGAGTACATTCAGGTGACAGCGGACGTTCATCACGTCACGATCACGCTAAACAAGACACCACAAAATCTCACAGGAACTATCCTATACGATTATGTCATGCTGCATCCAATGCCTGCCATCTCGGAGGAAAGCGTAGAAATTCATGAAATTTAGTAGTTAATGTAATGCATTTCATGATAGAATAAACCAGAGGAGGAAACATCCATGCCTATTTATAATACCCGTGATTTATTACCTTTTGTAAATATGTTAGAGCAACGAATCAATGATTTAAATGAAAGTGTTGTAGACTGGAGTGTCAATAAGTTCAAGCTGATTTCTGCAGCCAACAAAGTGGACTCTGCTCAAACCACTGCTATCTCCGCCCTTGTCCGGGCGGATGAGGCAATGGCCGAGATTGGAACAGCCACCTTCAAAAGCACAGCCAACCGGGGAAAGCGACTGGAAGACACGTTAAATCAATTGCGAGAAGAAATGTTTAACATCGCCGCATCTGTTGAAGGAAATGGCGGGGGGAGCCTTACGTCCGGAGTCTTTTATGATGAGCTCAACAATGCCATTGCATCGGTTGATGCTACGGTAGAGGATGGGCTGAAGCTCGACTACCGTCTTCGTGAACTGCAGGATGCCGCTCAGACTGGCATGAACATTTCCTTGAAGAAGCTTCATATCCCTTACAAGTATGAAGTTACGAATCCAGAGACCGCTTCTCTTGCTATCCCGCTTGAGGAAGGCATTGAGTTTGTCGGCGCACAGGTGACAGTTCTGGATGAAGAGGGGAGCCCTCTTCTTGATCACGAAGGAAAGATCATCGCTGGTGAGATTGATGAGGATGGAGGCGTCTTGCTGACGGCCGTACCATCAAGAACGGTTTCACTTTATTTCCCTGTTCGCATGAGCTTTCAGGATATACCGGAAGACTTCCTGTACTTGCTGCTGCAGCAAATGATTCAAAAGAACAGCCGCATCATGGAAGTGGTCTTGAACTTTGAAGAATCGATTGAAAACATTGTCACCGACATTGAATATATGAAGGGTGTTAATTGGACACCGGACTTCTCCATCATGCGCAATCATCAGGAGCTGGTGAAAGAAGGCATCACCCCGAAAGGATTGGACGTGGAAGTGAAAGATGGCATGGCACATGTTACCTTCAGCTACAACGATCATCCGCATCTCAGTCACTGGATATGTGAAAAGTGGGATGAAGAACAGCAGAAGTTCGTTCCTTACGATGGAGTCAACGGCATCATCAGTAAATAAGGCGGCTTCGGCTGTCTTATTTTTTTACATATCGAAGAAAGGAGTATCCCTATGAGTAAGTTTTTAGATGACTTTCTGATCACCATGCCAACGACCCAACGAAAAAAGTTAATGGAGCTGCTGGATCTAAAAAGAAAAGAAGGATTAATCCGTTCCAATCATGAATTGGAAGCGGAGCTGCAGCGACTCTTGAGAGATATAGAAAGCCGGCAGGGAGGGCCGACCTTTAAGGCAAGAACCCAATCTGGCCAAACCGATTCCAAATCTTTTAATGCCAACATGGAAGAGATCGCCTTTGACCTCATGACTTTGTTTGAAGCGTCCTCCACAATAGACCGGCTGATGGCAGACAACAAACACTTGTCACGCTCTCTCTTGGCGAACATCAAGAAGCAAATCTTCAGCCTGCAGGCCAAACTTGAACGCTACAAAATGCTAATGAAAAACACCGATGGATTCATTGATGGAATTCATGAAACGTTTGTCTCACCTGAATACACCGAGGTGGATGAAAAGGCACTGCAGTCCTTGCGGAAAGACCGATTTGATAAATACCTAGATGGGAATTACAGTGCAGAACATGTTGGAGATGCCCTTCAGCTGGCAGGCGTAGAAACCACTGACCAGCTGAAAACCAACTATGGCAGAAGGCTTGCTCGAATAGAAGTCCTCAACCGCACCGGGCAAGCAAGTCAAAACCCTAATCATGGGATTGAGATGGCCATCGACGGTTCTCTTGATACGTACTGGGCGGAAAGCATTCTAGTAGATCAGCCGATCACGCAAAGTATCAATGATCTCTGGAAGAATGACTATGCTGCGTTTCCGAAAGACGGAGCCATATGCGAATTAAAGATCACCTTGAACGGCATCACCACCGTATCGGATATTCATTTAGATCCGTTCTGTGCCTATCCTCTTGAAGTGATTTCTGTTTATGGATATGAAACAGAGGATATGGGGGGCACCGTTCATGAACTGATATCACCGGATCATGTGAACCCCCACCAAAGAAGCAAAAAGTCGGTCAATCAAATGACGTTCCAGTTTCCCTCTGTTGATATATCGGTGCTCCGTATTCTGATTCGCCAGGAGAACTATGTGAAAGAAAACTACCTAGTGAACACGGATGAAATGAAGAACATGGAACTGTGGCGGAAGCTCTCTTCCAGTCCTGAATTGATCGAGGATTACAAGAAACCGAATGAAACCATTGCGTCGTTTGATAAGAAGAGTGAAGTGACGGGGTGGACGGTGTACTTGGAGAAACTGACAGAGTGGGCAAAAAGCGTGAATGAAACGGGACTCTTGGAAGCTGCACGCAAAGCCATGGAGACCGTTCGCATGGGAGACTATAAAAACCCGATGCTCTTGAAGCTGCAGGCGTTAAGTCCGGATAAACAGATCAAGGAAGACAGCGAGTTGGCTAAATCCTGGTCTGCCGTCAACAAGCTCTCGTACTTGTATGGTGCTTATAACATATCAGTATTTGGCCGTAAGTACCGAAGCCAGTCGATCTATCTGACAAAGCCGCTGCCGCTTTCTACCAATGCGTCTCGAATCAGCTTGCACACAACAGAGAAACATCATGACTTGGAAATTGGTCCAGAGGTGAAAGATGCCATAACAGGAAGCATCCAATCAAGAGACACGGCCAGAATCACAGACATCGAGTACTACCTGACTCATAAAAAGAATCCAACCGCCACAGACTGGAAGCCGATCCTTCCTGCAGGCAAACAATATGTGCAGGGGGAACTCTTGATGGGAGACCTAATCCAAGGCACTCCAACAGAGTTCTCAGGACTGAACCTTGTAACATACAGCTTCCGTTTCCCCGCCGTATCAGACAAGAGTGTCGTGCTGAGAAGAAATGGAGTAGTCATGAATCCGAACACGTACATCATCTCTGATGATGGAAGGAAGATTGGCATTCATCAAAAATTCTATGCTGCTTCCAGCATCTATGCAGTCGATTACAAGCCAACAGATGATGCCTGGTTTTATGTACTCGATGAGTCCGCCGGCATTACGCCTACGCAGTATATCGACAAGAACGGGGAAACAGGGGAGTTCTTCAGCCAGGCTGACGTAAACAACAGCATCACCCTGAAGCATAAGCCGTATCTATTTAGAAAAGATTTATTCAGCTACCACGAAAAAGAAAACACCTATGAACAGGATCAAGAGAAGCTTTCTTCCCTGGCACCTGAGTTCCCGATGATCATCAGAGTGAATGGAGAAGAGTATCAAAACATTACCAACTATGCTGCGAACACCTATGATCCAGAGAGGCTTCAAGAGAATGATGGGAAAGCTTTTGCACAGGTTGGCACGTCCATTGTCTTCGGCAAACCTATTGATGGCAGCCGGATTGAAAACATCAACGTGGATTATTATTACGTCGCTACTGACATCCGAATGAAAGCCATCCTCAGGCGCAACAGCGTAGAAGATGAATCCGTCACACCGGCACTCTATGATTATCACATTCGCTGTCAGTCCTATGACCAGGAGGTTTAATCATGAAAAAGAAAAAGAAGAATCCTTTTTGGCTTCAGCTTCTTGCAGACCTATTAGATATGATCCTTTGGTGGAAGTAATAAGAGACAGAAAGGAAGGTGAAGCTTATGGCAACACCGAATACTGGCGGGCAATTAAGAACGAAAATTGCTGATATGCAGGTGGGGGACTATATTCAAGTAAGGCATCACTATAATTCTTCTAATAAAATTCACCTTTTTGAATATTGGGGAAACCCTGCTATAGCAACTTTGAGTGAAATGCCCGTGACTGGAAGAGATAAAACGGCATCACAGTATGTTGCAAAAGCTTACTTCATTAAAGTGGATAAAGGATTATTAATATGTGATCGAATAGTCACTAATACAATTTCCTGGGATGAATTAAATAGTTCAGATTATATAGAGGGAAAGACTCTTGAAATAAAAATTGACTCTATAAACTTTGTAAACGGAGGGGGATATTCCTATTTCAATCAAACCGGCATCATCCGCTCCCTCGGTGGAGGCAACAAAAGAATGGACACTTATGCAATGACAGCTCTCCCTGCAGACAATGAGTTTGATGTTTACCTCAAGCAATCAAACCTGAATGGTATGATCACTCCAAATGATCCAGCTGTCTGGCACCATGATGCTGCGTTTACCTGGACTCAAGATACGCCAGATTTCAAAGGTGATTCGTCTTTGTCATCTGCAACTGCAGGATCTCGAGTCTTGAGGCATTTAAACAACGGGGGAGCTTCTATGTCTCATGCCAGTTCTAGCCTAGCTCGTTCAGATATCGGATTCCGTCCAGTATTTGAATATCAGGAGGTGACTC
Organism: Cytobacillus sp. GQ23; assembly: GCF_059758675.1. Lineage (NCBI taxonomy): Bacteria > Bacillati > Bacillota > Bacilli > Caryophanales > Bacillaceae > Cytobacillus > Cytobacillus sp. GQ23. Next base: position 22,895 of record NZ_JCAXER010000004.1, read on the forward strand.
CATAATGACAAAGCCTATTAAAAATAATTCACAGCTCCTCTACCTGCAAGCACGTCAACTCTTTGAGCAAGCAAAGACCAAGTTTGAAGATGGCACAATTAAGTCTGAGCCGCTATTAGTCGCATCTGTCTTCAGCTCGTTCCAGGAGTTCTTCACCTCCATGGGCAAGCCCAACCTGGTGCCACGTTACGCACCAGAGGAAGGGCCACCATGGAGTGAGGATTACAACAGCATGATGAATGAGCTGAAGGCAGACCTCGAGCTTCTTTTTCAGGAAGTGGATATCTTAGGGCGATCCCTGTACTCAGACTTCAATCACAATATGGTGCAGCATGACATCCTCATGAAGCAGTACGAGACCGTGCTGGATAAGATGCGGGATCTTGAACTGTACAGCGGACTGAACACAGATAACCGAGTTGAATTTGGCCGGGATGATTTCTTGAACAAGAATAAGATTGATTATGCACGTATCTCTGGAACTCCTCTTGAACTGGTGGATGGAGCTGTTACCCTGCCGCAGGTGAGCCGGGAGAACGTTGCACAAAATGCATCCGTCACGATCATTGCCGGAAACCGGAAGGCAAACACGTTTATCATTGGAACCGAATCCAACGGATTCCCTGGAAACAATACAGAGATTCATAGTGTGACCGATGATGTCTTGACCAATAAGAATTACATCCCGACCTTTCTGGGAGAAGAGAACAACCACAGTGACTATTCCGTCGTATTAGATGGGTCTCCAAACACCTGGTTTGAATATGAAAAAGTCAATGTGCGGGAACATGACAAGGTGAGGGTAGCGAAAAACCTCGGATGGGATTATCAAGTTCATGAGAATCAGACGATTCCATGGGCGGAAGATCCAGAGAATGGCCTGCTGAAATTACACATGCAGTTGATTCTTCCACAAGAAAAAGTCATCAACCAGATCAACTGCAACATGTATACGCCTCCAAACTATGGAGCTAAGACGGCTATCGTGAAAAACATCCTGGTGTCAGATGGCAAGGGCGTGCCGAAGTCCGTGATGCCAAAGGATAAGAAGGACGATCAATACAGCTTCCACTTTGAACCGGTTAAGGCCAAAGTCATCTCTGTATTGTTTGAGCAGCCGCATAAATACATTACCGACATCGGCCACTTATTCTATGAGAAGAAGATGCAGGTGGAGGATAATTCTGAATACGCCATGGATATGGCCACAAAGAAATACAAGTATGCGCCTCGTGTCGAAGGGCCCTTAATCTCTTTGGAGGATCTGGGCATTGATGTAAAGGTCAGTGACAGTCATGTGGAAGCGCAGTACAAGCTCCTGACTTCCAACGACCAGCAGGCACACAGCATCGGAGAAACCATCAACCGCCTCACTAACGCTGTGGACATGGACACCGTAGACATGGGAGTAGAAAAGTTTGAAGGATTCCGATGGGCTATTGGCATCCGGGATATCGAAGTGTTTGCTTCGGAGTATGCAACCGAAGGGGAGTTAGTTACGACCCCATTCTATTTCGATAAGCCGATGGACAAGATCTCACTTGATGTGAGCGAGAACATTCCGCCGGTATTTGCCTCCAATGATGCACTGAAATATGACTGGCTCAAATACTATGTCTCCATTGATGATGGGGCAACCTGGCATCCGATCACGCCGCTATCCCAAGAAGTTCTGTCACCGGACCAGCCACCGAAGATCTATACCGTAAAGATGGTGGAGTCAAGTGAGCAGCGAATGGACTGGAAAGCCGACTACATTGAATCGGAGTATCCTGTCTACAGCATGCGGATGAAAATTGTCGCCAGACGACCTGAGGACTACACACCAGAAGGCTTTATGTTAAAGGATGCATCCAGCCAGACTGGCTCCTTTATTCAATCCAGCCCGGTGCTAAACTCATACAGCTTTCATGTGGAAACGGCCATTGATGCTTCTGATAGTGAGGAGAGTGACCGCATAACGGCGAATATCCACCAGCTGGGAGAAGGCACGCTTAACCCAGGAGCCGGCGAACCTCCAGATGCAGGAGAAGGGAATCCAGGCGGGGATCCAGGAGATCAGCCACGGCTGACAGTGCTGATAAAGAATAAAAAAACTGAATGGTGTCTGGATGAAGACCTGACTGTGAAAGGACAAATTTACAGTCCTAATCCATTAGTCAAAGCAGAACTATATTTGAACAATGTGCTGCTGGAAGAAAAGTCATTATCCGGAGAACTCCAGGATGTGGAGTTTGACGTAAGCCGCCACCAGTTTGCAAATGGGGCCATGACCTTTGTCTTGAAGGGATATGACTCCAAAGGATCGGCATTGGATAGTGATGTGCTGAATGTGATTAACTGTGATGGCATCCCTGACGAAGACCGCCCGCAGGACCGGGATATTGATAAGCTCACGATTGTGGTGGACCGCAAGCCGACGGAGCTATGTGAATGTGACAACTTAGAATTCTATGGATCCGTTCAAGGACCAAACCCGATTAAGAGTGTCACCTTCTCCCTAAACGGAATCAGCGTAGATCCACAGAATCTAGGAGAGACACCTGAAGGAGATCCTTGCGGAGCAGGTTATGCCGCATTCAGTCAGCAAGCGGAAGTTGTCACGTTGTCAGCTAAAGGGGCATCAGTTCTAAATGACGAGGAGCTTATGAAGATAGAAAGCTTTGGTGAATGGCTGGAAGCTTTTGAAGAAAGGGAAGACTGCGGATGCAAAAATAAAAACAAGCAGGCAGCACCCCCATTCAAGATGCAGGCTACTCCTTTCCACATGCTTCAGATCAATGAGCAGACCTTCCAGGTAAGCATTCCGTATTGGAAGATTCGTGAACTGGAAGTGGAACTGAACACGAACATGAGTGTGAAAGTGACAGCCGTGGATTCCTTAAATCAGCAAGCGACGCAAACCTTTGATGTGCAAGTGAAAGATTGTGAGAATCCACCGGTTGATGAAAATGGAAACCCTAGAGTAAGAGACTGCCTGGAGCTTGAGAGCATCGAGATCCATTATTACGACCACGAAGAAAAGGCAATCGTCAGCAAGACCATTCCACAAAATGCCTTGCCGTTTGAGGGCATAACCAACGGGGCAGGATCTGGCATTACAGTCGGATGGCGAAATGAAGAGAAGGCGCCTGTGATCATGCTGACATCAGGATATGATGATTCCGGCTATGCGTTCCAGATTCATGCTGTAGGAATCCACTATATGACTGAATACGATCAGCTTCAATCAAAGTGGACCTACCTGATTGGCAGCAAAAGTTCTGGTGTGAAAAACGCAGAGAAAATGACTGGAGATCCATCTCGCTCCAGCACTTGGAAAGAAGACATGAAGAACGGGGAGTATGCAACAGCTCCTAGTCTTGGCAGGATTAACGATTACGTTGTTTTCCTTCTGGACAATGAGTGGATATCCAAGTCCTGTTTGGTGGAGACGCCATCATTTGAACCAACAGATTACGAGCAGCCGGAAGAGCCGGAAGAAGACCCAAGCGCCACTCCTATTCACCAATGCCAGCAAATGACTCACATTGTCTTTCAGTACTTTGACGAGAGCAGCAAGCAATTAAAAATGTTCAAAGCAGATATCACTGCTGGCGGAAAAGATGCTTACACCTTAGCAACGAAGTCAGGAATGGCCACATTAACAGTCGGCTGGTCCATTTACTTTGAAGGTCCTGCAATTCAAATCAAGACGGCAGCTGGTGCAGAGAACGTACTGCTTACTGCCATAGGCGTGTTATATATAGACCGATATGGAATGGCACAGACGGCCTGGTCCACTCAAGTGAGATATAAAACCAGCGGAGTTCAATATCCAGAGTTTGCAGTAGGTGAAAAGAAAATCCTTTCTAACTTAAGCTGGATCAACAGCGGGGTGGTAGACTACTCCCTGGCTACCTTTATCGGCAAGGAAGGCGACATCGTTTCCTACGTGATCGACAGCAGCATCGCAGAAAACATGTGCCCGCCTGAAAGGTCCATAGACCAGATCATCGGCGTGGATCCAAGCAGTCCTCCTGACCTTCCACACATCGAGTTCAGACATGACAATGCCACTATTTGCGTGGGAGAAGAGATCAGTGAAATTCTTGCGATTGGCCGTGATATGAATGGATTAAAAGAAGCGGAGTTCAGCATTGACATAAACGGCATAGCAGTTTTAGGCCCTTATGTTGAGTCTATCACTCTTCCTGAGTACACGTTTAACTTCCCGGTTGAAACCGACACCCTGCAGCCAGGAGACACCATTACCTTGAGGGCGAAGGTCATAAACGAATTTGATGTATCGGCAACGGAGGAATTAGAGCTGATAGCAGAAAGCTGTGTAACTCCAGCACCAACTGAACCGGATGTTCCTTGTGGTCAAACCGCTACTTCTGGAGGCGCTGGTGTAACAGTCACAATGCATCCGCTTGGCAGTACGCCGGGGACCGTAAAGATTGACTACAATATGTACGGAGCAGCTGACTCGATGGATGTTTACTATCGGGACAAACTGGTAGCCAGCACCAATGGGTTGGTCCAGAATACGGGATCATTGACATTCGAGTATGCGCCAGTTAACAACGACTACGAAATAAAAGTGATTGTAACAGGTGGAAGCAGTGGAACCGCTTGGGATTACATTGTGAACTGCCCAGTTTAAGAAGAGGTGAAAGCATGGGGATTCGAAAGATACAAATTACCAGAAAGATAGAAGAGATCATCAAGAGCTATCTCTACCGGGGGAGATATCCTACCTTTCAGACGATCACGCATCACTTTGGTCAGTGGCTTCGGGAACATTCTCCCGGGGCTCCTGTCTTCCATCCTCTGAAGGTATTCAGAAAAGAGAAATCAAGTTCGGCTTCCTACAACGCCCAAATTACTGGGATCACACAAGATATCCAGGATGCCTATGAAGCGACGATCAATCAGACGACTCAGATCATGAGCGACTTCAGCTATGTGGAAACAGAAAGAGGCAAGCTGATTCATGAACTGGCAAGCATCTCAAACAAGATCGATGAACTGCTTCTGATTACCAATCAGGCAGACTACCGATACTTTGATAGCAACATGATCAGCTTTGAAGATGCAGGCGGCGTTAATAAAGAAAAGAGCACGGCTTTTGTGAACGTGCAGCACAAAGAAGTGACCTTATTGGAGAATCCATCCCAAAGCGGACAAGTCAGAATCAATCCGTCAAAGGCCTACTTCCAAACCCTGCAGCCGGCCCACAAGCACTCGGCTCTTGAAAGCATGAAGTATGCGTTTGATGAAAACCTCAATACAGCCTGGTGGCATGTCGTGAAAACCAAAGAGCTTGGGGCAGACAACATCATGCGGGCAGAGTTGGTTGTATCGTTTGACCAGGAAGAGGAAATCAACTTTATTGAGTACGCTCCTCATCACGGTAAGCCAGTAGATGTAAAAGTCGAATACACCAGTGACGGTTCGGTGTTTACACCTATTCACCAGAAGGCAGAGACAGACATCGTAACGGGATTAAAAATCTGGAACTTCCAGAAACTCTCGGCTAAGGGTATCAAGTTTGTATTTGAAAAGAAAGACTATGATGAGCGAAGCGGTGATTACTATAACTATTACTTCGGAGCCAAGAATATTAGCGTTCATAAGAAGCATTACCTGAGCGAAGGGGTTTTGTACACAAACCCCATCGAGTTCAGGGAAGACGTACAAGAACTGTCCATGTTTGTCCAGAATGACATTCCGTTTAATTCCGAGCTGAATTATGAAGTGGCTATCTATCAATCTGACAGAACGCTTGAGGAACTCATCTGGCATCCAATATCGTCCTATGATGACTCGAAGCCAAAATATGCGAAGGTCATTAATCTGAATGTAAAAGAAAACAAAAAAGTCGAAACCAGCAAAGCCGAAGCAACCGGCCAGGTGATCAATGGCATGCAGGTGTTCCGGCTGACCAAAGATAACGGGGACGGGATTATGTCGGAGAAAATCCTGGACACTCAAACCGGGGAGACGAAAGAGAGCTTTGATGAGTTTCAGAATCCTAAGGTCTTCAGAGGAATTAACCAATGGAAGCGGGAACGGACCTATGTGCCGTTCGATGGAAGTGTTCCCTTGAACAGCAAATGGGATGAACAGTACCGCAGCCGTCCGGAATTGATCCGATCCAACTACCTGACAAAATCAAATGAGCTGGACCTGCGCCGGACGCACGGCGGATTGGATGACAACTTCTATCGCTTTAGCATCTGCATCTACTCAGATGAACCAAGGAATGAGCCGTTAAGCTTATCTGTCATGTCTACACTCTCCTCCGGTATCCGGAAACGCCTGGGCGCTTACTCTGTCTATGTGAACCGGCAGCGGCTGGTCTCTGTGAATGATGAAGTGACCATGCCTTTTGTGAAAGGGTGGAACGAAATACAGATACTCTTCCATTGGGGCGATATGCAGGAAAGGAAAGACACGGCACGGAAGAACCTTCCTCAAGAAACCATTGTGGGCAAGTTCAATTTCATGAAAGAGAAACGAGTGCGTGGGGATCTTGAGCATTTGCAGTTTGTGGATGTCCATAGCCTGTATCACAATATCTCGCCTAATAACCGTAACTACTTCTCGATCCATGAAAGGCAGGTCGTGCTCAATTATTTGCCTGAGGGTTGCGTGTTTCAGCTGGTGTACGAGAACAATAAACAATTAGAGAAACATAATCAGGTTGTGTTGAGGGCCAGCTTAAAGCGTCATATGAACACCCCTCATGTCACGCCAAAGATATATTCCATTCGATTACGAGCGAAGTAGGTGAACATATGTCAGAGATAACATCATTCTTTTCAAACCCGCTGTCTAGCACAGAGGGCATCGAACAAGCGCAAGGAGAAGTCATTTCCTATCAGGCGGAACCCGCTCCTCCTCCGCTGCCAGACTCTCCACCTGAAACGGGTGGAGGCTCTAATCTGGCCATCGATCTTCTGGACGCATCAAAACCGGTCCTTCCTTTGTACAAGTATCCGAACATCATGAAGCGGAACGCCCGCTATCGTGGCCATCGGGAATCAGAGAAAGTATTGAATGATCATCAGGAGCAAATCTATGATATCCGCCAGCTGCACAAGGACATTTCCAGTCTCTCTCAAAGCATGGACGCATCCTTCCATTCCTGGTTTCATGGGGTGGAAAATTTACGCATTTATGCGAATGGGGAAGAAAAACAATTTATTCCAGCTGATTTCCAGGACAGCCCCGATCTCACCGGCCTTGACCCTGTGAGAGGAAAAGAAAGCGATATGATACAATTGAGTGGGAATAGTTATGAAGATAGTATGGTAGGTATCTATGGTATCAAGCGACGGATGCAACAGATAGATGAAAGAATTGCAGAAGCCGAAAGGAGATACAGGGAATATGAGAATGCCTACGAGTAAAAGTGGAGGCGCCCGTTTCCGTGGGCCCACTTCCTCTGAGGAGTATAATCGCAACGAAGATGATAAATATCTTGAACTCATTGAGCTATACAAAGAAAACAACCGAACACGAGTGAGTCTAAAGGAAACCCATCAAGCGGTGCTTTACGAGAATGCTGCGCTTCACGATTATGTAAAGATGCTTGAAGATCGGTTGAAAACCCTGGAAGACCAGCTCGATTCACTAGGAAAAGAATCCTTCATGAATGGCCGGTTCTTCAAGACCGCCTTCGTACAGGACATGAAGACAGCTTATCCAAGAGAGTTTCAGGATCAGCAAATCACCACACCTAGATGTCAAATTGACTTACAGCATCGTTATGTTAGTTCACCATCCATACATCAGATACCTAAAGCACACCTGACAGATGATAATGGAAATGTCATTGTCCCTTCTGACTTAAAAGTGAAGGTCGGCCGAAGCAGCACCAAGGGAACGGTCGTAGAGAATGACATTCTAAATGCCTTCAATGGCGACAATCTATCATTCTGGCGAAGAAGTGTCACCTATGATTCTCCAGCAGATGTTCCCGCAACTGGTGAAGATGTCGTGCTTGAAATTGAATTGCCCACTAAATTGGTTAATAACCTAAACATCAATACCATTCTCCTCCATCCGCATCCTGAACGTGGCGTGCAGATTCAGAACATTGAAGTGCACTACAACAATGGTTGGCAGGCGATCAAGGGATTCAAGCAAAATGAGATGACAAGCATTACTGCCGATGGTCATTCACCAAGAAGAAAATGGTTCTTCCCGAGCATCCCCGTGCAGAAGGTGAGAATCACCCTGATACAAAAACATCCCATGAATGTAGGGGGCAAGACCGTGTTCACACTAGGGGCACAGGAAATCGGAATCTATCTGACCATGTTTGAACCTAGTGGAGGAATGATTCTAACTCCTTTTGATATGGAAGGGATTTATAATCTCGAGTCCGTAGAGCATGTCTTCTTGAACCGGAACGCATTCAGCTATCCGCAAAACATGGACCATATGTTAGATGGAAATCTATTTGAGTATGAGATCTATGTGGAAGAAGCGGATGGGACACTACGTCCTATCTTGAGTTCAGAATGGAACAGCCAAATGGCTCGAAGAATATGGGTGAAGACTCATTTGTATCCGGATCCTCACAATGGAGTGAATCCTTGCCTGCACGGTGTACGACTGCATTACACCAAAGTATAGTGAGGAGGACATATCATGTTCGCAGAAAACATGCATCCACCTAGTGGAAATATAATCAAAGCAGGTGGGTGCTATGGAATTTAACACAGGAATCATCGCTGCTGTCTCTGGTCTTATCGGTGCGCTTGGCGGATATTTTTCGACGAACAAGAGAACAAGAGCCGAAGCGGATGTAGGATATGGGAAGGCGATACTGGATTCTCATACCGCTGTGTGGGAGCAGGTCAATGCTCTTCGCACCGAACTCAAGGATGAACGGAAGCAAAACCTGGACCTGAGCAAACAGCTGCGGGAAGCGTTAATCAAGATCGATGAAGTCTTGGATGAGAAGCGTGAACTGGTCATACAAATGACAACATTGAACGAACGAGTCCAAAGCTTGGAAAACGAGAATCATATTTTACAAGATAAAGTGGATCGTTTAACAGACGAACTCGAGCGTGCCAGAACGCAGTCCGAATAGAAAACGTGAGAAAAATGCAGATATCCAAAGGAATTTGGAGATATTCTGCATTTTTTTATTTTCTTTCACTTGTATATGTTTGGTAAGTTTGCTAAAATGGGTATATGGTAAGGCATTACATGATACACTTTTTGGTGTATGATATAACAGGAGGTATCCTATGCGAGTGGAAACGAAAGAAGAACGAACAGAACGATTAGCGATTCTTAAAGAGATTAAGGAGAAACTAAAAGAGTGCCGCCCGGAATGGCTCGAGAAGAATGCGAAGCAGCAAGACTCACTTGGAGTCTGGACGGTTCAGCAGATCTTGGACTACGCCACAGGCGGACAATGGGATTTCGTCATTGAAGAACAGTGGCGAGAAGAAGTAATGAAGTACAACAAGCAATCGGCTCAATATGTATTTGATGGCTATGTCTATCATGTTCGTGGCTACTTATACATCGAAGGATTAGGAAGACGCTCTCAGTATGGAAGCAAAGTGGCTATCGGAGGAAAAGACAATCAAAACTCTTCCTATAAGGCAGCCGCCAGTGACTGTTTGAAGAAATGTGCCTCCCTGTTCGGAGTTGGCTCTAGCATTTACTCGAAAATTAAAATAGAAGAAGACGAATATACACAGGTTCAGAATGACCCGAATTACATGGTCGGCAATCAGCAGCAGCAACAGCAGACTGGCCAGAATGTCACCTATGTGAATCAATTCGGAGATCATCAGCAAGGTGAATATGTTTGGATCAACAATGCATGGATGCATCAGAACGAATACTATGCGATGAAGCAACAGCAAACTCAAGCTTCCCAACCTGCGAACGGGGGACAATATCCCAGTCCAGGCTTAACAGAGGAACAGCAGAAGACTCAATTCTATTACGACACGATGCAGCAATATGACCCTAAAGGGTACGAAGAAATGAAGAAGACAGCAGGCCCTTCACCGCTTGAGCAATCCATGCAGGCGGCCGATCAGGCAGTGGCAACCGGAGAAATCAATTACCCTTTTAATCAGACTCCTGCCACACCAGAACAGCCAGTCGTGCAGCAGGAGTTCCAGGCTCAGCCTCAGGCAGAAGCGGCTCCACAAGTGGAAGCGACACAGCAAAGCTTCCAGGCGATTGAATACGGAGCACCGGCCGAACCGCCAAAGACAGAAGCCGCTCCGAAGAAAGAGGAAGACCCGCTTGCTCATATCCAAGCTGACAATCCATGGAATACACTGGAGAATCAGCAGAGCATCGAAATGTTCCGTCAGCACAAGGAGCGACTCGGCATCCTAAAGGATCAGGACTTGCTCCCGCATGTGAGGGAATTTTTCAAAGATGAGAAGGCAAGCATCGGAAGCATCACACCTGAAGTGCTCGTATCCTTCAATGAGTATCTGAAAAACATAGCTGTATAAAGGGAGAGAAATCAATGCAAACAAATGAGGAGCTGGCTAATTACTTTGTACATCGGATCACCCAATCAAGAGTGGGAATAGAAGCACGCATCGGAAGTGCCATGGTTTCTATTCCAAAGCTTCTTGAAAAAGGATGGACACTGGATGCCATTAAAGAAGAATTGGACCTGTTCGCCCAAACCTATCCGCAGGTGGTGTTGAATGTGTATCATCTGGATGAAATCATGGCAAAGAAAGAACCGCCTAATAATCTAATGGAGCCCTTTGTGTTCTACTATCACAATCAGCTCAGAGAGGTTTCGCCTCCAACGATGATCAAAAGAGACGAGACCGGCAAGCTGGTGAGGGTATCCAATCCATTCTACTTGGAAATGAAGAAGTGCTACAGCATGCAGGACCTTTTAGGCTACTGGTACAGGCAGATGGGCATCACCCCGAATGACCACATGGTGAGACAGGATGAAGGCAAGTTCAAGTACATACTTGGCAACTACACATTGGATGAAGTCCTGTTTGCCATCGATGCTGCCAGGACCATCCGGAAAGAAAAACAGGTGCGTCCTCTCCGCAATGCGTTTGAGTTGGATAAGTACATCGAAGACGGTAGGGAGTTTATCAAGGCAAAAGAAAATGCACACAAATCGCAAGGAATTAACAGGGAAGTGAAAAGACATGACGGAACAGAATATTACGGCTCAGGACACCCATACAACTGATACCGTCTGGGTGGAGTGCGGAGCAGACCTGATTGGGAATGAAAAGTTCCCCTTCACCCGAAAGCACTATATGTTCCCTGAGTACACTTGGCAGTTCAGACAAGCTTACAATAACACGGGAGTATACCAGACACAGATGCAGTACATCAACCCAGTCTGGTATCAGAACCCGAAAGGCAAATGGCTAATCAATGCGGGAGAATCCCTTAAATGGGGTGACTTCTATTTAGACTTTGACACGGTAATTGAAAATGAGGAAGACTATCAGAAACTGAAAGAAGACGTTCGAACGGCGCTGCGCTATCTGACCGTTATCATGAACATTGATATTCAGCAGATTCGATTCTTCTTCTCCGGGAACAAAGGCATTCACTTGACCATTCCCGCTGTCACACTCGGCCTTGAACCGCATGCAGCCTTGAACCAGATTTATAAGATTATCATGGAAGACATTGGTCAGTACTGCAAGAACGGAACATTGGATCCGAAAGTGTATGACGACAAGCGGATGTTCCGGATGGTGAACTCCTGGAACCTGAAAGGGAATGCCTATAAGATTCCCATCACACATGATGAATTTGTGAAGTTGTCCATTAGTGAAATCCGTCAGCTTGCCCAAAGCCCAAGAGAAATCCGGGTAGCGGACCCTGTGCCTTCCACAAGGGCACGACTAGTGATCAAACAGCACATTGAAGACTGGACGCAGCGAGTCAACAGACGGGTCGAGTTCAGCGGCAAGATCAAAAAGCTCGAAAGCGAGCCGCCATGCATCCAGGCGATGTGGGAGAAAGTCTTCCGAGAAACGGTGGACGAGAGAAACAACAGTGCCGCCTCACTCGCAAGCTTCTATATGCAGCAGGGCATTGAATATGAAGAATGCCTGGCACGTATCTTGAAGTGGAATGATGAAAACTGTTCGCCTCCACAGAAGCCAAGAGAAGTCGAAATGACCGTATCATCTGTCTATAACGGACAGCACAAATATGGATGTGAATCATTCAAGCGCTTAAGTGGCGTGTGTAATAAAGATAAGTGTCCACTATTCAGTAAGGTGGGGGCCTAAGCTCTCCCTTCGAGGGCATCACTGGTGCCTTGGAAGGGCGGGCTTCGCATACCCGTCCACCTCCTGATTTAGACAGTCACGCAAGGGAACCCTCCCTTGTGCAAAGTCTATGAAACTATTTTTTATGAAAATATTTTCGTATATTTTGCATAGGGGAGAAATGAGAGGAGAATTTACCATGCAAGCGAATGACATGAATTTCCAAGCAATCTTTAATCAGATGGAGCGACAAATCAGCAAAGATGAATCCATCTTCGGAGTGAAAGCGGAGAATCCTTACCACCTTCAGCTTCTGGATCCAGTCCGTATTTACAATCGTCCTTTGAACTCGATTGAGGCTAAGATGATTCAAAACCTGGCGGCCATTGACCAATACTCATGGAACCGTGACGCCCGGGGTGGATTGACGTCCGGATTCCCATTGTTTGATGAAGCATTGGAAGGAGGCATTCAGCCAGGGCTGTATCTGTTTGCATCTCAGGCGAACGTCGGTAAATCTGCTTTCTTGCTTCAAGTGGCACAGCAGGTGTCCGATTTAAACGAGAATGTCCATGTAGCCTATCATTCGTTGGATGACAGCAACAATGAGCTCACTCCTCGTTACATTGCCTGCAAGCAGCAGATTACCATTTCACAGGCAAAGAACCCTTCGAAGTACGCAGACCAGACAGACATACTGGAAAAGCGAAACGAGGGCATGAAGCACCTGTACCGGAATGTCAGCCGCTTCTCTATGTGGGATGCGAATGAAGGTACGAGTGTAGAAGTGATCGAGCAGCGCATCAAGGAAATGAAGATGAACTTCCCTGATGGGACCAAGCTTGTGATCATGATCGACAGTATCTATGACCTGACGGTGGACTCCAAGCAACTGCAGGAGAAAGCACTCTACGAATATGTAGCCAAGACGGTTAAGAGCTGGACGGTCACATATGATGTCGCCGTTCTGTGTACTGCCCATTTGCGTAAGTTGAATGGCGGCCGCCGCCCAATGACCGATGACCTGAAAGAAAACAACCGTTTGGAGTATGAAGCAAACTTCATTGGCCTTCTTTATAATGAGGTAGGCTTGAAGGAAGAGGGCGCTGATGTGTACTGGCTTGCGGATGAAGAAGAATCCAAGATGCCTGTCATCGAGATGAAGGTTGGTAAAAATAAGTTTGGCAGTTTCAAAGGAACCCGATTCTATGAATTCATGCCAAATATGTCTTACTGTATTGAAGCACCTATTGAAGACTGCAGAAGGTATGCAACACTCATTCACCAGAGCTAAAGGGGACAAAGGATATGGGACAAACAATGCTAAATTCAATCAAGAACACCGTTCGCCACAGAGTCAAAGACATTCTAAGTCATTTTCCTGATACACGAAATGACGATCGTTTATTATGTGTAACGTATTGGAGAGAAGTGGATAAAATCACAACGCTTGATGGCGTGAAGGGTGCCACCTCCCCGGAAGCCATTCGAAGAGCCAGGCAGTGGCTGAATGAGCGAGGCTTTCTGCTGGCTACAGACCCTGAGGTGCTCAGGCGCCGGAGACAGAGCTCGCATGAAATGAAGGGCATTACAAATATATAAGAAGGAGTGAACGTGTGTGGCAACAACGCAAATGCACAGCCACCTGCGCAAGTATGTCGAAGATGGCATTCAGCAAAAGGTTCGCTTGAACAGTCTGATTGTGGACTACAAGGATCAAGAGTATAAATCAAGAGAACGAATCATCGACCAGACGCAGCTGGAGCAAAGCCTGAAAGAGCAAGGGATTGACCCTGCTAAAATCTCTCTTGTGACGGAACGTAAAGAACGAGATCAAGAGATATTGGATCGTGTTCAACGAAACATCAATGAGTCAGAAGTGAATATGCAAGGACTGACCATTCGTATGAATGCCCACCTGGAAGAACTCACTGATATTGAGATCGCCACAGGCGGATTCGTCACACATGCTGTAGGAGTGGACCAGAAGGCATCCTTTGACAAAGAAAACAAAGTCATCAAGTTTGAACCTGAAGGCCATGTGGAGATACCGATTGCAGCCAGGATGAACAAATGGAAAGACAGCTCGCAGCTGACGATTAAAAAAATTAAGAAGTAAGGAGTCACAGATTATGTTGTTCTCGTATTATTTTGACTCAGATAAAAACCACAAACTGAATTGCCGCTTTCAAGTGCTTCAGTTTGCCGAAAGAGCAGCTGGCGTTATTGAGATCATGTTTGCTGCAGAAATCACGGAAACGAAGAATGGAACCCGGCTTAAGAGAGAAACACAAGTGGCCACTTTCACATTCCCGCCTACACCTGAAGGAGAAACGAAGCATGATATCGACTTCACCCGTGTGCGCTATGGGGATGAAAAGAAATGGATATTCACCGTCATCAACAATAAAGACAATAAGCAGAAAGCAACCGTTGGACTGATCTCCGAGACAGCCAATAAAAACCCGTTAGGAATGGATATTTATCATGATGATGAAGAGTTCAATGTGGAGCTGAAGGCAAACAACCTTGCCATTATTGAGCAGGGCTATCAGCCGCCGGTCTTAACGCAGACCCTATTCAGCAATACCTTTGCACAAGCCGGCTACCCGGAGCGCTTCGGTTCATCCTCTGCTTCCTATGATGGCACATTCCAGAACTACTTGCTCAGTGATTTTTCACAAGGGTTTCTTGAACCAATTCCAGTCGGCGCACCATTCAAATTAGAGATGGATCTGGCTCCTGCAGATGTTCAGCCTTATAAGGAATCACGCATCTTTGATTTGAATATTCCCAAGTTAGGCAGGATTAGCCTTCTTTCTATTGGGCTGGAGTATATGATCGAAAACGGAATGGCAGATAACGTATCAAGAGAACTCTTTGAGATACCAGCAACACCTGAAGACTTCTGGAACCAGGGAATGAAAGCCAAAGCAAGAATGACGATTACCGGAGACGGACTTGGCACACTTTCCGTGAAGTATGGCGGGGCTACACTGACTGGTGTTTATGATGCAAGTGTCCGATTCAGCGATATCACGTTCGCCGGAAAAACGGTAAGAATTGATAATATGGCTGGAAATTATCAAAAATAATAGTATAATGAAGTTTATGAAAGACATTACATGAATAAAGGAGAATTGGAAATGTTAATTGGACCAAGTATTACACTTGAACAACTAGAAGAGAAATTGAATGACAGGGCGTATGAGATTAAGATGGAATTGCCTAAGCTTCAGAAGGAATTCAGCCGTCTTCGTGGGGAGTTTAAATTGGTGCCTCGCACAGCAGAAAATGACAAGGGCGAAGAAATCACAAACCCTGACTTCTTGAACATCCCGAAGCAAATGCAGGAAATCGAAGATCAGATCAAGGAAATGCAGGATCAGCAGCTGTTCATCGAAGAAAAGCTTGTGGATCTTTCTGATATTGAGGACCGTTCTAAAGGACGTGGCAATGTCGATAAGTCAAAAGACAAAATCACTCTGTCACTGAATGATTGCTTGAAGTTAGGCATCAAACTCGAAGAGAAGTAAGGGGTAAAGAGATGAGAGATCGAGACAGAATGCTCAAGGGGTATGAGCAGCGTGAGCAGCTGCGCTATGAGTATGACCGTGACCGCATGAAAGAAGTCACGATCAAAGCCAACAAAAACGATATCTACGGCAAGGAAGACATGCTAAACCTTCCTCGCCACCGGGTCAATTGCCCGGATTTCGTCGAGTGCAAGATTGACTACAAGTGCATGAACTACAACTCGACGTATGTAAAATGCACGAACTGCACACTCGCACAAACAGGGGATTACTGCAAGAAGGGGCACATCCATAACGAGAAGACATTTGCCATGATGATCTCCCGTGAAAGGATTGAACTGGATGCCGAAGAATAAGGGATTCGCCGGCATGAATTTTCAGCAGATCATGATGCAGCAGGCACAGCAGTCTGTTGACAAGCCCGTCTACTGCCGCTTCTGCGGGAAGAATGTGAAAGAGCCAACCAATAAATCACCAGGAGGAGCTAACGGTGGATGGATGCGTTACCTGGACTGGGAAATAGAAAATAGTTGCCATGTTTCATGTGCAAACGAACAGCGTACAGGGGGAAGAAGATAATGAAAGAATTTAAAATTGAGCTACCAAATGACAGTAAGCTGACTGATCAAGAATTGGCAGCAGAAGCGGCAAAAGTATTCCATGCACTAGGTCGTTTCTTTGAAGAGAAAGCCAAGCTGAAAGAGACAAAGATCAACAAGACGAGTATCAGCTCGGATTCGCTTAATGTTAAAGTCATTGTAAAAAAACAGGGGGAAGTAACGAAATGACAACAACGATTGAACCAAAAGCCTTAGCTTATTTTGAAAGAGAATTAAATGCTATTCAAGACGACACGATCAAGGCGTTCTTTTATAATGCCCTGGCGATTGCTCCTCAGAGCTATCATGATGATGAAGGGTTGCAAGAACATGTGAAGACGGCTTTTCATATCCTTCGTGGACTGCTCGATGAGCGTGACGTGAAAGGGGCTGTTCGTGATGCACTATTAGGCACGGTCCTTCTGTGTGACATCATGTACAACGAACTGCAGGAAGACATGCGTTCCCTGCATACTGTGGCTGTCCGTACGCACCTGATTAAGCACGGAGTGGATAAAGACATCCAGAGAAACATCTTTGAAAACATCATGCGTGCTGTGGAATCACATGAAGGCGACAAAGGGGCTTCTCCTCTTCTGGATGCCAAACCAGGCACAGCTGAGTTTGAAATCCTGCAGGCCTTTAGTGTCGCTCGTCTTGGATATGTAAAACTAGACTGGGAGGCTATTTACCATGAAGGAAACAACGAAGAAAAGAATTAAGACAACTGTATTTTGGAGCGGGATCGTTTCATCTCTAATTATCTTTGCGCAATCTGTTGCGACACTGTTTGGCTATGAAATCCCTGCTGAAACCGTGGCACAGATTATGGCAGCTGTAAACAGCTTGCTTGCGTTGCTATCATTCAGCGGAGTCCTTGTAGATTCTAAAGAAGTGGATTCATTCCAGGCAATGAGCAATAAGGCAAAGATTTTTACATTCAAGAAAGTCAGCTAAAAACTATCCCTCTACATGTAGTAGGGGGATAGTTTTTTATGTCAACATCTTGATTTAAATTTTTTCCATGGCTATAATAGGTTTTGCACGTATTGAAATGCATTACAAAAAATACTTAATAATATAAAACAAGGGAGACAGACAAATGAATTTTCCAGAGAGTTACATCAGCAAATTGAATGCTGACATCCGAAAGTATACAGCCAAGTACCCGGACCGTTTTATCTTTCCAATCACAGAGGACATGCACCAGACATTCGAAGGGGTTTCCCAGACGGTTATGCTGGACCGCTACTGCAACAATGACCTGCTTCATGAAACATTAGATGCTGGCGATTTTGTTATCCTGACGGTGAAAGAAGATCCAAAGTGGCCAACAAGAGGGCACGGCTGGGTTAAATCCATTGACAGGAGCGAACGTACAGCCACAATCCATGTGGATGAGCAATTTGCAGGTGCTTTGGAAGGACAGGAAGCTGACTCCCTGATTGTAACCAGAAGCCTTGAAGTCGTACAGAAGCCGCTAGAGATTTTTCAGGAACAAATAGCAAAGCGTAATGCTTGGGGTCTTGCATCTGTAGAAAAAACAGACGAGAAGAAAAAAGAATGGTTCGATAAGTTCTATGAAGAACTAAAGGAACTGAACTTCGTACCGGCTGGCCGAGTGATGTACGGAGCAGGAAGCGGACACGATGTGACATACTTTAACTGCTATGTCATGCCATACGTCCAAGACAGCCGTGAAGGCATCTCTGACCACCGTAAGAAAGTCATGGAGATCATGAGCCGTGGAGGCGGAGTAGGAACAAATGGTTCAACTCTTCGCCCAAGAAATGAGGTAGCCCGTGGGGTGAATGGAAAATCCTCTGGAGCTGTCAGCTGGCTGAATGATATTGCGAACCTGACAAACCTGGTTGAACAGGGGGGATCAAGACGTGGGGCTCAGATGATTATGCTTCAAGATTCCCATCCGGACATTGTGGAGTTCATCATCTCGAAGATGCAGAACCCAACGATCTTGAAGTTTATCATTGATAACACAAAAGATGAACATATCAAATCCATTGCCAAGGGGAAACTTAAGTTTACTCCTATGAATGCGGATGAAAAAGATATGTTACAAACATTAGTGGAATATGCAGGAGTGAATAATCCTGTGTCGAAAAAAGCCCTCGAGAAGCTAGAAGAAGGCGGCACATGGTCCGTACACAACCCAGAATTCCTAACGGGCGCTAACATCTCAGTCTGCTTGACAGAAGAGTTCATGGAAGCTGTTGAGAAGGATGAAGATTACAATCTTATCTTCCCGGATGTAGCCAACTACACAGAAGAAGAGATGAAGGAATACAACGAGAACTGGCACCAGGTAGGCGACGTTCGTGAATGGGCTGAAATGGGATATGCCATCCGCACGTACCGCACAATCAAAGCTAAAGAGCTATGGCAGCTGGTCAACATCTGTGCAACCTATTCTGCAGAGCCTGGCATCTTCTTTATCGACAACGCTAACGACATGACCAATGCGAAAGCGTATGGCCAAAAGGTGGTCGCAACCAACCCATGTGGCGAGCAGCCCCTTGCACCAAACAGTGTCTGTAACTTAGCCGCTGTCAATCTGGCTGAAATGGCAAGCTTTGAAACGGCTGCCGTCGATTTTGAGAAGTTAAAGAAAACAGTTGAAGTGGGCGTCAGGATGCAAGATAACGTCATCGATGCGACTCCTTACTTCATGGAAGACAATACAAAGCAGGCACTGGGTGAACGCCGTGTAGGATTAGGCGTCATGGGTCTTCATGACTTGCTAATCAAGTGCCAGGCTGAATATGGAAGTGAAAAAGGAAATGAAATCGTTGAAGAAGTATTTAAAACAATTGTGGAGACGGCCTACCGTACTAGCATAGAGCTGGCGAAGGAGAAGGGAAGCTTCCCATTCCTGACATCAGATGTTTATGATGAAGAAATGAAGCTACGTGAAGCCTTCATCAACACGGGATTCATGAAGAAGATGCCAGAAGACATCCGTGAAGGAGTCTTGAATTACGGCATCCGCAACTCTCACTTGCTGACTGTTGCTCCAACTGGATCTACAGGAACGATGGTAGGCGGAAGCACCGGTTTAGAACCTTACTTTAGCTTCTCTTACTTCCGCAGTGGACGTCTTGGAAAGTTTATTGAAGTAAAGGCACCAATCGTACAAGAGTATCTGGAGTACATGGGCCTTCCAATGGAAACACCAGTAAGCGAGCTCCCTTCTTTCTTCAAAGGAGCGATGGAGCTTGCACCTGAACAGCATGCGGACGTACAGTGCATCATTCAGAAGTATGTTGATAGCTCCTTGTCTAAAACAGTGAATGCTCCAAAAGGCTATGCCGTTAGCCAGGTACAAAAAGTGTACGAGCGTCTATGGAGAGGCGGCGCTAAAGGCGGAACGGTCTATGTAGATGGAAGCCGTGATTCTCAGGTTCTGACTCTGACAGCTGACGAAAACAGCATGGACGAAGCGGAGATCAAGAAAGGCTCTGAGCTGACTGCTCAATATGCGGACCTTGAATTTGATGCAGCAGATGTGACTTATGGAAGTGAAGTCGGAAATACTTGCCCAGTGTGTAAAGTAGGAACAGTCATGGATATTGGTGGATGCAAATCCTGCAACAATCCTTCCTGCGGCGCACAGTTAAAGTGTGGCCTATGATCTTTCGTGCACCAGCCGGTCATCACCTTCTCAGTAAGGAAGAGATCGGATTAATCATTGAAAACATCCAGAAGGGCGGTTATTCAGATGCGATTCAGTATCTGGAACACTGCCTGGATGAAATCAATTTTTATGATGACATCAGAAGAAAGACAGAGTTGAAGAAGTTGATGAAGGAAGACGGAGATCTTCAGGCTGTAGCAGTCTTGGAGGCAGAGATGAAAGAAACCGTCCGGCATCGTGTCGAGACAAGCAAGCTTCTTAAATCAGTCTTTCTAAATAAATTGTAATGCATTTCAAAAAGGTGGGGACATCCCCATCTTTTTGTTGTATAATGGAGATATTCTGAGCATTTCAAAGAAAAACAAAGGATGATGAATGTATGGAACTGGTGAGCAGATATACCAAGAAGGAATATATGTATTTCAAAAGAGCCAATACCACGAACAGATATAGAGAATATACATACACAACAAATGGGATCGCAGCAAGTCGGCCTCAAGAGCTGGTAGGTAAATATTTGAGAGTACGGGCGATGTGGAGAAACCCCGCCATCTACTGTGCATAGGAGGATGTATGATGGAATTAATTGCTGCCTACAACAAAGCTCATAGCATTGACCGGATTCATTATTTCACAATGGAATCCATCATCAATGAAGTGATGACGAAATTCAGAGGGAAGCCAATGGGGCCCAATTCCATGATGGTAATGAAATCTCTTCTTGAAGAGCATATAATAAACCGTGGTTTGCATCGCTATTTCCAGCTGGAGATTTCAAATAAAAATGGGAAACTGCACGTACAAGTGAATGATATCAATACCTTCCATAAACCAAAGGAGTGTGTCGTATGGAACTAGTACAAGAGATGGTTGAAATTCAAGTGGCCAAAGAAATCACAAAGGCCAATGAATACAATAGGACGGTGAGAGGATTCAACTCCTTTGATGGCAACAACATCATCGTCACTTTCGATGGAAAAGTCTTAGGACAAGTTCAATCCATTGCATGTGAGGCGTCTTACGAGCCAATTGAAATTGGAAGCAGTGAAACAGTAGAAAGAGAACTCTTTATAGGGCATTCATATGAAGCTTCTATGACTGTAGAAAACACAGAAGTTAATCATGAACTATTAAGAGAGTTGATGAGTCATACGTTAACTGGTATCTATGAGGAGACCACGACGATACTGAGCCGTGCAGAAAGACGACAAAATGAAAGACAAAAAAGAGCAGAAGAATGCGATGACCCTTATCGCAAGGGAATACGCAACATGTTAGGCGGTCGCCAAAGATGGAACTGATTGCTCTCTATTTAGAAAAACAAACGAAGAAAGAGCCCATGTTTGCTGAATTTCTCCGTGACAACAGCAGGCTGCTGCCATATCAGAAGGAGCTGATCAGACACGTTCAACAAGGAACAATCGATCCAAGAGGCATACGCTGGGCAAGAGGGTCTGGAAAGGGGGCATTGCAGTTAGCCCACTTTGAGCATGCTGCTGAACGTGCAGGCAGTTCAGGTGTTATGATTTCGGACGAATTGGCCAGCCACTTGAATGATCCAGTTTCCCAAGCAGTCAGAGAAATATCACAGCGTGCTGTCCAAAGGATGGATGAAAGACTCAGAGCGTCTATTAGGGAATCGATCAGAGGTAGTCTATCAAGCGCAGGGAGGTAGAACACCATGGAGATGTGTCTCCAGTATATGATGATAACAGCCAGCAGGCGTAATGCCGAGAGGGTTAAGACACAAGTAAAGAAAAAGACTGCCGCACAGGAATTGCGGAGAGAAATGTTTGAAAGGAGAAGACAAAATGGAAATATCCGTAGGTGATTTATATGATTTCAAATCGTGCTCCCTTCGCTATAAATATACGAAGGTGGATAAAGTAGTCAAAGAGATTACCACGAATGACGGGATCCGGGAGAGTATGCAGTCTGTCTTGAACTATTATTACTTTCATCTGCAGATGGGGGAGCAGCTGCCGCTGTCGGCACTGAAAGAAAAGTTCTCAAGCATCTGGCATGGCCATCTGGATATCTATGATATCTATCTTGGAAACCGGAATGACAAAAGAAGAAAAGAGCTGGAAGCGATCGGCATGCTGAATACCTTCTATCGGCAGCAGCAATACGTACCGGATCATGTGCTGGCAGCCAACCAGGACTTCCGTGTGCCATTCGGTGATAACTTCTATGTGAGGGGCAACCTGCCTGTTTTGAGGGACACTTCACGAGGAGTGGAGCTTGCTGTGTTCAAGATGGGCAAGCACAAATACGATGAGTTCTGGCAGAAGACCGACATGGGGTTGACCCTGATGGCCATGGCTTATCAGTCCATGTACAAACAGGAGATTGACTCGATAGCGGTTCATACCCTGCGTGATGGCCAGACGATTTATGTCACCAGAAAGCGGTCCGATTATCCAAGACTATTAAAGACGGTCCGAATGGTGAAAGAGTCCATTGATAAAGGATGGTTTTACCCAAGGGAAACGGTAGGATGTCAGAAGTGTCCGGCTAAAGATTTATGCAAGGAGTGGAGATAATGGAGAGCACAAACAAGACAGAAATAATAGACTATCTGAATAATCTTAAGGGGCAGTATTCATCATACGATGGAGACAATAGTCTCATGATTGACGGAAGGATTTATGTAAGCCATGTAGATAGCTTATTGGCCGCTGCTGATGCATTGGAATTAGAGATACTGAAATTAAAGGCGGAGCTGTACGATACGAACAAAGGGAGAAATAAACATGAAAAAGCTTAGTATTGCTGTAGACTTAGACAGTACATTAAACAACCTTGATGAACATTGGATCCTAAGGGATTACAATCAGATGTACAACGATAACCTGACTGCTGAAGACATGGTAAGATGGGAAACCCATACATATGTGAAGCCTGAGTGTGGAGAAAAAGTGTATGAAATCCTGGCACAGCCTGGGTACTTTCGAAGCCTTGGACTGAAAGATCCTTGGGCGAAAGAAAGCTTCCAATGGCTATGTGAACATTTTGATGTATATATCGTCAGCTCGTGTCATCCTGACTCTGTTGCAGATAAAGTGGACTGGATGAAAGAACACTTTCCGGACTTCGACAGCAAGCGATTCATTGCCTGCCATCACAAAGGTCTCATCAACACAGACCTATTGATTGATGACGGTCCGCATAACGTCATAGAGTTTAAGCAGGAGAGTCTATTGATGGACGCTGCTTATAACCGGCACCTCAATGGGTGGGAGCATAACTTCAAGAGAGTATCCAACTGGAAGGAAATAAGGGAGCATCTTCAAATGGTGCTGTCCATGATGGAGGAGTCCGCATGAGAAAGCCATGGGATGAATACTTCATGGATCAGGCAGAGTTAGTAAAAGAAAGAGCCACCTGTGATCGTCTGTCAGTCGGATGCGTGATCGTACGTGATAACCGTGTCGTAGCCACAGGCTATAATGGCAGCATCAGCGGGCATTTGCATTGCGATGAAGCGGGCCATCTGGAAGTCCAGGAAAATGGGAAAGTGGGATGCAAGCGCACTGTGCATGCCGAACACAATGCCATTCTTCAATGTGCCAGGTATGGAGTGCCAACCGACGGAGCAATTGCCTATGTAACTCACTATCCTTGCCCTGACTGTATGAAATATCTCAATCAAGCGGGGATTAAGAAAGTGTACTATAAGCATTATTACTCGCACCGTTATGATAATAACTTCAACAATGGCATGGAGGTAATTCAGTATGTGGAGCAAAAAAGAGAGAGAATTGAAGTGTAAGAAGTTCCTGAAGATGATCATGGGGAAGAGGCTGTACTGCAAATATGTTGCGAAGAAGCATGACATGGAATTCGCAGGATCCTACAGGATCGGCCAGAAACCCTGGATGACCAAGATCCACGTCCGCAGCTGCAAGACTTGCGGAACTTATAAAAAGATAGCGGTGTAGTGATGGAATTAGTGCGAGAGTATTTGATTGTGAGCTTTCTATTCAGACAGGAAAGGGAGGAACAGCGTGGTCATTGAAAAACCTTCATTCACGAAAAGGCCTGATAACAGAGTGGAAGTATTGCCAAATGAACTGGCAGGCAAATATATCAATATCCATAGCATGCGCAAAAGAAATAGTAATACTCCTCCTAGCTATCCTGTGTATAGCATTGGTAATGCTCAGCCCAGATCCTTTCATGCTGGCCGTCCTATTCCGAGAGACGCTAATGTTCCAGAAGGATTTGAACGAAGTGATAGCGGAATGATTGTGCCTGAGCACCCAAGGCCATCCGGCAGCGTAAGATATGAAGGGCAACATCCCGATGATACAAAAGAAGAGCATCTGGTCAGAATGAAAAGAGACAACTGGAACTTTGCGATGGCTTGCTTTTCGCTGGTGTTGCTTTCAGTGAATATCGTGTTTGGAGTTCTTAGCGCTTTTGACTATTCCATAGGGTTCCCTGTCGGCTTCATCCCGCTTCCTTTGGTGATATGGGCTTTCATTAAAAAGAGCAAGTACGAATCGAAGTTGAGAAACATGAAAAGAGAGCGGGAGACAGAAGAAATAATGAAGCAGTCTATAAATAGAATCGGCACGACCACTGTCAGACGATAATGTAATGTGTTACAATAAATCAAGGATACAGGGGAGTTCGAGGAGGATTCCCTTATGGAATTTAGATTGGCAGATTTTGAAGTAAAGGAAGTCATGCCTGCTGCTGCTTTTCAAGACGACCTGGTTGACTGGGGACTGAAAGCCGTTGGCGCAGAGATAGCATGGCAGAAGACAAAAGGTCAAGGCATCAAGGTGGCTGTGCTTGATACCGGCATTGATCCGGATCACCAGGACCTGCATCTGAATGTCAAAGAAGCGGTGGACTTCACAGGCTCCCGCTACGGGGCAGAAGATATGCAGGGGCATGGTACGCATTGTGCCGGAATCATTGCAGGCATCGACAATCAGATTGGCATGATCGGAGTAGCCCCAGAAGTGGAGATCTACGCCGCTAAAGTGCTGGGTGACAATGGCTCTGGCGGATTCGATTCTATTATGAAAGGCATTCAATGGGCGATGGATAAACAGGTGGATATCATTTCAATGTCTCTCGGAACAGCCAGCCGTCCTCCGCAAGTGGTCCACGATCTGATTAAGAAAGCACGGGCACAGGGAATCATTATGGTTGCTGCTACAGGAAATGAAAATTCACCTGTGTGCTGGCCAGCCGCTTACGATGAAGTCATTGCGGTATCTGCCTTAGACCAAGAGCTACAGCGTGCCAGCTTTTCAAACTATGGCATTCAGAATGAAATCTCTGCACCGGGTGTTGATATCGTGTCTACTTATAAAAACAACACGTATGCCCGCTTGTCCGGAACATCCATGGCCACGCCACTGGTAGCAGGCGCTCTGGCGCTGATCATCGCACGTCACAAGGAGCTTGTAAATGGACTGAAACCTGATGCAGCGGAAGCTCATCGCATCTTGCTGACGATGGTGAAAGACTTAGGCAAAGAAGGTAAAGACGAGCTCTATGGAGCTGGCATGATTAATTTGGTACTTCTACCATAAATTATGTCGAAAATTAGAACTTTTTGGAGATAGAGTTAAAAAAACTCTATCTTTTTTCTTTTCCTGTGCTATAATGACTTTAGAAATGAAATGCATTACATTTGCAAGCATTTTCAAGCGAGGTGAAGGAAATGGAAGGAAGACTAGTGGATCTAGTGGAAGATATCGGACTAGGCATCCGTGAAGAGCAACTAGCGCCTAAACCAGCTGATAAGGGGGAGCAAAATGGAAACGATAACGGAACAGATCGCCAGAAGGATCGGAAGTAAAACACGCCGTGATTATAATTACATGAGAGAAAGCCAGCTCGCTGAAATGGAGCAGAATGACAAGATCATCATCAAGGTTCAAAAGACAGACAGAGGCATTGAAACACTGGATTTAATCTTAGAACCCAACAAGTTTGATGAGCTTTCAAGCAAGGTGCGGTTAACGTTTGATGAGTATTGTGATGTTATTAACACACTGATTGAAGAAGAAGAGAAGGAATGGGATGAGCTGCGGATGAAGGACCAGGTGAATATCACACGGGATGCCATCATTCATACAACCATCATGAAATACGCCAAGGAAGAATACGATATCAACCCGGATGATTTCTCCGGCAGCGACATCAACTACTTGAAGCGATATGATAATGAAGGGCGTTTCATTGGAGAAGCTACCATTGTCACATTAACTCGAATTCCCTTGATCGGAGGATCCCGTTCATGAGAGAGCCGCTCTTAATTCCCATGATGATGTTCGGCAAGTTCAGACGGGAGCGGGCAAAGCGTGATGCTGAAGGCAACACCATCATCAAAAAGCGGGATAAAAACGGCAAGCCAGTCTATGAGAAAGAAAAATACTGGCTGGTACATAGCGAGAAGAACGGGGACTCTGGTGTCTATCCAAGTGTGAATCACATTTACACACGAATGGCCAAAGGCCGCCAGAAGCTGACAGCGCCTGCTGAAAAGCTGAAAGAAAAATGGGAGTCCTTTGCCTATCAATGGGCTGCTGATCACAACTGGGAGATGACCAAGGGTGAGAAAGTCGTCATCGAACTGACCGCCTACTTCCCGAACGACAAGCTCCGAAGAGATACCAACAACGTATTCAAGCTCATGATGGATGCTTTTACCGGCATCATCTATGATGACGATGAATATGCTTTGCCACGAGTGATGGATTTTCACAGAGTGGGTGAAGGGGAGAAACCCTACTTTGAATTAAATATTTATAAAAAATCTGAAGAAGACGAGATCCTCATGAAACGTCTTGCAGCTTAAGGAGAACCACCATGAATAAAACGACACCGGATGAACTTGTGCTTTTGTATCAGCGCACGGGGGACTCGGAAGGACTGATTGAGCAGTTCCATAACTTTCTGAATAAATACTTCACTATGCTGTCGAGTGATGCGATTAACTTCCAGGACTATGATACACGCTATTTTGTCACTTGCTTTATGCAGAGGAAAGACCTGATAGTGAACCTCCGAAAAGGAAAGTATCACACCCAGGAAGCTTTAAAGACAGCCGGCAAAGTATTGGATTATCTGAAGTTCAAGCTGCGTAATCACAATGGGTATGAACTGTATGCAGAGCTGGTCATTCCATTTCTGCAGTGCGCATCGGCTTATAAGCAAAAGGGAAGAACTTTTGAGAAGTATATATACAAAGTCTATAAATATTATCTAAAGAGACATCTCGATGCGACACTGAAGCTGGATGCCATTGATCAGTACGGTGTCGTATATTATGGACAATTTGCAGACGAGATTGACCTCGGAGAGCAGATACCCGAAGAACAAAGCTATGAATTGAAATTGGATCTGGAGGAAGGCATGGAGCTGACAGACCCAAGATGGATTACCGGCAAGGACTGCAGCGACACCTTCACCAGCCTGAAACCTCACGAACGCTACATACTAGCCAAATACTATTACGAAGATAACACCGATAAAGAAATTGCACGGATGCTTCCGTACAATCCAAAGAGCATTCACCGTATACGCATGAGATTAAAAAAACACTTTATGGAATTATATAATCAGGGGGACTTAAAATGGATCAGACTTATATCGTAGCATTTGCTTGTGAGGACACTTCTGGAGAATTTCACTTTGTTCATCTACCGGAACCAATGGAATACAATAGCATTCAATTCGCACCAAGCTTCATCAAAGCAGATAACACCATCATTTATTTAAACTGGTATCAGTCCATTACGGTTTGCACAGAAGAAACTTTAAACCTATTCAAAGAAAATCTTCAAATTGCTATCTAATTCTTCTGTATTCGCTTGTTTTCGACATAGAGCAGATGATATAATAGTCTCATGAAGTGCATTACATTATAGGGATTGAGTGATTATGGGACTAATTGAAAATCTGGCGGATCATCATGCCAGGGAAGCATACAAAAAACAGACACGTCCCATGCGAGATAAGCTGCATCCTTCCACCATCGGCATGTGCCAGCGAAAGATCGTTTTCGATATGCTCATGGTGCCAAAAGAGATGCCGGAAAGCCGACTGATGCGCATTTTTGAGAATGGCCATAGCTTGCATCACCGTTATGAAAAGCTGTTCAAGGATATGGGCATTCTGGTGAAAGATGAAATGAAGCTCGAAGCAGACAACATCAGCGGCCATACCGACGCATGGATTCGAGTGTTCAGCCTGGAGAACCCGGGCGGTCAGGATTACTTGGTGGAATTAAAGAGCGCCTTCTCGAAAAGCTTTGAGTGGATGCAAAAGAATAATACCCCAAAGAAAGAACATCGTGACCAGTTAACCTTCTACTTGCACCTCGTGCAAAAACAAGGCATTCCCATCACCAAGGGAATCATATTTGTAGAAAACAAAGACACACAGGAAGTATGGGAATTTGAACTGGATTACGATCCTCAGTTAGGTAAGCAGCTGGAGCAGAAAGCCGAATGGTGCATTTCGTTGGCGAAAGAACGAATGCTGCCTCCAATACCTCCCAAACACACACCCAGTTATTATAAATGCAATCAGTGTGATTATAACTTTTACTGTCACAGTGGAAGCAAAAAGAATAACGGTCAAGAACGATACCCCATCCCATTCAAGTTTGGCAGCAAAGCATTTGCAGATGCCTTTCGTATTATCGTTGCGATCAGCAACAACCAGCCAATTCCGGACGTGATCAAAGGCAGCACCAATGGAGAGCTTGCTCAGGAAGTCGAGCAATACAACCACATGGAGCCGGATCCCGCACCTCAAGAATTGGTTCACAGGTACACACATAACTGATTAAAGGATGGGAACTAACACATGAGCATTCAATTCGTTGACATCGGCTTTTCCAATTACGTAGAGGCCAATAAGATTCTGACAGTAAATCGTCCTGACGGAGCACCAATCAAGCGTGTCATCTCTCAGGCAAAAGACAGAGGGACCTTTCTTGATCTGACACAAGGCAAGAAAACCCGCAGCATTATCACGCAAATGGGTGCAGACGGCATTTTCATCACAGCATCTGCTGTTCAGACGGCCACCATTATCGACCGTATCAAACGTTCACAAAACGCACAGGATGTCATTCAAAAGATTTCCGGTGACGTAGTGGAAACCACAGTTCAAGAATAAACGTTCACATCTACCGAGGGGGAAACATCAATGTGCAGAGGATGCCAATTACATGTTCATAGCGAAGAAAGTGCCCTGGATGGGCTGACAAAAGTCAAAGATCTCGTTATGAAAGCGAAATCGTTAGGATACACCGCCCTCGGCATCACCGACCATGGTGTATGCGGAGGTATCCCGGATTTTATCACGGAGTGCAAGAAAGCAGGCATTAAGCCCATTCCTGGGTGTGAAGTCTATACCACTCAAAACCGGCTGACCAAAGGCGATGACTTGGAGAAGCAGCGTAAAGATCTCTGCGTCAAGTATCGCATCACCGACAACAAAGGAAAGCCCCGCTTGAAAGTGCTCCGTGAATTTCTTCGGAAAGTGGAAAAGAACTACAGCTGCTTTGAAGAAGAAGCCCATGTCATCTTAAAAGATTACCTGATGTCGAGTCCCGAACCGGAAGAGGAGGCGCTCGACTTATTTACGGCCTTTGAAGTGACGTTCAGTTCAGGCTACACACCAAGCTCCACCGAAGAGAAGATTGCTGAGTTCAAGAAAGATATCTTTTACTACCTGGACCAGGGCAACTTCCACATGGTGCTTCTAGCCATGAACAACCAAGGACTGGAGGATTTATATGAAATTGTTTCAGATAGTCATATTAATGGTTTTTATTCTGATCCTCGTACCGACCTTTCTTATATTAGAAAGAACGGACTTGGCCGTTTCATCATTGCTACTAGTGCTTGCCTTGGAAGTTACTTTAGTCAGCTGTGTCTGGCTGGAAGAATTGATGAAGCTAAAATTCATATCCAAGAATGCAAAGACACCTTCGCCCATTTCTACTTGGAAAAACAAGCAACCGAAATCCCAGAGCAACTCTATGTAAATCGCATCATTGATCAGCTGGCCATCGAAACCAATACACCGAAGATCCTCACCACTGATGTGCATTACGCTAATAAAGAAGACAACCACATCCACGACATCCTGGTGACATCCTCTATCGGAAAGTGCATCTCAGATGAAAACCGCATGCAATATGCCCATGAGTTCTGGATGAAGACCGATGAAGAAATGCTCGCTAAATGCAACGACCCGGAAGCCTGGGAGAACACATTAAAGATTGCCGAAATGGTAAATGTATCTCTTCCAAGTGAGCCATTGTTTCCAAAGTTCCCGGTCACAGGGGATGAAACACCGGAAGAATACCTTCGGAAGAAGGCATGGGCTGGATTGTTTGAAATTGCATTAACCGATGACATTGACATCAATACATACTCGAAACGACTGCAGTATGAACTCGATGTTATCTGTTCAGAAGGATTCTCTGACTACTTCCTGATCACGGAAGATAAAATCAACGCAACCGTTGAGGCGGGCTTTCTTGTTGGACCTGGACGTGGTTCTGGTGCCGGTTCATTGGTCTGTTATGCATTGAAGATTACCTGGCTTGATCCAATTAAAAATGACTTACTATTCGAACGTTTCTTAAATCCAGAACGTGCCGGCTACCCTGACCTTGATGTCGATTACAGCAACGCAGGTGCCCTATGGGTGCAGCATTACCTAAAACGCAAGTACGGAGCGGATAAAGTCGCCCAGATTGGCACAAAAGGAACACTTGCTGCAAGAGCCGTCTGCCGAAGAGTCGGAAAGACACTCGGGTTCGATAATGCTACGCAGGATGCTTTTGCAAAAGCGATTCCATCAAGACCTGGCATCAAGCTAACAGAAGCCTTTGCCGAAGAGCCTATGGTCCAGCAGTATGCACAAGCTTACCCGCAGTGGTGGGAAGCAATGCTTGCACTGGAAGGTCATCTCTCACAGGTGGGCACACACGCAGGCGGAATCGTCCTATCACCAGAGCCGCTCACAAAAGTGACACCGCTCCGCTTGGACAGCACGGATCTTGAAACGACTCAGTTCGATATGGAATGGATTGAAAAATTCCTGGTGAAGTTTGACGTCCTGAAGATCGATGCATTGGATCTAATCAAGAAGACACTTGAGTATGCCGGCTTATGGGGCAAGATTAACATCTACCGTGACATTGACATCAATGATCCTGTCATCTATGAGCGAGTCTATAACAGCTTGAACCTGTCAGGCATTTTCCAGTGTGAATCAGACCTGTTCAAAAAGATTATTGAAGGCATGAAACCGAACAGTTTTGCAGACATCGGCGTTATTGTTGCCCTTGGAAGGCCTGGACCTCTTGATCTGATTCCTTCATATGTAGCCCGTAAATGGGGCAAAGAAAAAGTCACCTATCCTTTTCTGGAATTATCACCAGTCCTGGAAGAGACTTATGGTGTCTGGGTTTATCAAGAACAAATTATGAAAGCGTCACAGATACTTGGCGGCCTGACACTTGGCCAAGCCGACATGATCCGAAAGGGAGTTGCTAAGAAGAAAGCAGATTTAATGGGAAGATGGATCGAGCTCATGATTTATGGGTCAGAAGGGTACAAACAACGTCAAGAGGAGCTGATCCGACAGTACCCTTCTAAAGAGACTATACCCGTTGACGATAAAGGTAAACCTACAATCTGGGTAGATTATACGGAAGCAAAGCCAAATAAGGATGGCATCAAATGGGCAGGCATCCCTGAAATTGAGGGTGCTTTAGCCAGAGGCTTTGATTTAAATACCCTTCTGAATATTCAAAAGCAATGGATCAAATTCGGGGAGTACTGCTTCAACAAAGCCCACAGTGCAGCCTATGCCTTCTTGAGCTGTATTACAGCCTGGTTGAAAGCCTACTATCCTGTCGAGTTCATGTCCGCACTCCTTACGATGTCGGAAGGAAAGAAAGACAAGAACGGAAATCCAAAGAACGTTCACTATATGAAAGAATGCGAAGAGATGGGCATGACCATCTTGAATCCAGATGTCAATAAATCATTGGCAGGATGGACACCAATTGCTTATCCGGAGCCGGTTCAAGGAGAAGATGGTTTGCTGATTGGAGAAATCCGCTACGGACTATCCAGTATTGCCAAAGTCAGCGGTGAATCCGTCAATGAGATCATCAACAACCGTCCGTATGCATCTGTCGAAGAGCTGGTCGCTAAGACCAATGGCACGAAGGTCAATAAGACGAAAGTGGAAGCACTGATCAAGTCCGGAAGCTTTGACAGCATAAGCACCAACCGTAACCTGCTACTCCGCAACTACTTTAAGTCCAGGAATGAGGAGTATGAGCATATTCCTGAAACCACGACTAAGGGTACGCTGCTTGCATATGAGCAGGAAGTGTTTGGTACACCGATCAGCGTCCGGTCCAGATGGGCAAAGATAGAAGAGGGAGCCTCCACTCAAGTCACCGGCTATATCCGAGCGGTGGAAAACTGGAAGGCCCGAACAGGTAAAGTACATTATACGCTTACGATTGAAACCACTGAAGAACCGATACAGATCACCGTGTGGGGTTATTTGATGGAGCGTTACGAGAAAGAACTGAAGCTCGGCAATAAAGTGACGGTTAAAGGGGAAAAGAGCCGTGACAAACTGACCGCCAAGACGGTCCATATCATTCAAGATATCTATGAAGTAGACTTACCAGCATAAGGGAGAGAGAAAACGTGGAGCTTACCAACTCATATATCAAGCAGCAATCTGTCACAAAAGAGGAGTACCTTTCCTATCGGGAACAAAAAGCGAAAGAGTTCATGAAAATCGTTCAAGAAGGACTTGGGAAAAACATGACCCATAAAGAAATGGTCCGCATTGAGTTTGGGTTCAAGAAAGGCATGGACACCATCACTAAAGGCGGCCAATACATCGCAGAAGAGGTAATTAAGAGTGAGCATATTCGACAGCCTGTATCACTATAAGTTCAGAGTGGACCGCTGCCTGGACGGAGACACCATCGAGGGGAAACTCGACAAAGGCAGAAAGAACTTTGATGAAGATATTCAAATTCGTCTCATTGGAATAGATGCACCTGAAACCAGAACGAAGGACCTGGAAGAAAAGGCAAGAGGCTATGAAGCCAAAGCATTCCTCGAGGATCTGATCCTGGGCGAATGGGTGCTGGTGAAAACCTATATAGACAAAAATGATGATAACTTTGGGCGCATGCTGGGGGACATCTGGATTGAACGGGATGATATTATCATCCATGTGAATAAGTTCATGGTGGAAGCAGGGCATGCAGTCGTAAGAGAAAAATAGTTCGGGGGAACTGAGATGGAGCTAACAAACGAGTATTTAGATAAGATGACCATGATGGCCAGCTTTTGGATTGCAGACAGAGACAACAAGATTCAGAACTTCGCCAATGAAGGAATTACGATTGAAAAATCCAAGATCTATCTGAATAAATTCATGATCAATATCTACATCAAGAAAGAGCATTATGGTGAATTGGATTTGTTTGCAAACGGGTGGGAGAAGAAGTATCCGAAGGCGGTCATCACAAAGGCAAGCGGCAGGGTAGAAGCATACGAGCTGACGTTCAAGAAAGCGGTCGAAAAAGAAAACAGCTATATTCTTGAATTTGTAGGGGATCCCATTGACTGATGGAACTTGCACAAAAATATATAGACTTGCTGCAGCCGCCAGCAATCATGTCGAAGAGGGAACTTGCTGAAAAACAAGGATGGTCCAAGGGTGTCGCTTTCAATGGATCAAGGGCCATTGAATTCCTCTATCGAGATGGGGAGATAAGTACGAGCTATCCCGCAGACCCCATCTACAGACAGGAACGTCAAGTAGGATTCATTGAACACGCACCTTCTTATGCATTAGAGATGGAAATACTCTTGGACGACAATGAAGTGTTTATGATGTTCAATAAGCCGACATTACCTCTTGATATAAGATTTGAAGCATTCATGTTAGAAGGTGCCGTCAGTGAAAGCTTCCACCCTTTTCAATCGGCACAGGAAGAGAACATCATATCCAAAGTTAGGTTTAATCCAATAAGAAGTCTTAAATACATTTAAATAGAATGATAAAGTTCAATAATCATATGTTATAATAAACGTAATGCATTACATAATGCAGAAAGGAAGAGAAAAATGGAGCTAACACAAGCATATCTTGACTATTACTCCTTAGTGAATCAGGCCTTACAGCAGCATGGAAAGTTGTTTGTGAAGCTTGAGAATACTGACGATGAAATCTTTACACCAACAAAGAAGTACCCAAGTGATGCCGGATGGGACTGCCGTGCCCGAATTTCTGAGACAGTCATCATTGAACCTGGTTCAAGAAGGAAGATTCCTCTGGGATTTGGCATTAATATTCCTCTGCATCATACAGGAGACTTGCGTCCACGAAGCGGTTTAACAAGTGACTATGGCGTGATGGTAGGCTATGGAACAATCGATACCGGCTATACAGGGGAGTTAGCCGCCACGGTGTTTAATCTTGGACATGAGCCCTTCAGGATTGATCCCAAGGATCGTATTGCACAGCTGGTTGTTCTGCCTACCGTCAAAGGCGAGTCAGATGATTTTGTTGATTTAGAGATCGTGGACGAGTTGGTGGAGCTGGAACGTGGGAGCAATGGTCACGGAAGTTCAGGGGTTAAGTAAGGAGCAGTACGGTATGAGCACTATTTTGATGGACGTAGGAGGAATTGCAATCCTCATGATCGTGTCCATGATCTTACTAAGACAACCACCAAAGGAGTGAATCAAATGGGATTCAAAATGAAGTATGACATCAAGAAGCAGTATCTGACTTCTGGAAGTAAGCGCCGATCTGGCATCAAGATGCCTGAAGTGGGCTTCAATGTTGCCCATGACACGGGAAACCCTGGCAGCACAGCTGCAGGAAATGTAGGTTACTATGAGCGTTCACGCAATGATATGAGTGCATCTGCTCACATTTTTGTTGATGACAAAGAAATTATCGAATGCATTCCATTCTTAACTGGAACACCGGAAAAGGCTTGGCATGTTATCTACAACGTAACGACTGACAACAGAATGTATGGCGACGATGCCAATGATATCGCAGGAGGCGTAGAGCTTTGCTGGGGCAAAGGCATCAACTCAGAAGAAGCTTACAAGCGTTATATCTGGGTACTGGCGTATGCTTGCTACAAATTCAAGCTTGATCCGGCTAAAGCCGTTGTTGGCCATGAGATTCTTGATCCAGGCAGAAAGATTGATCCTGGCAATGGCTTAAAGTACATGGGCAAAACGTATGCTCAAATGCTGAAAGATATTGTTGCGGAATATAACGACTGCCTGGGCAAAACTGTATCTGCAGCTGCACCGGCAGTATATGGATCTACGCACACTATCCAATCCGGCGACACCTTCTGGGGCATCGCTCAACGAAGCAATGGCGCATTCACAGTTCAAGATTTAATCTCTTGGAATCCTACTGTGAACCCTGCAGCATTGAAAGTCGGCATGAAGATTAACATCAAGAAGCCTGCTGCTAAATCAGAATCAGCTAAAGCACCAGCCAAAGCTCCGGCTAAGAAAGTTTCACTTCCAAATGTCGTTCTTCGTTCAGGCGACTCCGGAAAGAATGTCCTGGCTTACCAGGAAGCTCTCTGCAAAGTGTACTTCTATCCTGAAAAGGGTGCGAAGAATCACGGCTGCGATGGTCATTATGGACCGAAAACAAAGAATGCTGTCATGCGTTTCCAATTAATGTACCTGGGCGCTGATGAAGCAGACGGCATCATTGGCAAGAAAACAAAGGCAGCACTAGAGAAACTGCTAAACAAATAAGCAGTAGAGGTGAAAGAGATGGCGATGACAACTCAAGACATTCGGATACCGCTTCCCCGTAAGCCACGGGGAGGCAAAAAAGGAAAATAACCCACCCACCTATAACAACAAAGAGGTGGAAAGATGGCTTACGTCAACTGGAAGAAGAATGAAAAGGCCCTGCAAGAGATTATTGATCTACGCAATCAGGGGCAAACCTTTGCTTATATTTCCGAAGTCATGGACAAGAAATACAATCTTCAGGTATCCGACAACTCGGTTCGCCACATTTTTAACTTGCATTATCGGGATGCACAGAAAGAAGAGAAGCCATCCCTGCAGAAGACAGTCGCCCAAGCGATGGATGAGGATCTCATGAACTACAAGACCTCTACTGAAATTTGTGGTGACGGCACACATAAAAGTGATAAGCTGCTTCGCATGTCCGAAGAAGAGAAAAAGGATCCCAACTTCCTACTGCGTGCTCATGGCTATGATCCGGAAGAGTGGGAACTGAAGAACAGCAAGAGTAACATCTGGAACGTGTATTCCAAACAGGATGGTGTTTCCACCCTATACTCCAGCAAGATCACGGCAGCACCTAAAACCAATGGGTTCTCGATGGACAAGCTCCTGGAAGAAATCCGGAAGGTAGCGGCTGTCTATATCAAACGAGAACACAAAGAGCTATCCAAAAAGTGGCTCCTTGAAATACCTTTCTTCGATTCTCACTTCGGCATATCGGATGCTGAGTATTACAAGCGAACGCAGGATGACACGATGGACCGCATCCAATCCAGGGACTGGGAAGAGATCTTATTTATCATCGGACAGGATATGTTCCATAACGATAACTTCAGAGGGCAGACAGCCAACGGGACACAAATTGAAACCGTGGATACACCAAAAGCCTGGAGAGATGCCAAGAACTTCTACTATCCATTGATTGAAGAAGCCTTGGAGAAATCGAACAACGTGAAGATTGTATTCTCCAAAGGAAATCATGATGAGTCGATGGCGTGGGGATTTGTGCAGCTGCTGATGGAACGCTACCCGCAAGTGGAGTTTGATGACAGCTTTGAAGAAAGAAAGATTCACACCTTCGGCAAGGTCTTCATCGGCATCACACACGGAGACAAAGCCCGCAGGAATCTTCACAACCTGTTTCAGGTCGAGTTCCCCAAAGAGTGGGCAAATGCTCTTACGAGGGAGATCCACATCGGACACCTTCATGTGGAAGATGCAAAAGACTGGTTCGGCATGATGGTGCGCACACTGGCCACGAGAAACAAAACAGACAAGTGGCACAAAGACAATGGCTTTGTAGGAGCTCACAAGCGATTCATGCTGTTTGAATACAACGAAGAAGAACTGAAGAGCATTCACTACGTGTAAAGAGGGATAAGAGATGAAATTTGAGATGAAATTGGACTTAGCATGGATTCTCCGCAAGGTGCGCTTAGCGTTCCTTGTGGGAGTGTTCTATGCCTTCTATGAATTTTTAGCACCGATATTCGCCTTCATGTGGATTTCGTATTTCATATTGAATGATTTAAGCGACATTGAAGTGGCACAGGAACAAGACAAAGAGGAGAGAGTAAACGCATGGAAAAATATCTCAACCAAACGCAAGGGCTTCTAGGACTCATTCAAGCAACCATTTCGAAAGAGGAATTGGAGCGAAGTGCAGAAGCAGGCACGGAAATGTATGAAGCCATCAAGGAAATCACGGCTAAATACAACCTGAATGTGCAGGAAATGATGAACGCCACGTTAGGGATTCATCAAACCATTTTAGAAATTGCCATGGAGCAGCTGGACAAAAAGAAAGAGGAGATGGGGATCGAATGAACCGTTCGGAAATGTTAGCCAGTTATTTAGAAGTATTAGAGGATATCAACGATTCAACACGCCTGGCACTTGAAACACTCAACAAGAATGCTGAAACGACACGCATGATTATTGATGAGCTAATCAATGGCAGCGTTGATTATCCAGAGTATGCGAAGCCTGACCTGTCTATATTGAAAACGCTAAAGGAAACAGACGAGACAACCTACATAAACGATGGAGATGACCTGGAGGACGTGACGGACAAGATTGTGAAGCAGATTATGGAGACCGGGCAGGATCAGGAAGGCATATACGGCCTGAGTGTTGTGTTGGATCCAACCAAGCATGACCCAGAAGAAGTCATGGAGCTGGTTAAAAAGAAACTGGATCAGGCCCATGAAAAGGAAGAAGAGAAAAAGGAGGAGTTTCCAGATGACTTTGACTTCGACAACCCTCTTGCATAAAAAAGTGTTTTGCATCGTAGGTCCTTCAGGCGCAGGCAAGAGTGTACTGACAAAAGCCATTCCTATTCCAAAGGTCGTGTCTTATCGGACACGTCCCATCCGTGAAGAGGAAATCGACGGGGAAGATGGCCACTTCATCAGCGTGAAAACATTCCACCAAATGAAAGAGAAAGGCCTATGGATTGCTGAAACAGAATACACGCCAGGGGTTTTCTATGGCATCACTCAGGGTGAGATCCTGGAGCTTGAAGAGAAGCCGATGTTATATGTCATTGACTGGCCAGGTGTCGAAAGACTGAAAGAAGCCTTCGACAAGATCCCAGGCTATCACTCCAGTGAAATTGTCACCATCTTTGTTCATACACCAAGAGAAGACCTGGAAGCTCGCATGATCCGAAGGGGCACCAGCAAGGAAGTCATCCGTGCCCGCCTGGACCGTGCAGATCGTGACTATGCCGCAAGCAGCCGCTGTGATTATGTTGTCAAAAATGAGAACGGATTATTTGATGCAGCTGCAGCTGAAATCATGCAGATCATCTTAAAGGAGAGTTTCTAAATGTATCAGATCCAGGTAGACCCTGACACCATGGAATTCTCCATCATAAAGGATGGTCATGTGCTCCCGGTGAGCGGATGCAAAAACATTGAATGGGCTTTGGAGACCGCAGTAGCGGTCATAAATAGAACGGAATCTGAAATCAAAAGGAGAGAGAAAAATGGAATTGCTTAGGAAGTTAATCGTACAAGCACAGAATGCCATCCTGCTAAATGTGCTGATCTTCATCTTAATCGCAGGAATTGAAATCTTCACCTTTGGAGCATTCACGACAGCAGCCAAGATGTTTGTTGGCGGGGCCGTCTTCCTGGTGATCGTCCTCATCATCAGTGAAGCCATGGAACGAGAAATCGACCAGCACGAGCAGACCCTCGCAGATTCAGAAGAAGAGAAATGAAAAAAACCTCTCACGTAAAAGTGGGAGGTTTTTTGTCCAGAAAATATTATATTAGGTTGTAAGTCGATAATAACAGATTCCTTGTCTCATAGCAATCTCAAAATAGCAATTTAACAAAATTCTTCACACTCTGACAAATTTATGCTACTATAAGGGCAAGTCCAGAAAATGCTCAAGGGTGACTGCCTTGCCGACAGGGGAGGTCTATACCTTTTTGAGGGTTTTTTGGTCGTACATAAAAATGTGCGGCTTTTTTGTTCATTGAGAATTAAATAAACATAGACAAGAAAAAAGACAAGGCGGCAACCTTGTCAATGGGAACCCGGCCTAATAGAGATACCTAAAGAGATATGTTAAGCCAGGGAGATTAAGATGTAAATAGAAATAACATCTCTATTATATACCGGGTCCCTTCTCTTGTCAAAAGGAAGGGGAATATTAGTTGTAATGAAGCAAAAACCAAAATTCAATATTGACGATCCGAGGTTCGTATTTGAAGTGCAGCTACCTAATGGAAGCAAAAGAAAAATAGATAGAGAAGAGCTATATACGCTTTCATTAAATCCTACAAATAGTGTGCCAGGGTTAAAAGGAGAATATACAGGCATAGGAAATTATGTAGGAACATTTTGGACACACTTTATGGGTCCTACTGCATTTGCCATCTATTTTCAATTAGAGAAAATGGCGTTTGGAGATAAGGACCATTCCTTTCCATCAGTAAAGTATCTCGCCATGTTGACTGGGTGTTCTGAACGGACCATCCAAAGGAACATAAAGAAACTAGTGGAATTGAATTTTGTTGTGGTAGTAGAAGTGAAAGATGCGATTACAAATGACCAAATGAATAATTTGTACCTGCTTTCAACGACAACTCCATTCTTATCCAAAGAACAATATGAGCAGCTACCAGACAGACTTAAGGCAGAGCATGATAAATACATGGATAAGATTAAATTCAAAGTAATGACTACTGGTCAGGAGTTCCCTGAATACAAGTAAATGAGAAAGCAGTCACGTTAAGTGGCTGTTTTTTTATTTGATAGATTTATCCTCAAAAATCTGTAGATATGTGGATAAGTACGGGTGTCATTTTGACATCCATTCAATGGGGTGCCATTTTGACACCGGGTTAAATAGGGGGTGTCATTTTGTCAGGGGCTAGATGTAGGGGTGTCATTTTGACGGAGGGCTATATAGCGGGTGTCATTTTGACACCCCTAGATATAGGGGGCGTCATTTTGTCAGAGGTGTCATTTTGTCAGGCGATACCAGTGTCATTTTGACGGGGGTGGGGGATGTCATTTTGACGGACAAAGCACTATAATCTTTTAAGCACTTCAATCTTTTAATAAGTTTTAATTATATTATGCTATCTCCAAACCCCAATAGAATAGTAACTTTATAGTTAATTTCACATTGTGCTAATAACAAAAACCCCTTAAACCGCTAAAAGCAGGCAGTAAAATTAACACTTGTTCGCTATGTATGGAGTGGGGGAGAGGGGTAAAGAGTATTTGTTATTAGCACAGTATGTTATACTCACACCAAGGGAGGTGGCGACGATAGTCGAGAAAAAATCGAGAAATAGTACAGGCTTTTTGATCAAGCAGCGTGCGTTCTTAAAACTCTATATCATCACCAGCATCGAGAAGAAAGGAAAATGGTATGGGCTGCAGCTCCACCAGGACTTAAGAGATGAATTTAAACCTCATGGGTTCCGGCCGGAGCATTCGGAAGTGTACCGGGCACTGCATGAGCTTGAGGATGAAGAGCAGATCATTAAGAAGAGTAAGGAAAAGGTAGAGGGTGCCAAAAGAAAAGAAGTGGTCGTTTACACGATTGTGGATCACGAAGCAGCAAAAGCCTATAAGAAGCTCGTGAAGGCAGACCTGGATCGGTGTCAGGATCTAATTCGGAAAGCCTTAAAGGATAACTACTCATGAGCGAGAACCTCATGTGCACCTACTGTGGCAAATGGTTTCATTATAAGGAAATGACGCCGATGTGGGAAAAGGGCCATAAGCAGGTGTGCACGTATTGTGATCGCTGCCTGCCAATGGTCAAGGGAGATTTGCGAACGCTGCCCTGGCATGAAGTGTATCATTTCGGAGTGAAGGGATCGTATAAAAAATAAAAAATAAAACTTCCATGAGAACTAGTGTTCGGTTATAATGAGAACAACCTAGTTCTTTTGGGAGTTTTTATTTTACAAGAATGTGACAATATTATGTCCTTTATTACAAAAACGGGAAAAAAGTATGATTGGTAAAAATTTCCCGTATTGAAAAGAGGAGCTTATTTAATTATCATAGGGTTTTGGAATACTTAAAGAAAAAGAGGGGTCATTATGTATCAAGATGTAAATGTAATGAAATCAATCGGAGCACCTATCATTGAGGCTTATTCTCTTTTTGCCATCCAGGAGCATTTTTACAAAGTGAAAATGCAGCAGATCAATGAGGAAGCAAAAACAGAAAAGGAAATTCTTGCGATTAATGAAAACTATGAAGATATTCTGTATTTTTTTGAAGTGCTTTATGAAAGAGATTACAATGAAGCTAGTTATTTTCTTTCCATTATGAGCGACCAATCCAAAGAAATCGCATATAAGTATCTGGATAAGTTTCACGTCAGCCTGACTCAAGCATCCGCCAAAGAAATGGAACACAACTTTGTCCTATTTAAGTCTATTATGTATGCAGTTTAACCCTGGCCGGTGACTGCATACATATATCTTAATCTATTTCTCCTTATGGGTGAAGGCAATAAAATGCGCAGAAAAAATCGTTGACAGATAAAAGATTCCATGTCAAAAGGGGAATTACAATTGAAAGACCATTCAATAAGATATATGACTGTTGTAAAAATCAATATAGATCAATCACATTCATTGGATTGTATCGATCTATATGAAGTTGATTACATTGAATCAGATAAAAAACGTCGAATCATCTTTCATATAGGGGAAGACGTGTATTATCAGATCATCACTAAATCCGACTTTGAGCAGTATCTTTCAAGTGAAGGATTTGATCCTCTTGATAAGCCAAATCTGGTGAACCTAAGGAAAGTAAGAAAGTTCGATAAAGAATATGGGAAGGTCTACTTTGAAGAGTATCCTACCCCTTCAAGTAAGTATGCTACTGTAGCAAGAATCAAATATAAATTCATTGCCAGTCTTCTTGATAAGGTAGTTGCACACAACAATGACATAACTACCGAAATCAAAGCAGACAAAAAAGGATTGAAAAACACATTAAAGGGGCTAATCGGATCTCAATGACAGAATACTCCATACCTGCATTACTTACCTTAACCATCTTTGGAACATTAGAAGTATTTGCTTCACTAACATTGGCTTTCACGTTATTTAGAATTAATTGCAGATCCTATCTGAAGGAACTTATCATGTTAGCTGCATTGTCATCTGTGATTTCCACATTCCTTTTGGACATTGTATATGCGCCTTTTGTTTTGAATGAGCTAGTCACCTTGATAGTTGTGATGCTTTGTCACATCAAATGGTTGCACTTATCCATAGGGTATTCATTTCTATTAACACTGGCCGGATATTTACTAAAAGAGCTTGCCGTTATCGCCATGAGTTATCTTAGTCTTTACGCTGGATTTGTGCCTTCACTTCAAAGCATTATGTATGAAGTGCCTTCCACCATTACGGTTCAGTTTTTAACCTTCGCCACTACGGTTCCGATATCCTTGTATTTATATCATCAAGGTGTTGGATTTGTTTTCCTTACAGAGAGGGTAGATTTTCGAACAGAATATAAGCGTCTCAATCAAGTGATTTTGTCATCTATTGCTTTAAGCCTAATCGCTCTGGAAATTCTATTTTACTATTATTTTGTTAGGGAGGATGTGGCCTTCACAGCCATTGCAGTGGGGATCTTGGTTTACATTACTGCCATGTGGAGTATTTATTTAAGGTCCAATCGAGAGATGAAGGAACAGGTGAATCAAATAAATGTGAATGACTTGTTCAAGTGAACAGTGATGGAGCTGCTCACTTGAACAAGTCAGGGGAAAGGGGAGTCGGAGGAAATCTAATCCTCTTCTCTTGCCAGGTGGCTGAACATCAGCTGTAGACGGTTGCGCACAAGAATTACTACGTACACTCGCCCCTGGAAAACGACTTCCACCCGTTCATGCTGTTCCCAATCGATTCTCAAACCGAACATCTCCTTTTTGACATACGAACGTATGTTTGCTATACTTTAATTATAAGTCATCGCCCTCAATAGGGCCAATGATACACATCTCCCTTTTGAAATCTCCTACTATTGAAACGGTAGGGGATCTTTTTTTCTTCGCTTCCCTGTTTTCCTCCTAAGTAATTTACAGATGAATTCCAAAATAGGAAATCTCTTAATATGAGTGCTGTACATCCTATATACCCAATTATTTGGATACCAAATCCAGAACCATAGTCGTGTTCTTTTTGTCGAATATTTTTTTAAAAAACTATTAAACAATGAAAATTACTGTCGATATAGACAATAGAACGTCAAGGAGGATGAGAACTATGGGATTAGTAGTAGGCAGGAAGCCAGGGGAGAAACTCGTCATTGTGGACCCGACTGGCCAGGAAGTTACAGTGGAAGTCGTCTTAACAGATGGAGGATCTCTCCGATTAAAAATTGATGCTCCCAAAAGCTTCAAGCTGATCAGGGGCGAATTATATCATGGCCATAAGGATGTGGCCACCCAAAATACATAACACGGAGGTAACAAAAAATGAGAATCAATCATAACATCGCAGCACTTAACACGTTCCGCCAATTGAACAGTGCGAATGAATCACAGGCAAAATCAATGGAAAAACTATCATCAGGTCTTCGTATCAACCGAGCAGGGGATGATGCTGCAGGCTTAGCAATCTCTGAAAAAATGCGTGGACAGATTCGTGGTTTGGATCAAGCGTCCCGCAACGCTCAAGATGGGATCTCTTTGATTCAGACTGCAGAAGGCGCTTTGAACGAAACTCATGATATTCTTCAGCGTATGCGTGAGCTTGCAGTTCAGTCATCTAACGACACGAACACTGCTGAAGATCAAGGAAACCTTGATGATGAATTCCAACAGTTAAAAAGCGAGATTGACCGTATCGCTTCTGAGACACAGTTCAACAAAAAGAATATCTTAGCATCTGATCAGTCCTTAGATATTCAAGTTGGAGCTAATGCTGATGAGAAGATCACGATTGAATGGAAAGCTCAAACAACTGCCACTTTAGGTGAAGATGTTGTTGATATTTCAGCGTTAGATTTAACGGACAAAGCTAATTCTCAAACAGCAATCACTACAATTGAAGCAGGTATTGCTTCTGTTTCCAAATCTCGTTCTAAAATGGGTGCTTT
Organism: Cytobacillus sp. GQ23; assembly: GCF_059758675.1. Taxonomy (NCBI): domain Bacteria; kingdom Bacillati; phylum Bacillota; class Bacilli; order Caryophanales; family Bacillaceae; genus Cytobacillus; species Cytobacillus sp. GQ23. Next base: position 67,382 of record NZ_JCAXER010000004.1, read on the forward strand.
CCAGAATCGTCTTGAGCACACCATCAACAATCTTGGAACATCAGCAGAAAACTTAACTGCAGCAGAATCACGCATTCGTGACGTTAATATGGCATCAGAAATAATGGAGCAGACTAAGAACTCAATCCTTGCTCAAGCTTCTCAAGCAATGCTTGCACAAGCGAACCAGCAGCCTCAGGGAGTTCTTCAACTTCTTCGTTAATTAATGTTTACTGTACACCGATAGGTGGTAAGGATAAAATAGGCATCACCCTATCCGGGTGCAATAGACAAGGAAGAAGGACACTGTAGACGGCAGTGTCCTTTTTTCTTGTCTGTTTATTGATAAAAGGAGTTGGAAATAATGATAACTATACTTGAAGGAGAGTGTTATTCTATTGAAGAACAGTAATAAATTCGCATTCCGAAAAGATTTTCGAAATTCTCCAGAGGAAACACCTGTGTATATTACAACAGATCAAATAGATACAATGTGCAAAAATATACGAATCAAAGTAAAAAAACAACTTCCATTCAAAAGAGTGCAAGTTTTTATGACTGAGCAAAAGGAAGGTCCCGCCATTCATCTTGAAGTGCAAGGTTTTCCAAACCATATAGGTCTACCAGTAGCAGTTTTATTAGCTCAACAAATACAGGGAAGGGAGCCTGCTGATATATTAATACACACATTAAAAGATTTTAACTCTAAAAGATCCTAAGATAAGGGAGGAGTAATTTCTTAATTCCCTTATTTTCTAGTCCTTCTTCTTTTGGATTGTATCTGTATAGGGGAAAAGATTAAAATAAAGATAAGGAGAGGTGATAAAATGTGGAAGAATGTAAAAGGAAGACTAATTCCTGTAACGGATGAATCGAGGGTGAAGTTTCGCACCAGCATTAGTCAATCGCTGCTATCACAGCTGTCGGAAGTCGCAGAGAGACATGATACCCATGTGAATTACCTGCTTGAAAACGGTATGCAAAAACTGTTGCAGCATCAGACTATTACATATGAAAAGAAATCAAGGCCAAAAGATCGTGTACAGTACAAAACCACGTATGATAAAGAGCTTCTGGAAAATATAAAAGACTTCGCAAAAGAGCACAAGTTATTCATCAATGATGTCATTGAATACAGTGCTTCTTTTATTGATCCTGATGAAGTGAGGGGAGCCGATTACAGAAGCCGTATCCTTTAATAAATTCCATTTTATTCCAACGCCCCGGACATAATCTATGTTATAGGAAGTTAAATTGTATAAAAAATTCTGTCTCATTAGAACTAGTAATCTTGTAATAGTGAGACAGAATAAAAATTTTCATATGAAATTTAAATCGCATTTTCATTAGATTTGTTTGGATTCAATTCATCCAGGCTTACTTCTAATATGTTGGCGAGCTTGACGACGGTCTGAAATGTCGGGCTCTTCACCTTGCCGCTGATAATCTCAGACAAATTGCCTTTTGACATTCCAGCTCTTTCGGCAAGCTCTGATAGTGTCATCTGACGCTTTTTCCTATAATGGTCTATATTTTCACCAAGGTCCATATAAAACCTCTCTATCTGTTTTGTAGGTATTTTTCCACAATACTGATCACTTTCTGCTCAAACTCCTGATCTGGGTCGTTTGTTGTTGACTTCGGATGCCGTCTGATGATGATCTGATCTTCTTTCATCTCAACATACACGGAGTCTCCTTCAGCTGCATCGATCTGCTTTAGCATATCCGAAGGCAGTATAACACCCAGTGAATTTCCTATTTTTCGAATCTTGCGCTCAACCTCCATGTCCCCGCTCCTTATAAAAGAAATAGAGTGGAGATGAACTCCTTACTCTATTAGCAATTATACAGGGAAACATTATTCTTGTGAATCTGTTGCCGCTTCATCAGGCTTAGAGTCTGTTGGCTCTTCGGCCTTTTCAGTTGTTTGTGTCAGCTGTTCTTTGACTTTGGATGCTTCTTCAGCAGGTGCTTCAGTTTCTTTGGCTTCCTCTGCCTGTTCAGGCTTCTCTGACTCAGCTGGTGGCTCTTGCTGTTCTGTTTCCTTTACAACCGGTGCAGCTTCTTCAGGCTCTTGCTGCTCTACAGGTGCTTCGGATTGTTCAGCTGGCTCACTTTCTGGTTCAGTGGTCTCAGCAGGAGTGGTTTCCTCTGACTGAGTTTCCACTTTTGGCTTTGGCTTACCGGGTGGAACTTCTTTATCTTTATCCTTGTCTTTATCTTTATCTTTGTTAGGATTCGGACACTTTGTTTTGTCACGGTTGTTATTTTCTTCATCATCGTGATTACGGTTGTCATGTGGTGTGCATTGGACTTCTTCGGTTTGTATATCCATCAAGTTGACCGAGGTGCTTGCTGTGAAATCACCATATGTTCCATTAGAACCAAGATCCATGCAGACAAAACCAAGGATGATGACGGATAAGTAATATTTCTTCATCGACAACACTCCATAGGATTTAACTAGTCACGCTGTGTAGCATGAACGTTCATATCAAACTTTAAGTATTTGCCCATAATCTCATTAGTAGCATCACGGCTCATTTTGATATCTACATAAAACGGAGTTTGATATAAATTTTGATTGAGGGATGCATCATAAGGCACGAGGTTTAAGGTTTTGGTCATATTTTGCTGACCGGCAAGCAATTCCGCCATTGTGCCTTGGAATACAGGCTGGCCACCAGGCAATCCACTTCGGACCGTAACTTGCAGCCATTCGGTAAATTTAGTTTGGGTAGCAGCATCCATGTTACTTTCTACTGCGGTAGCTGATAAAGATTTCAAAGTAACAGGCAATGAGCCTGTGTTTTTGATTATCATGGATTTCTGTTCAGACTGTTTACCAGGCTGCCAGTAACCATCCTTCCAATCTTCAGGAAAGCCTTCTCCTGTGTTAGTAAAGAACATTGGATCCGGATATGCCTGGTTTACTTCAATGATCACAGTGCCTGTTTGCACTTGGTTATCCTTAAATTCTGCTGTAGATGTGAAGTCTGAAAAAGTCCCTGTTGTTAAGGCTCCAGCAGCAATGCCAATGGCTAATATTGATCCTGCTATCTTCTTCATAGTTCCTCCTAATGGTAAAAGAACAGGACGACCTGGATCATCCTGTTCTTCAAATGTCCTTATTATTGATAAGCTTTAGCTGAAACTGTTACGCCAACGTTTACTTTTAACCCTTGATAAGTATCATCAGCAGCTCTTAAAAGTTTTACTGTTACAGGCAATTCAAGTTTCTCTCCATCACCTAAAGTAAGATCTTGAGCTGCTAGATAATTTTCAATTGCTGGCTTAAGCTGTGCCAGAGTAACAGTATTACCATCTAACACAAACTGGAAGTTATTATAAGCACCCAGATTAGTAATTGGGTTATCATTTTTATCTTTAAGTGATACAGTTACAGTAGCTCTAATATTCTTTGCATCTAATGAGCCAGTGTTTTTCACTTCAAAAGTTCTAGATTCCTCAAAGCCAGGTGCAACATTTGTTGCATTGAATGCTTGACCAGTTGCTTCTAGACTAAGAGTACCAGCTTCAATCTTGTTGTCATTAACTGATGCGCTTGAAGTGAAATCAGAGAACGTACCTGCTCCCCAGCCTGCTCCTACAACTACTGCTCCTGCTAACATAGTCCCCATTAACGCCTTTTTCATTTTCATCATAGTAAATTCTCTCCCTTTTTTTGTTTGTTTTTTTGTTTGCCAACCTTGCCTAATATGAGATATTTCCTGGACTCCTTCTTATGTAGCAACTCACCTCCTTAAAGTAATCAATGATTATTTGCTTACATCGCCTGGGTAAGGCCTGTTGCTTCTATTGGTCTTCTTGAATCGATTGCCGAATAGCTCTCCGAAGACAAGCAGGATCGCCGGCAGGACGATGAGTAAGAAGATCCCTACTTTTCCTCTGGCAAACTCCAGAAACAAGCCCGCCTTTGGAATGTGAAAAGCATATCCCCCTATAACTTCACTCTGTGAAATAAGGGTGTCGTCTTCTGTGTTATTGGCATCCCCTTTGGTTTGATAAAGTGTCTGTCCATTTTCTTTCACGATTCCGATCACTCGGTGCGTTATGTATTTCTCTTCCTGTCTGAACGTGATAATGTCTTCCACTTTTATCTCATCTACATCAGGCATCTTATCGATTACCAAATCACCAGGCTCAAGTACCGGCCTCATGCTGCCGGTCAATACAGTCATGATCTTGTAACCAAAGAACGTTGGCACTTGATCAGGATTCTTAAACGTCTGATACGACATCAACAGGGATGTGAGAAACAGCGTGGCTAAAAGAATCAGGAATATGTTGCCCAACCATTTGATTGTGACTTTTAACATCTTTGGCTCCCTTCTCGATTTAGCAGGAACATTTGGAATATTTATGTAGTTCCTTACTACGAACTTTATGTTATAACAAAGTTATAACTCTTGTAAACTACTTTCCGTAACTTTTTTCCTATTCGACAAAACATTTCAAAAAAATGCAACTTTTTACTCAGCGTAACAAACCTTGTCTATACAGTAGACCAGAGGTGACTTTATGACGTGTGAACCGTCATCAACCACTGTGAATAATGCGGTTTGATAAGGATTATAGTAGACTTTATCCATGTGCTGAATGTCATGGCTTTCATCCGCCTGGATAAAATCTCCTTCGACGAAGGCATGAACCCTCTTGCGTCGCTCCTCCACCGTTTTCCTTCTGCCGCTCTCTGATACCTTAAACACACATTTAGAAATCAACACATTGCTGGCATATGCCACCACGAGTCCAGTTTTCTTATCTTTGATGGAATAGCCACCCTGGTGCAGATTGTAGTACACATGCACCCGCTGGCCTGGCTCCAGTTGTCTGTCCTTTACGATTTGCACAGGGATCTCCTCCAAAAGAAAAAGGCAGCCTTTGCTTGGAAGACTGCCAACTTTTTATTCGATTGATTCAGCAAGCATACCAGGAAGAGCAATCTCCCATCCTGCTTGCGAGGTATAACTAAATTCTCCATAAATGGTTCCATAGACTGTTATAACATCTTCTTCCACGAAATCGGTTAATCCAATGTATTCAACGAAAACAATATCATTGAAATCATAGCCATAACTAGATTTCGTGACAGCCAGACGAATTTGCGTAATGTTATCACCTTCCATGATCTGAATGATCTCTCCAGTGTATTTCACATATTCTCCTGCATAGCGATCCGGATTCTTCTTCAGCTTGGCATACTCAATCGGCTGTGCATTGGCTTTCTTGGCTGCAGCTTCTTCCTTGGCTTTCCTCTCTGCCTCTTCTTTGGCTTTCTTCTCCGCTTCTGCCTTAGCTTTGGCTTCTGCTTCAGCCTTTGCTTTCTTTTCAGCCTCTTCCTTTGCCTTGCGTTCTGCTTCCTCTTTCTTCTTCTTAGCAGCTGCTTCTTCTTTGGCTTTCTTCTCAGCTGCCGCTTTCGCTTTCTCCTCTTCATTCGCCTTCTTCTCGGCTTCTTCCTTAGCTTTCTTCTCTGCTTTTTCCTTCTCTTTCTGTTCAGCTTTTGCCTTTTCCTTCGCTTCTCGGTCCGCTTTCTCTTCTGGTGTTTCCTCTTTCTTCACTTCTTCTTTTGGCTTGCTGGATTCTGTTGAAGCTACTTCCGTGTCAGGGCTAAACACACCGAACAAGATAAACCCAGCAATCATCGCAACAAGTGAAACGCCTGAACATTTCAAAAAGGTTTTAACCTTTCCCGTTTTATACGCTAGAGATAGTAAAGCCGCTAAAGCAAATCCTATGATTCCTATTAATCCTAGTAATACAATAATAAGTCCTAAGTTAGCCATCATGATTTCCTCCTGGTTATATGTTTTTTATGTGAGCACAAAAAAAGAGTCCTGCATAAGCAAGACTCTCCACTTTCTGTTTTGGATTAGGTTGTTGCTTGATCAATCAGTGCATCATACACAGACTTAGCTGCACCGTGTCCCCCGCCATTAAAGACAATATTGCCTTTCTTTAGGCCAGGGGATGCACCGTACTTGCTCCAGAAATCCGTTGTCATCGTCCAGTCCATATCGCCAATAATCTTAAAGATCTCATCATCTGATAGACGAAGATCCAAGTAATTTCTGGCATGATTGATAAACCGTGCAATGGATTTTAACGTGTATGATTTATCTGTGAGATACTTTCCTCTGACATTCAAGTCATTTGGAAGCGTGAAGAACAGGCGATCAAAAGTTTCGTTAATGTATTTCTTGAATTCCTTGTAATTCCCTTCATTCAGGAAGTCCCTGTCATGAGAGATTTCATCACCAAGAAGTTCCTTAATCATTTTATGAACGGTCGCTAAAAGAAGGGTATTCTTATTTGCTGATTGGATGCTGGTTTTGTCCATTTCCACTCCATAGTGGCGCAGGTATTTGTTTTCTTGAGCAAGCTCCCTTGCCATGCGGGCGTACAGATCCAGCTGATTCAAGCGGATGTTGGCATTCTTGCTGGGCCTTGCAGCAAGTGAATTCAAGTCATAAAAGAGCTGTTTTTCTTCCCTTTCTGTCAGGTTGGCAAAGATCGTGACAGGGATCACCATATCTTTAATGGTGTCAATCATGTCTTTGATCCGGGCTGTACGCATTTTATCTTTGCTCTTGACGAACTCCTTTTCTAAATACTCCAGTGTTTGATTGATGGCTGTGAAGCGATGTTGCCCATCATTAATGGAAAGCTTGCTTCGCTCCGTATCAATCGCAATTCGATGGGTCGTTTGATCATAGAATATCGTGCTGCGACTAGTGGCTGTGATAGCGGGAATAAACCTCATGTTCATGTGCCCAGTGGATTCCAGCCCGCTGATAATATACCTTTTAATGGACCCTACCTTTTTCATATTCAGTGCTCGCTGCACCTTAGGAAACACATGCATAAATCGTTCCAGGTCTTTGAATTTAATTACAGAAGAGTATACTTCCCTTCCAAATTGCATCCCCTGGATGGCGGATAGTTGTGCCATGGTGCTTACTTCCATGTCAGTCTGTTTTGATTCGAGTACTCGTAATGTCATGCGCAGCTATCTCCTTAGATTCTTAGTTTAGTGTAATGTATGACCGGGTATGTCCTGGTTAGGATGTTTTAGCGTGAAGTTCCTCTAAGCAGTTCGTGCAAACATTCTTGCCCTTAAAGTCCACAAGATCTTCGTTCTCTTCACAGAATGAGCATTTGACCAAGTTGCCTTCATACTTGCGAAGGACAATTTTTTCTTTATCAACAAAGATCTCCAATGGATCTTTCGGTTCAATCTCAAGTGTCTTTCTTAATTCCATAGGTAAGACAATTCGTCCTAACTCGTCTACTTTGCGTACAATTCCTGTTGATTTCATGTGTACTTCCTCCAATTTTATGTATAATCTATTCGCCTTTACCCAATCTTTTACAGATTAAAACATATTTTCTCAGTGATTTTGCAAAAAAAATACAACCGCCCAAAGCGGCTGCACTTTTATGGTCTCTTTCTTAACACCAGTCCACGCTTTTCCCATACATACAGCATGGCCTGCTTGAATGAAGGAAAGATCTTCAATCCTAAATTTGACATCGGCAAAGAGCTTATCTCTTTAACCACTGAAGCACGTATGCCAGAAACGATTTGTTCAACGCCTAAAAGAGCCAAGGAAATTTTAAAGTCCTGAATCTCCTTCATGACTGACGGATCAGACATGCTCGTATAGCCGCTGAAGTCAAAAATAATGGTATTTGCCTCTTTCTTTTCACAAGCATCTAGGATTCTGTCTTTCATGATTTGAAATCGCTCGGAATCGATGTAGCCCACTACTGGAATTAAGAGGCATCCATCAACAGACGTCTCGATGATGGTCGTGTATAAATCGTGGAGTTTCGACTGATCTCTGCGAAGTTCCGTTTCGTAATTCGTTACATCCTTCCATGTCAGGACGTATCCCTTTCGCTCTCCATTCTCTTCAAAAACGTCGAGCACGATGCTTGCTGTGTACTTGTCAAACAGAGAAATCGTCGTTTGATATGGCCAAGATGTATAATGCCGCATCAAGGCACGGATCTTGTCATTCTGCATTTGAGGATGAAAGGCATCCATCTTTTTTCCGATGAACCCATTCTTATTGTTGATTCTCGTGTAAGGACTAATTTCTTGTATCAGATCATCTGCATAATCATTGATGAACCTGATGGTAAAATCATGGTCGGTGACAAAGATATTCTCACCAATTGAATTTAAAATATGTTCCGTTTCGGGTGACTGAAAAAAACTCATGTTGCCCATAACCCCGCCTTTCAAGAATCTCTATTTTTAAAAAAACTCCTCCCTTGGCATTTTTTACCCCATAATGAACAGCAAAAAACACCTATTATTAATTTAATGTAACATATTTTAAAAAATCTAAAAGTGTCATCGGTCACACTAGAACAAAGTGAGCTGTCCTTCCTTCTCGAAGGGAGCAACATCTGGTTCAAGTAAGCGCTCCGTTACAATTATAGGCTCTTTGAATAGTTTATCAATGGGCATTACAAGAAGAGATTTAGTCGATATGTCATCATACTTTTTGACTATCCCCTTAATTCGCCTTCCGTACTTTATCACAACTTTTTGGCCAATGTCAAACTGAAAAGGGATGCTTTTTTGCAGCTCTCGTTTAATGGATACCAAAGTATTTCGGTAAGAATAGTTGATATCACTATCTCCACTCATCTGCTTGCGATCAATTTTCTGGATTTCCTTGGATAATTTTTGGCAGAAACTTCTTTTCTCTTCCACAGATTTTTCTTGCCAATGCTCTATGGTCTGATTGACTTTTTGAGTATCTTCTATTGCGTTAGTCATCTTAATTCCTCCATGTGCTTCCGTTTACTTTACATTTTAAACGGGTATGCATATAATAAAGATATACAGCAGAGATTAAAAAAAAGGGACACCAGCTCGCAACTGGCATCCCTAACATACAGCCACACTGCATAGAAAGTGCAGCGACCTAATGGCAAGAAGATAACTCTCCACCGTTGGTCACGGGGTTATGGGAGGGTTATTTCTTTTTGTTTTGAGAAATAACTACGGCGATCACTGATACGATTAGACTTGAAAAAGTTATCATCAGAGTCATTGCTTCGTATAAGGATACCATCAGCGTCACCCCCTCTCTCAAGGGAATGGTCACTGCCCCACCCACGTATGCGACTGTACATCTTTATGATAGCATACGTTGCGGAAAGTTACCTATTAAAAACCATCAAATAGGTCTCCTTGCACATTTTCTTCAAACGTCATAGGGGCCGGTTGGCTCTTTTCCCCAGCGACAATCTCCTTCAAACTGATTCGAAAGACCGTCTGTCCATGGTTATGATCTTCCAGCTGATCCAAGTCCGCTTCCGATATCTCTACTTGAATCGGATACTCATGATGCACAAATAAGCTCGGTTCATCGATATAGACGATGACAGCATCGCCTGTGAAGAAGTCGCTCTTCACAGGGATGCTGTCACCTACTTTAGGCAGTTCCATTACTCAATTTCCCTAAATACCGGAGAGTACCCGTCATCCACAAGAGCCTGCAGCTGCGTGTTGCGCTCCTCTTCGGTTTCGTGATACGTTGATTTTTCATTTCCCATTTCATCTAGCCAGATAACTTTCCATTGATCTTTTGCCATAAATACATCCTCCTTAGACATCTTTGATTTCGTAGCTGAACTCTTTCTCATCATAGCCTGGCAGGCCTTTGAGCGAGACACCATTTTCTTCAAGGAATCGGCATCCACGGTCAATTGTTTCTTTGAATGTAATGGGCTCCCCTTCCTTGTATAAGTAAGGGACAGCGATACAAATCTGAAATCCTTTAAAGTAGAGATAGAGTAGGCTGTGACGGCTGTGAGCAATTTGCTTCTCATTCAAGATAGACACTCCTTTCTTTTCTTAATAATAGACATTCCAGAAGCGGTTTAGTTCGGGCCTGTCAAGCATCGGATTGTCCCGGTAAATAAAGCCATGTTTGACTGAATAGGTCTTGTAAAGTCCATCTTCTTTAATCGCAAAGGATGGCTCTGCCAGGTGGCAGCTGCTCTCAGGAATATAAACGGCTGCCACTTTCAGATCTGGATCGTATTCTTTTATGAGCTGCAGAAGCTCTTGTGTCTTGATATCTTGATGATGAAGTTCCAGAAGGTCTTGTTGCATACTAAATGCCCTCTCTTTCTTTGGCTTATTGGTCAGGTTGGTTTATTTTGAGTGCATAAATGCCGAGCAGTAAAATGCCTGTTGCACCGTAAGTAAGTACTGAGATAACATCCAACTCACCTTTAGCCAATCGGATAATATCATCCGTAATCGTTAGGGTAACTAGAATGAAAATGGTTCTAACTACTGCTTTTCTCTTCAGAAACTCATTCAGATTTTTCATCTTCTTCACCTTTATAGACTGTTTTCACTTTAATCCTATCTACATGGCATTTCCACAAATCTTAAATCTAAAGACGTAACCTTCTGGAGTTTCCTTGATGCCCATAAACATTTCCTTTGGTCTTACCCATAGATCTCCTGTTTTCAAGCTGCGGTAAATCACCATCGGATCACCTGTTTCACTATGCATGGCAATATCTTCGACGATATACAAGCCACCTTTAAAATGACGATAAATCTGTTTAGCTATGACTTGTCTTTTTTGATTTATACTTTCAATTAATTCTTTGCTGTCTGTAAATTGCGTCAATCTAATTCAACCCCTTAATGTATTTCAAATTCGGATTGTTCATTTTGGTTTATATGTTACTGTTCCTTTATTGCATATAGGACATTGGAAAGAAGCATCAACCATATCCTTTGGAATCCACGTTTCCTCAACAATTTTATTGCAATTACTGCATTTTTTATCAACCTGTATCATGCCTTTCACTCCTTCGCAGTATATGTCTACCGCACAGTATCATCGTACTACGACATAATATCTTTCTTTAAATCTTCTCTAAACCGAATGTCTCTTTGATTCGCTTTTCGTATTAATGACAACGCTTTTTCTCCACTATCGTACCTATTCAAACAGATTTGAATTGAAACATCTTCAAGTGCTTCTAAAAGATAATCAATTCTCTTTTGCATATTCGCTTGGATAATATTAAAAAGAATGTCTTTCTCTGCGTGTTTTTCTGCCATATCGTCAGCTTGTAGTTCAAGTCCTTCAACCATTTCAACCTTTTCCAGTATCGACAACAAAAAATCAATTTCAATTTTTGTTTCTCTCATCTTGTGCTGTTCTTTATTGTTTTGGATTATCTTTTTAAACTCTAATATCTCGGACATACAAATTCGCTCCTTTACTGCACATTTTATGTCAACTGTACTCCACTTCACCCAGGAAGTAATCATGCGTGTGCTGAGGAATCCAATCTTTGCGGTGTGTGGTCTCACAGAACTCCTTGAACTTTTCAATCAGGAAGTTTTCATCTATCGTGTATTTCTCCTTGTGATAAGGAGTCATCATCGCCACCTGTATTTGAATGGCCGATGCCACCGGAATAATGATCATACCCGCACGATAGCCGGACTGAAGATCCTTCTCGAACTCCTTAACTTTAATGTGCTTCGCTTCATCATCCAGGAAGATGATGTTGGTTGCATCCTTGATCGCTTTGAATTGAACAGTGTAACTCATACAGCTACTGCCTCCTTTGGTCTTGAGTAAATCACGACATCTCCATTGTCATATACATAACCGAGCCCCATTGGCCGCTCTCGGATCACATCCAGGTCTTTCGGGTAGTTGCAAGTGTTAAAAGACTTCTTGACGTGCTGCATATAGTAAGCAATAAGTGCTTCTTTCGGGCTTAATGTGTATTCAGCCAGATCGTGAAATTCTCCATCGGCGTCCAGCATTCTGATTATTGATACGGTCATTGGTTATTCATCCTTTCGTATGTACCTGAAGAAGGAGAAAAACTAAAGGAGCTGCCATCCTTCATTAGGTAGGTGTCAGTTGGTTCATGCCATTTTAATGCCGACTCATCGCAAGCTTGGCAAAGACTGAAACAGGGATTCACGCCTTCGCCGCATAAGTCGCATTTTGTCTCAGAGACTAACCCAGAGCCTGAACATTCATCACATTTTTCATCATCTATTTCGCCTGTGCCATCGCATTCCAGACATGATACCAATTCTACTTCTTCCATGCATTTTCTCCTCCTTAAAAAATGCGATTCCACATTGAGAATTAAGAATACTGTGCGAGTGTCTTCTGAAGCACATGGTCAACAGCATCTTCCCAGCTTTCAAAGTCTATAGATTCACCCGTTGCATCTGATGTTATTTTATGAATCAAGTTAAGGTCGTGTTGGAATGTGTGCTGCTTCCATTTGAATTCAGTAAGCGAAACAGTCCCAGTCTCCTCCATTTGTTCGATCCATTCCAAAATTTCCTCTTTCTCTTCCTGTAAAACCGATTCCAAAGTAGACATATATATGTACCTCCGTTTATTGTTTTTTATAAAAAATGTCACACAATGACAAGCAGCGACCGGCGGGCTCATCATTCTATGACATTTTTTCTGTGGTCCCTGTAGAGATTCAAGCTCCCATGATGTGATGTTTATAGGGAGCGTTGAACGATATTGTTAGCAAGAAACTCAGTGGCGATTGGGTTCTGCTGCTGGCGTAGCCATCTGACGTATGCGACATTATCCATGCCGTATGCGCCGGAGCGTTTGCTGAAAGGCACTTCTTTTTCGAACTGGTGCCACAGGCGCACATGATCTTCTGGATGCGCCTGGGCAAAAGTATTGGTGATAAAGATGGCCTTTGATGTTACTTCTGTACTCATGCTGCTGTCACCTCAAATAAATTTAGTTGGTTGGCATCTGGTGTTGACCACATCGTAATCAGCTTCTGGTTATGGATGTGATATTCTTTGCCATCGTACATGTACACACCATCCGGAAGAGGCACATGGTCAAACTGTTCTTTGGATCCGATCTGGCTTGAAATCCACTCGTCGCCATCGACATCGATAAAGTACTGACCTAACAGCTCAACTTTCTGGAACGACGTGACAATCTGCTTTTCCACTCTGATTTCCAGATTGTATTGGCAGTTGCATTTCGGGCAGTTGTACTGCTGCTCTTCAGTAAGATCCGTTTCGAATAGGCTGCTCTCCCATAAGCGGTCAGACAGGTTCGTTTCAAGACGTGCCGGGAATGACTCACCACACACGCATGTGATGTTGTCATTTTGATAATGATATTTAGGCATGTTTACATCTCCTTGTAAGCTTTTAGTCTAATTCATCAAAGTCAGACTCAAATGGGTTGAACTCAAGATCTGATACACCTTTGAAGTTTTCAATCTCAACCGGTGCATTGTAATCAATCTGAGCACTTCTGACTGGAACGAACAGCTCCAGGCAATCTTCTCTGCCGTTGTGCAGGTTCGCCTTGAATGGCTGCATGCCAATGGGCTTGTCCGGACGGGCAGGAAGGAAAGAGAACAGTAAATTGTCATCGGAACTGTATCGTGACAGGGCATCCTGCAGGTAGCGGACATTCACGCCTGTGACAATATCATTGCCGCTTCCACTGGTAATCGCCAGGTCTGCTTCAAAAGCACCGACTTCGGCTTCTCGAGTATTCACACGAAGCTGCTTATCTTCTGTCTTGATGCGCATGATGATCGGCTGGTTCGGATTGTAAACCGTTGATCCTTCAAGAAGGTTCTTCAGCATGCCTGCATTGACCACCACCTGTGTAGCAGCCTGGTCGTTCCCGAAAATCAGGGCATCTGTATTTGGATACGTCCCTTCAAGAACTCGGGCATAGACTTTCACATTCTCGATGTCATACACAATCTGATTCTCATAGAAATACACAGACACTTCGGTTTCGGCAGCATCCAGGTGTTTCTTGGCTTCCGATAAAACCGTACCTGGAACCGTGCAAGCGACTTCTGGAAGTGTTTCTTCCACTTCATAAACAAACTGGGCTAATCGGTGAGCATCAGTAGCTACACACTTTAGCTGAGTGCCTAGAAGATGGTGATGAACACCCGTTAAGACAGGACGTGTTTCCTTTGTGGACACAGCGTACATGGTGCGGTCATACATCATACTAAGAACCTGAGGATGCATATCCAATTTAATGCCGCCTTCCAGGTCAGGTGTGCGTGGGAATTCCTCCCCGCCTACGGCATGCAACTCGAACTTGGAACGTCCGGATTTAATGGTAGCCACTTTGTTTGTCATCTTGATTTCCGTGTTCTTATGACTGAGCTTCTTCACGATCTGAATGAACTTGTCACCCGGGAAGCAAACGGCACCAGAACGGCCGGCACGAATCTGGAAGTTGGTTTTATCCGGATTCTGTCTGACTACAGCTTCTGTCATGTAGTCATTGTTGATTCCACGGAAGATCAGTTTATCTTCTTGAACTTCCATATAAATCATTAAGTAAATCTCTTGAACTGCTTTTTTGGCGATGGAGCGTTCCACTTTTCCGGCTGCTTTCTTCAGGATTTCAGTCTGAACAGCCAGGGTAAAGTTGGCCTGCAGCTCCTGCTCAATTTCTTCATCTATGGCATTAATGTCAACGTCTAAATCAATTAGCATGGTATCTGACATGATGGTGCCTCCCTTTTATTTTTTCAAGAAAACGCCCCGGATGGGGCATGTAATACATTTCAATAATAACAGAATAAGGGCGATTAAACAAGATGAAGCTGGAATATCAGGCAGGATTCACTAAATTCCTTCGTCTTTCTTCCAGCCACGCCTTGGCGCTATCTAATCCTCGCTTATCCGTCGGTTTTTCCCACCATTCATGCAAGTAACGATGAGCCTCAATATCATAGACCATCACTAAATGATGATAATGAACGAGAATTAAATGATTGCCGTTAATGGCAGCTTGCCACTTTTTCCTGAGCGGCTTCTCTTTTTTGAAAGCTCGAGTCAGGCACTCATCTATTTGCTTCATTGGGCTGCTTCCACTCCGAGCTCTTTCTTCAGATTGTATATTTCATTTCGCAGTGTATTAATCGTTTCATCTCTCTCACTAATCATATTCTTTTGCATGGCTCCTGCCTCATTCATTTCAGCCTTCTCACCTTGCAATGCATTTATTTGACCGTTCAAGATTTGAATCGTTGCCTCATCCTGTGTAATTCGTTCTCTGGCGAATTCTAAATCGGAAGCTGTCTTCTCTACAATGTCAGACATCTCGTTGAAGCGGCTTTCATGGAAGTCTGCTGCTTCTAACGCCTGCTTTAAGAGCTCCATATGCTGGATCGTTGTTTTGGCAATTTGTCTGATTATTTGTCTTTCTGGGAATGTTCTCATGTGTAAGTTCCTACTTTCTCTTTTTGTATTAGTCAAATTCTCTTGCGAAGGAGCTGGCGACTGCCAGGCCACCTTCCAATTTTTCAATATGAAGTCGATCTCCTTTTTTGGGTTTTCTCATAAGCTTTTGAGTATCTACTCTAAATTCTATATGGCAACCGACTCCAAACCACTGCTGTTCCTCTTTTCTTGTTAATTCAACAATCATGGTACTCTCCTTTCAAGAAGCTGACCTCTTATAATGCAAAGAGGTCCAGCTCCTGTTGTCCTTCTACAATCTGTTTCTTCTTGGATACGCCACGGTTGTAAGAAGCAGTATCCTCAATCGTATGCATAACCATCGTAAGCATTTCGGCCACTTCGTTGATCTGCCTTCTGGCCGCAACAGCTTCCTCACGAGTAAGTTCGCCATTTGCCTCCAGTTCATCGACTTTGGCAAGCTTGCCATCCCGAACCTGACACATCAATTCGTAATCCGGATTCATGACATAGCCTTCATAATCCTGGAACTCAACGGACTGCATCTCTTCAAACGACTGATTCTTACGGGCAAACATATCATGAACGGTTTCAAGTTCTTCCAGAACATCGTCGTTCATTAGCTGCTTCGCCAGTGCATTCATGCCGTCAGAGCTGTCAGCCATTGCACGCAATCCTTCTTCAGAGAACTTCCCTTGCATGGCCATTGCCGCATCGATCTTTCTGGCAATGTGTTGCAGGGCTTTCTCCTGAATGGTTTCACGATACACATAGGTGTATACCTTCACAGGCAGGGTCTGCTTCAGTCTCCAGGATCTTCTGGATGCCTGCATGAAATCATAGGTGCTGTAATCCAGCTGGAAGAAGTGGATGTTCGGAAAAGTAATCAGATCCAGACCCACCTTCACCAAACGTGGATTGGTGATCAGGATATCCCAGTCATGCTTCTCCATCATGCGGTGCAGCCAGGCTTCACGGTCACGGGAATTCTTTGGCATCTTGATGCCATCGTAGCTGCCGGAGCCGCTTCGAAGGATGCCCACATTGTATCCTCTTCGCTTCAGTTCATGATACAGGTACGTATCCATCTGATTCCAGGATTCTTTCCCTGTATATTTCACATACACCAGGCTCTTTCTAGGAGGCGATTGGATCTCATTTCCTTCCTTATCGATGATCGGTTCCGGGTTATATAGGTCTGCATCAATGTTTTGGATCAGTTCCTCAAGCTTCTTTGGTACAAACTCATTTGGGTCAAAGTTGTATGGCTGTCCTAAGACGTGCCGTTCCCCATTTGAATCATAGGTGGTAATCTGCTGCACATTGAAAGGAGCATCCGCATATTGATACATGGCATTCATGAACGTCGAGATGCTGGCCATTCCCTTCAGGGTGTCCGTCGCACGCATAGTGCTCATGATTTCCGTTGCAATCTCACGGTACGATGTGAAATGCTCTTCTTCCATCTCCACCAATACCGGAATCTCACGATACGGAGGCAATGCATAGCCCATGTCATTCAGTTCAAGAAACGCACAGTTGCCCATTAAATGCATCGGGAATAGATGAGGTGAGATACCAGGCTTTTGCGTGGAACTCTTCCGAATGCGTCCTTCAATCGCACGGGAACTGGTTTCACTAATCCCATAGCGCTGGTTGAAAGCTGCTTCATCCTTGTACGTTAATCCTTCACGAAGTAATCCTTTTGGATTCAAGCGTGCAAGCAGATAGAAGATGTCACGGGACATACCGCCCATTAGTGTTCCTGTAAGCAGGATCTGTTTTTCCGTGTGGTTCACAAGCTGTCCAAAGGCACGACCGGTTGAACTGTCACCGGATTTGTATTCATGCACCTCATCGGCAATCAAATACTTAAAGAATCCTCTTGGCAAGTGCTTGTTGATGTACCAGGCAGGTGAGACCTTACGAAGTCCGGAGATGGACTTCTCTTGTTCTGACTTGCTCTTCATCTTGAATGTATGGCTGGTGGTGTCAATCGTGATATCCTGAGATGTTTGCCACATGACATAGCCACATTCCTGTTCATACTTAGCCGGCACATAACGCCCTTGGTTCTTGTCAAAGCGCCATTCTTTAATTTGTTCCTTCGGCAGCTTCTCTGTTGACACATCGTTGGTACAAACCAGGTTCTCTTTCGTCTGGTTCTTGATCCAGTTTCGTGAAGTCTTATTGAACTTCTCGAAGAAATGCTCTCCTGCAGGCTCCGATACCCGGTTGCGTCTGACTGTTAAAGGTCCTCC
Organism: Cytobacillus sp. GQ23; assembly: GCF_059758675.1. Taxonomy (NCBI): domain Bacteria; kingdom Bacillati; phylum Bacillota; class Bacilli; order Caryophanales; family Bacillaceae; genus Cytobacillus; species Cytobacillus sp. GQ23. Next base: position 84,898 of record NZ_JCAXER010000004.1, read on the forward strand.
GCACTGCGGGCAGTAGTAGCCTGTGTCGCCTGATCGATACACGACATCTGTCTGTCCGGATGCCATGTTCTCAAGTTCACGCTTTTGGAAGCGGATCTTGTTTTCTGGGTTCACCACTGGCTCAAAGGTGCTGACATATTCGCCATCTTCATTCTTGGTCATACGGCGAACGTGGCGAACATCATCTGCCTCGACATCTTCCGGAGAGTAGAACGTGATCTCTTCCCGGTGAGTTCTCCAGTCCTTGATTGGTTCTACAGGGAAGGTGAACTTCGGTGTTTCAGAGCTCATGATGTAGTATTCCCAGCACTCCGGCTTCTTGTATTTTACTTTTCCTTTGGCATCGATGTAGCTTGTCTGTTCCTGAATGGCTTTGACATCAGTCCAGTGATTGACCTGGAACGTTTTACTGTTTGGGATACGCTCTTCTATCTCCCTGGCCCACTTCTCCACCATGATGGCAGGAGATAAGACAATTACACGTTGCGGTTGAGGATTCGTTTCTGATTGTTGAAGAATAGCTTCTGTCATATATGGAGCTATCGCTCCTTGAACCGTCTTTCCAGTTCCCATTTCTCCTATTAGAAAGCAAAAATTCTCTTCTGCTATTGTTTTAGCTATACCCATAACTGTGTTTGCTTGTGGTGGATACAATCCGGTTAAGCCGTTTTCATTCGCATTTAAATTTACATCTAAGAAGGCAGGGTGATGTTTATCTTTGTCTGGATCAAAACGCAGCGCAATGTTTTCTTGAATCCGTGCGCCCAGTGGTCCGGCGAACTCGGATAAGTAATCATCAATCGAACGAAGACCATATAAAATGCCTTCTTCCGGTGTGCGTCCATCTTCCTCGATGGCAAAATCCAGTTCATACCCTTGAATCCCCTCTGTGATAATCTCTTCCAGATCTTCTTCTGTCACTCGAAGCATCCCTGCTTCCAGCTGATAATCCGATCCATAGCAGTGAACAATTAAAGGTTCATAAAACCCGCCATCAATTAGGGCATCCACAATGTAATCTTTCCATTCCGGCAGCATCGGTGTGTTGTAGCGGTCATCCAGGACATCATAAATCTGTGACTTATAGTCTCCATCCCATGCTAAGATCAGTTCCGCCAGGTCAGCTGGAAGCGGACGTGGATCATGGCCTTCACTCATGCGTCGTTTTTCTTCTGCCTGCCAGGCATTCCGTGCCTTAATATCAGGCTTGGCCATTTTGGCTACCATGAAGATCTGAGTCAAGTCATCGAGTTTCGAGACTTCCTCATCGTATAAACTTTTCCTGATGGAGAGTCCGTAAATACTCCTGCGGAAATGAGGGCTCTCATTGATTGGTCCCTCCGCACGGTATGCAGCTCCTGACTTCCCTTCCTGAAGAAGGTATGCAACATGCTTTGCTTTCGTATCCGTGGCAATGATATTAGCAACATATACTTCATTAGACGAATCTACAACTAACAGGTCACAAAAAGCCTGACCGTGGCCGCTAGAACGGTTATACATCTCGAGCTTATAGATTTCATCGAAACGGAATTGTGGCATCCTAATCACCTCTTTGATTTTCTTTGTATTTTTTACATGATCTTTCTGAATTCACCTTGAGCATTGAGAAGCTTAACACCGATATTGTAGAACTCTCTTTCTACAATCTTTGTTGTTCCGTCATCTTCCTCTTCTGTAAATTCTCTTATATCTTTGATGGCACTTCCTTTGACCAAATGCTGATCCGGTCCGGTGCCGATGTATCCGTTCAAGAATCCGCTCGTCAGAAGGAGCATAATATGCCCTTTATGAAGCGGAGTCGGGGTTACAGGGTTCTTGTTGATGAACACCTGTGAATATTTATCTCTGTACGTATTGATGACTTTTGATTTTCTCAGCGCCTGTAACGCTTCATTTGGTGTTATCGGGCCAACACGGAAAAGGTTGACTTCATCCGCTTCGCAGATTGGCACATCATAATAAGGGTCTGCCTTTAGTTCAAGAACCTCATACAAGGAATCCACACGCTGCTGGAACATTTGCTTTTCATACAGCTCCGGATTTTCTTCTTGCGTCACCGTGATCGGTGTAATCCGGCCAAAGGTGCGAAACGGTTTTTCTTTTGTGCGGGCAATGGCTTTACCCAGTTCATGATCTTCCCGGGTGGCTTTGCGTCTTTTCTTTGCGAAGATGATACACTTACGGTAGTCTTCGTACTCATCGTCTTCCAGTCGGATGATTTTGATATCTTCATACTGGTTGACGAGTTTAAAGGCAATATTGTCATCGATCAATTCTTTCGGTGTAATCATCATGAGAATGCCGCCTGGTCGCAGGTAAGTCGTTGCTCGTGACAGCAAGAAGTGATCCCATCGCATAGAGTACATCTTCTTCTGCTGTTCTTTCATAGCCATTCTCCAGGCTTTAATGCGTTTTTCTAATTCCGTCATGATTTTTTTCTGAATACGTTCCTGTCTTTTCTCTTCGGTTTCCTCCGGCTCTTCTTCCGTTTTCTCCGTGTTATCCGCATTCAGGGCACCGAAGTCAATCTGATCAGACAGCTGTCTCTTGATGCGCAGCCGTTCTTCTTCATCACGCATGACTTTGGATCGAACTTCCTCTTCAAAGTTGGGCATATTGAACGGATCGACTGTATCAAAAAGTTCAGTATGAATACGTGGATCGATTCGGGGATTAATCACCATCAACGAAAAGACATCATTCGTGATTTTGGCTTCCGAACGGTAATCGGCTTGAGATGTTTTGTGAAATCCATAATCACGCATCATGTAATCACAGTTGGATGAATATTCATCCACCCCATAGAGGAGCCTGCCGTCCGCTCCTGCAGTCAATTGATGAAGGAATTGTCCATCATTAGCTTTCCAGTCCAATGCAGTAAACGAATTACCTTCCGGAAACTTCAGATAACGCTTCAATAGCTTAGTGGAATAATTACTTAATGGCTCATTGATATAGATGGTCATGTCTATCGCTCCCTTTAATTGTATTGGATATATTCTTTTAGGTCATTGCGTACTTCTTCTAACACAGCTGCAGGCACACCTTCTTGAAGATAGCCCATCATACCAAGCTTCGGGCCGTGAAAGGTCTGATTGTCTTTCCATCTGCCGCTTGTCGTGCTGGCAATAGGTTCACACCGGGTGACAACGAATGGCGAAGGCTGACTGAGGATGAACGTTTCCTGCCCCTCCAAAATGCCGTTATATTCAAAGCGCACCATCGCTCGATACCAGGCGCCATTAGATTCAATACGTTTATTTAAAATGGTGAACTTGCGGTTCGTACGGGCATCAGAATACCATCCGTGTCGTTTCATATGATGAAAGCTGGCATTGCTGATATCTTGAGTTTCCACAGGGACTTGGTTAAACACATAGACTGACACTAGTTCCATAAATAATCTCCCTTTCTTGTAATGCCTTTCTATTGTACCATAAAGTTGGGGAAAATAAACAAAAAGATAGGGAAGATTCTGATCTTCCCCATCTTTTTGTCATCTCCCCATTATTTGGTTTTGAATATGCTCACGCAATTCCTGATGTGACTCAAATCCAATTGGACTGATGTCGAGGTCATAGAAGGCTACATCCATGATAATGTGAATGAGCTGCGATTTCGTGATGGAGCATCCTCCATTCATCTTGTTTTCCTTCGAGAATTCTGTCAGCCACTTCAGCATTTCTTTATCGAACACACCAAAGTTGCTCTGGTAGCTGCTGACACCATAATGCTCGACTGGCACATCGTGTCTTGCAATCTGCTTCACCGATGTTGGCATATCATCGAAGCCTGCAGGCGTGGCCATCATTTTAGCTTTCCTTGGAGGAGGAGTTGCTGCTGGCCGTGTCGCAGCTGGTGCCGGTGTTGCATTTGTCACCGTTGGTGCTGGCGTTAAGGTTGGTGCCGGTATTACTTCTTCTGTTGCAGCTGTTTCTCTATTAGCATGAGCCTGTCTCATGAAGTCTTTTGCGCTTGCCATAAATAAAACCCCCTATGTATTTCGGTAGGTTTAGTATAACCTATCCTGCACATAGAGGGCAAAGATTTTCATTGAAAATATTTTTTATGAAATTAAATCCTGTGCCTTGTTGAGCAAAGTTTCCATTTCCCAACCGCAAAGAGCCATTAAAACATGATTAATTAACTCCCTTTGTTTTTCATCTGCTTCATTCCATATCATCAGTAAGTTATGTCCCTTCTTTTCCCAAGATTCCTCATCAGAGTTGAATTCTTGATCAAATACGGCCATAAGCTGAATTTCTGTCTCCATTGATTAATCCTCCCTCGCCATTTTAAAAAGATGGTTGACTGCTCTCGCATCTTTCTCTGTCACTTCCAGAATATACTCTGTGCCTTCATGAACAAAAACAAACTCTGCGTTCTTATTCTCATTCAGCGTCATATCCATTAAGTATTCTTTTACTGTGACTCTTTTCATGTTAGGCTCCCCTTGGTGCACCCGGCACTAACGGTGGCGGAGCAGATGGAGCCGTCTGTTGCTGCTGAAACTGCTGCTGATAAGCACTCTGATTTCCTGCTGCATATAAGGCATCCAAAAGCTTTTGCAGTTCATCCGGAGACAGCTCATACAGCTGTTGGAATGGACGGACTGTTTGACTGACGACCTGGGATAGATACTGTGCATTATGACCCTGCTGCATGAGGATGCCATACTGCGCATTAATCTGATTCTCCAGCTGCACTCGATGCTGTTGTGCATCAATCATATGCTGGACCTTCTGCATTTCCTCTTGAGAAGCCGATCCAGAATGATAGCCCATGTTATCCAGGGCTCGCCCCACTGCAGACTCCTCTGCATTTTCAACCCAGGCATTCTTGTCTGCACCTTTGCCTCCTGCGATGGATAGTGAATATCCTGCTCCATCAGCCTTCGCCATCACGGCTACTGAAGCCAGCACCATACCGACATTCTGCGTATTCGTGCTCATAGCCACTTGAGCAAGTCTTTCATGAACAGCTGCGTCCAATTCAGCAAACGTCTTTTTGTCCTTCCAGATCAAGGCTCCCATCATGACGTAGTTTCCTGAATAATTCAAGTCAGACATTGGAAATGGAAGGATGAAAGCATCAGGGAAATCATTACGCAATCTAACTTTTCTTGATTTAACGTTTTCATACTTGTTTAAGTCAAAATTCTTATTCATATTTATTCCTCCTGAGATAAATCGCCGTTTTGGAACGCCAGCTTCACAACTTCTGCATGATAGGAGCGAATGCTTGCCATGTATTCATCATAGAGCGCAATATTACCAGCATATTTCTTAGATATTTCAGATTCTTTATTTTCGTCATATTGAGGAAGTTCTCGCACGTCAAACTCTTCTGTTGAATCCTCTTCGAAAGTGTAAAAATATTTGTTAGGATCATTTGCATTGTCACATTTGTATGTGTAATAAACGATAGCATTTTTTTCTAAATGAACAAGAATTGCTGCAGGTACATGTATTTCCTTGTAGGGCATTATTCTTCCTCCTCTAAAGAATCTCGGAAGAACATGAGTTGTTCTCCCTTTTTGAATCGCCTTGCATTTTCAAGCAATTCTACCTTAATCATGATGTTTTCAGGGATATCTTCTATGATTTTAACTTTCTTCCCTATAAGGGATGACTTAACACCCTGAATGGCTTTCACTCTATGCAATGTACTTTTACTCATCCTCTTCACCTAAACAGTCCATTATATTCTGGATTTCTTCTACATCGTCCTGTGATGGCAAATTGTAGACAACAGCTTTGTTTCCAAACATCATTGTGATTTCATCTTTTGATGCGCCTTCTGTGTCATAATCAATCACATAAACATCAAGTGGTTCTTCTGAGACAACATTTTGAACGATGCCCCCTTCCAACACAACAAAGATCTTCTTCATTAGACATGCACCTCTCTTTTTTTGTAATAAGCGACCTTATCTTTCAGTGCCTCGTAAGAAATCACAAATAACTCAGCATACTGTCTCGTAAGAATATCCAACTGAATCGGATCTTCTTCTGCAGCAAGCAGCTTCACTACTCGCTCCATACGCTCCCCCTGGATCTCGCCAATGCGAGAGTAATGGAATAGGATTTCTTCCTGATTTTCTTTATATACTTTTTCCACACGCCACTGGGTCAAAGTACGGAATCTTTTTGTAATGTATTTCGAAAATGAATCATCCAATAGAGGAAACGTTCTGGCCAATGAATCAGGATCATGTCCATCCGGCAGCGGGCATACCAATACATTCAGGTTATGCATCGCAAGCACCTGGGCATCCCGTTCCATGGCTTGAAGGCCGGCATCGTCTCCATCCCTCATGAGAATAACCTGTTTGGCTCCTGCACGCTTCAGCTGCATGACATGAGCTTGACTCAGGTTGGTCCCCATCGTGGCGACTGTATTCGATAATCCTTTCTTGTGCATCTGTTGCACATCTGAAAAGCCTTCCACGATATACACAGATTTCCACTGAGAGATATAGCTCTTCGCCTGGTAGATGCCATACAAGTAAAGGTTGCGGTCAAACTCCGGATAAGGATGATTCTGAATATATTCTTCTGGAACATATCCTTTCTTGAGCGGCCACCTATGATCAAACTTAGGGGTAATCCGTTTCCCTTCTGCCTTTTGCTTCTCATTCAGTGTCACCAGAACCGCACTATCAAAAGGCACACGCCCCGTGAAAGAGATAATGTCTCCGTTGTAATCATGAATGGGAAAGGTAATCTTGCCTTTGGTGTTGGCAAAATCCTGCTCGAGATCATCCCCGAATCCAAGTCCCCATGTGTGTATATCCAAGTCATCCGTACCACGGTTGAGCAGATATCTATAGGCATCCTTGTTCTTCAGGAGGTTCTCTTTGAATCGTTGTTGAGCGGCATTACATTTTTCAATCCACCATTGATGCTGGCTGATTTTATACTGCTGCTGCGGATCCAGAGAAGGCAATGCCACGTTCAAAAACTTGGCCAGCCATTCAATGGCTTCTCCTAAGTTGTAATTGTAGTACCCCATCACAAATCCATACACATCTGAAGAGGTTGCCCGGCTGTGCATCCTGCTTCCAGCTCCACATCCATTGCAGCTCCAGGTATTGGTGGATTGATTAATCATAAGGCTGGGATTGCTGTCTTCATGAAAAGGGCAATTCGCCACGTAATTGGCTCCAGAAGATAACACACTGCCTGTAATGGCATTAATTACTTCATGAACCGGTGCAGCTGATTTTAAATACTCTTTGAAGTCATCTGGATACTTTGGCACCTGTATTCCTCCCACTCCGTTGCTGGTTTTCAGACCTATCTTTTGCAAAGAGCTTTCGCTTGAACAGTTCAGCTTCTGCCCAGTTGTATAGTTGTAATGCCTTATCTGTAGGTGATTCTAAAACATCTCTATGTGCTAACTCGTAGAAGTGAAGTAAAGCTAAATCTTTCATAGCTGTAATTTGTTTTCTTGATTTTATATATGGGGTTCTTCTCATAAACATCCCCTTCCTTTCGCCAGAATGCCCTGGCAAGGGCACGCTTACACTGTCCCTACTTAATTGAAATGCCTTGCAGCTTCTTTGCTACATCGAGTAGTTCTTTCATGCTCTCCATGTATTCTTTAGCTTCTTTAAGTTCTTTCTTTAACTGTTCATTTTCCTTTGTGCTCTCTTCATAGTACATATTTAGAAGAGTGTTTTCTTCTTCAAGATTCTGTATGTACTTATAGGCAGTCTCAAGATATTGAATGACGTCTCCAAAGCTCTTGATTTCCATAGGATTGTGTTGGTCAATAGTGGAATGTGTTCGTTTGATTTGAGGCTCAGAGGCAACCCAATTAAAGTCAGGGAGCTCCATTTTCGGTTCGGTGATTTCTACTTCTTCCTTCGCCTGAGCTTCCGCAGCAGCAAGGCGTTCCATGATGCGCTCGTTGTCCTCATCCGGATATTTGCTCTTAATCCATTCGATGTGCTGCGTATCTACTTGTTTGCCAATGCTTCTGTCTTCTCGGGCTTTTCTTCCCTGGAACTGGGCAATTTCCATAGCGTTATAGTAGGCACCCGCTAAGTTGTTGTTCCAGTAGGCAGCCACTCCGGATCGTGTGCGTCCCAAACGGCTCTCTGCTTCATCATACGCTCTGCCGATGGAGTATCCCTGTCTAATATTGCGCAAAATGATCTCAGCCAATAGCATTTCTTGATCTTGCGTCCAGCTTGTTCCTCTTCCCATTTCATATCCCCCTAAAATCAATCAAGAGAGCATACGCTCTCCTGAGATCACTCTTCTAAATGTAATACATATTTAACTAAATCGCTGACTTCCTTGGACACTTTCTTCCGGAAGTCCTGTCTTCCCAGTGCCATTGCGTGGTTTGGAAGCTTTACATATTGGTCTACAGTATCAATGATCAGTTGGTGCATAAAACGCACCCGCTGTGGATCTACTTCGTATTTCTGAATGGTCTGGTCGGCTTGAGCTCGGGCTTGCTTAACCTCTTCTTCTGCTCTCTTCAGCTGTTCCTGCATCCGGTTGCGGTCATCAAGTAAACCTTGAATCAGCTCTTTGTTCTGCAGTGTGGACAGCTGCTCAGACAGATCCTTTAAATACACGATATTCTGCTGAATGGTTTCATTCATGACCGATAGAATTTCTTTATCTTCATGACTCAATAGCACGTTGGCATCATGAACCTTATTGGCATCGTTTAAGAATCGCTGGATCTTCTCATCCAATGTTAATTCTTTTACTTGCACAGGCTCTGCCGGTTTTGGTTGGACCGGTGTGTTAACCACGCTATCGGGTTGTGGTTGTGGCATGGGCTTCCTTTCATGAACGGGTGGCTGTTCTTCTTTTGTTTTTTCTTTATCATATTTCTCTTTAACAGGTTTTTCTTGAACCGGCTTGGCGGCTGACTTCTGTTTATGCTCCTGAAGAAATTGCTGGAATTTAGAAGCACTTTCTGGATTCTCGAACGGCTTATGCACTTTTGTCTTTGATGGTTCTTCTGACTTTGGTGCTTTAGCATCCACAGGAAGTCTGTAAATTTTTCGGTTGTAGCGTCCCCTCTTCGGTGAAACTGCCAGGTATCCCTCTGTCACAAGCTTCTTCAAGTGATAATCCATAGTCGGTGACTCTACACCAAAACGATCAGCTAATTCGGATGATGATATCTCGGCTTCTTTATCTGGCGATGATTCGATTAGTTGGGCAATTTCTCTATATATTTGATTGCGGTCCACTTTCTTAAATGGTAAAGCTGACATCTCCTCAACACTCTCCCTTTTTTTAAAACACAGCATCTTGCATATAAACACATTATACCCCAAAAAGGTAGGGAAAATGCAAGATGCTTGAAAAAATATAATAGATTACAAGGATAAAAGTGTCGTTTGAGTTATCTCAGCTGGAAGTTCTTCAAGAAAGCGTGATGGCTTATGGGTTCTTTGCTTGCCATCCTGCTGTGTCCGTTGTTCCGCCCATGTGATATAGAGCTCTCTTTCAGCACGGGTAATGCCGACATATGCCAAACGACGCTCTTCTTCCAGGTCTTTCTCAGCCTGGCTTCTCCAGGACGGGAACACCCCTTCATTCCATCCGTTCAAGAAAACAACCGGGAATTCCAGCCCTTTGGATCCATGCATGGTCATCATCTTGACCGAATCCGTTTTGGAACTGTCGGCTGAATCTGTCACCAGGGAAATTTCCTGAAGGAAATCTTCCAGTGTCTTGTCTGGATGTTCTGTTTCGTATTTATCGATCATGATCAGCAGCTCTTTCAAGTTGTCGATCTTTTCATCTGCTTTCTTATCTGCCTCAAAGTGCTTCCAAAGACCGGACTGATCCATCACATACCGGACAAAGGTCTGCAGCATCATGCCTCCTTGCTCCAGCTTCTTTTGGAAGTGATCCAGAAGGTCAAAGAACGCTGTCACCTTTCCGGCAGAGCGAGCATTCATGGTTGGAATGTCCTTTACATTTTTGAGTGCCCGGTAAACACTGACTTTATGAGTGTTCGCATATTCCTCGATCTTTTCTTGTGAGGTCTTACCAATACCCCTGGTTGGTTTATTAATGACTCGAAGTATTGCTGTATCGTCCTTGCGATTGAAGATGGCTCGGAGGTATGCAATGGTGTCCTTGATTTCTTCTCGATCATAGAACGAATGACCTCCTACAATGGTGTACGGGATAAACTGATTACGGAAGAAGTCCTCGATGATTCGAGACTGGGCATTCCCACGGTAAAGAATGGCAAAGTCATCATACTTGTATCCATCCTGGATGACCTTCTTCTTGATGGTGGCTGCGATGAAGGCAGCTTCCTGATATTCTGTCGCATTACCGACCACTTGAATCATATTGCCGGCCTGCTTGGACGTCATGAGGTTTTTCTCCATCTGGTTTTTATTGAAGCTCATGATATGATTGCCTGCATGAACAATGTTCCCTAAAGAACGGTAATTCTCCTGAAGCTTGATAATCGTCGCATTTGGAAAGTAATTCTGGAAGTTGAGAATGATGCTGATGTCACTTCCACGGAACCCATAAATGGCTTGATAATCATCCCCGACTACAAATAGATTGTAATGAGGTGCCGCCAGCAAAAGCAACAACTGAAACTGTGCGTAATTGGCATCCTGGAACTCATCCGACATCACGAAATGGAACTTCTCTTGCCAATAGTCCCGGGCTTCCGCATGGTCACGGAGCAGCAGGACGGTGTTCATGATTAAGTCACCAAAGTCCATCGCATTCATCATCTTGAGCTGTTCCTGGTAACGCATGTACACCTCTGCCATGACCTGCTCCATCACATCCTCTGAACAGTTATAAGCACAGTATTCTGGATCCCACAGATTGTTCTTGGCATTATCAATGTAATGCAATGCAAGACCCGCTTTGTATTTCTCTCCAATGTTCATGATTTTGTAGATCCGTTCCACAACCTGCAAAACATCGCCCGTGTCATAGATCACGAACTTGCATCGCTTGGATGTTTCATCCCTTTCGTATCCTAACAGGTGCCCATGTTTGCGGAGTATGCGTACACATAGGCTATGGAACGTGCCCATCCAGATATGTTTCATTGGTTCTTCCCCAACCACGTTCGCAAGACGCTCTTTCATCTCACGGGCCGCTTTGTTGGTGAAAGTGGCACAGAAAATGTTCTTTGCATCAATTCCCTGCCCCATCATGTTGGCAATCCGGGTAACAAGGGATTTGGTTTTGCCTGAACCGGCCCCGGCCAGGATAAGGACTGGTCCATAGATCGTGGACGCAGCCTCCCTCTGTGCAGGATTCAATTCATTCAGCATGTTGGCGATAGCCATTGGATTTAATGTATTGATAGGTATGGTTGGTGTCGTTGTCATGTCCCCTATCTCCTTTCACTTGTGCAATAAATTAACTAAAAGATGGTTCTGGCTCTTTCTCTGGGCGAACATCTTCAGAATCATAGGTTTTATCTAATGTAAGTTGAGTATTACTTTGAGCCAATGCCATTAAGTACACTTCAAAATCACTGATGTATCGTAAGGATTTAATATCAGGTGCACGATCATAGCTAATATCGTAATCTTCACCTTTGCGGCCGCCTGTGTATTTAGAAAGACGGATGGCAAAATTCATCTCTTCGTCATGCTCACACTCAAAGATCAATGTGGCATGTTTAAACGAACTCCAGCTTCTGCTTTCATCTTCTTCTACTTCCATTGTAACGTGTACCGTTTCATAAGATACTCCGTCATCATATTCCACTTCAAGACCGTCAGTCTCCACATTCTTTTCTACGTGTTTAATCCACTTCTCAAACAGCTCAGATGCTTTGATTTTCTCTTCTTTAGGAGTCATAAGTTCTTTAAAGTTCTCAAGCATCTTCTTGTTATCGACTGCTGTGTTTTGAAGAATCTCTACAAGCACACTATCTAGCTTCACGATGTACTCAGAATAGTCGTAGCCTTCGAGGTAAGGGACCAGCACAGATTTGAGCTGTTTTTCCACGATTTTCGTGACATCTCCATAGGAAGAGAACAAATTATCAAGAGCTTTCTTTAGTCCGATTTCAAATTGCTCACCAATAATCTTCTCAACGGATCCGTCCTCTAATTTTTGGGATATTACATCTTTAATGCTGTTTTCTAATGTCATGGTTAATTTCTCCTTTTGTTTAATTTTCACAAGCGTGCCCTGGCAAGGGCAAAGAAAAAGGCAGAACACGTAAGTGCCTGCCTTCATTCTCATCTTATGGAGCTACGACTTCATTCTTTGCTTCTTCAAAGCGTTTCTTGAAACCAGCTAACTCCTTGTTGCGGATGTTCATGTTTTCCGTCAGGTTCACGTTGCGAGCAGCGTTGTTCCATTCACGGATCATTGAAGCTGATTCATACTTCTTTAGAAGAGCATTGAATTCTTTCTCCATCTTTTCGATGTTTGCCATGTGCGTCACCTCCCTTCAAGAGAGGTGATTTATTTTCCGATTACAGTCTTCTCTTAGCCTGGCTGACCAGCAGCGGGTGTACTGCATGCATCTGCTTGTACAGTTCTTCAAATGTTTCACGAATGTCCCACTGTGCTTCCTCAGACGTACGAAGGTTAATCAGGTGATAAGCCTCCGTTAAGCTGAAGTCGGCATGGACTAATCGTTTATGGGCATTTAGAACAACATACTCAGCTTCTTTCTCGAAACCAAGCTCTACCAGTTTATTATACAACTCTTCTGCCTTTACAGCAATGTCTTTCAAGAGATGTGTTAAGCCTGCTTCTGCAATTCTTGGAGGAATCTTGATCCCGAATGCAGGAGATGGGCTTGAGAAGGTAAAATCGGTCTTCCGGTTGTGTCGAAGCAGCTGGTGCCAGTTGGCTTCAGAAACAAGGAAGTCCGCACTATATCGAATATGATTGAATTCAGGCGGTGCCATATCAAAATGTTTCATTTCAAAGAGCAGGTCTCGTACCAGCTGTTCCTTCTGTTCAAGTGTCATATTGAACTTCGCCGTAACCAATGCATTCGCATATGGAATATCGGAATACTTGACTGCAAGAGTGGCAATCAGGTGATTAATGACGGTCAGTTCCTCTGATACGGTGTGCAGCTGCACGTCCTGCCTCGGTGCCACTAACGTGTTCTTATTCTTGAAGAAAGACTTCATTCGCTTCTTAGAATTCACTTGATATTGAGAAGGTTCTGCATACTTCAAGAGAACAGGCAGCACTTTTGTGATCTCTGTACGAAGGTCTTGCGACAACTTACGTGATTCTACGTGATCGGAGTTTCCTAAGAAGGCAAGCGCATCACGCCAGGCACGTCCATTCGCTGTCATGCCCATTTGTGTGTGCATCGCAAGCGGCAGCACATAGCGGGCATCTTCGAATGCTAATTTCTCCATGGCACTGTATTGAGCAGCCAACTTCTTATCAATCTCTATTAATACTTCAATATTCGTATCATTTTCTTTCTGCTGCTTTTTTAATTCTTTGAACTCTCTTGATGCATGGTACTGAGATTTTAAATGTCCATATACCCCTCTAATCAATTCTTCAAAGACATCAAAAGTAACGTTGAAGAAATCTTCCACTGTTACTCGAACGACTTCACTATCTGATTCGATTGGGTTATGCCACTTGCCACGCTCTGGCTTCTGATAGCGCTGGCTGTATTCGGTGATGCTCAAGAAAGTATTCGCCAGTTCCAGCTCTGCCGACGCTAGTCGGGAGATCCCTTCGATGCCGACATGGGCTTGGCTATGCTCTGCAACGCTTGAATGGCCATAGCCAACTGTCCATTTTTCATGGAACTTCTTGGCCTTTTCGGAGAGTCCGTCAAATCCTTCTCCGGCAGGAGCTTGAATGTTGAAGTCCTTAATGGCCTGTTTAAGATGCTCCTTGAACGACTTAGGGCTTCTTGATACCCAGGCGAATAATGTTGCGATGAATTCTTCTGGGAGATTGGTGATGGCATAGATATCCCCCTCTACGTTAGACACAAATGGTGTCAGATCTATTTGCTGTTCGTTCGGCTGAACCCTTTGGCTACTTTCATGTGTGGATTCTGTTTTTTGTATTTTTGCATCCCGATCTTGCTTCCGAGTCCGGGTTTTTTTGGAGTCTGTTTTAGTTTCTTTGTCATTTGTCATGTAAATCCTCCTCTAAACTACTAGGCATGCGCCTCCATATGAAGCCGATGCAACACGGGGCTGAGGGGTGTTACACCTTCCTTTATAAGAAATTTCGGCTTCATATGGAGACGGGCAAGGATTCCCTCCCAAGAATGTTTTGCCCGCCCTGGCTTTGAGCGTGAAGATATGAAGGGATGACTCCCTGACAAACAGAGGGACCTATAACGAAAGGAGTCAGGGACATGACATAAAATTATCCCTCTGCTTGTCAGGAAGCAGGAGGCAAATCCTCCTGAACCTTATTTCAGTGCATGCGAATGGGAGTAAACAAATTCACTCACAGGCAGCTGTTTTCCTGCAACGAACCAGTTTTTAAATTTATCAGGCTGTATCCCTTGTGTTCCTGGAGTTGCTTTTTTAACCTGAAGGCTTGCCTGACAATGGTGGCAATCAACCGTTTCTACTCCTTCAGGAATGAAGTGTTTGCCGGTCTTTTCGCATTTTGTGCAGCGGTATCGACATTGGTAGCGGTTGGGCTTGCCATCCACACCCTTTTTAATGCCAGTCTTTACATGTTCTGGAGCATTATCAGGGACGTTATACACTTCATCCATAGATGTTGGGTTGCCTGTTATATTTACATGGTTATGTCCATTTTTAATAATAGGTGGTGCCACAGGCTCTTCTTTTACCGGTGGACTTGCTGACATTGCTTGACTTACTCTATTGGTGCCAATCGAATTATATCTCTTCGGCATTGGGAGCGCCTGTTCCGTTTGAAGTGGAGTTGAGAATCTGAAAAACCCTTCAAGTGCCTGGGTTATATGGGATTCATTTGCTTCTGAAATTTCTAATAGAGAAGATTGATCCTTTGTTAAAAGTTCTAATTTTAAGCTGCTCATTTGTATACCTCCAGTATGTAAGTGACAGCAGGCAGGATTTGAACCTGCGATTGAAGTTATTCACGTCATCACTCCATGGCGAATCTGTCTTATTACCTTCTCCCGTCCAATCGGGTGCGTTTGGCCACTTCGCTACTGCTGTCAAAATTCTTCCCTCACTGACATGTCTTTCTGGACGTTTTATAGGGTGTTTCACCAGCCAGATGCACAAGTGTTTTATAAGGTGTTGGGAAGATATTTGTTCTCATGACTTTTCTAGTGATCCAATTTACCGATTTCTGTTTTCCAGTCTGCAGCCCGTACTAACATACTCTCCAATGAATTAGACTCTATCGAGGAATTAGAGAACAACACCTGCCCTTTCCATCTTTCGTTGATAGGGTCGCTTTTAAAGGGCTAAAATCACCACTCCCTGGTCAGCAGGCAAAGCACCGTACAGCGAAAGGAGGACATGACAATCCATCTTCGCCTGCTGACCAGGAGAGGTGATGTTTCCGCATCACCAAGCCTGGGTTGTATTATGTGTATGTGTGTATTACTTTAAGTTGATATAGCCTGTTTCAGTTCCGAACACGCCTGTCTGCACTTGCAGCTTTGTGTCAGCCAAATCAGCAGGAACATCAAATACTACATTTCCAGTCAAAGAAACGCCCGGATTTACTTTTGTCAAAAAGAAGTCTGCATCTTCATTGGCATAAATGCCAGCAGAGCCATCGGATTCAAACGTTCTTTCACCGGATAATAATTTGAAGAAGCTACTATCCACAGTGATGGCTTCATCTTTCTCATTTTTAATCGTTACATTGGCAATTAAAAATTGAGATTGAGCTTTGACACCAAACTCTCCACCTACGCTATCAGCAGTTGATATTTCATTTACTGTAAAGTGGACATCTCCAACAATGATTTCTTCTCCAATGCCAGCAGTCTTCGGCTCTTTTGTTTCTTCTTTTTGGGCAGAAGATGATGGCTCCGTGCTAGATGGTTCAGAATCAGGAGATGCAATTGCTGTGATTACGATGATCAAAATGATAAAACCGATAAAACTTAAACATCCAAACTTAAAGAATTTTTTCATAGTAATTTTCCCTCTCCTTTTTTTATATCTATTAGTTACCTGTTAAATCGTTAAATACCGTTGTGCCGCCGCCATCATAGAATTCAGGCTTCTTGCCTTCATCTGCTTTCTTTGATCCTGCATTCGCAAGAGATACTTCAAGCTCCTGAGTGGCAACCACACAGCCTTCACCTACGCTGCCGATGACATCCATCTTGATTTCGCCGCCTGGCTTGACGGTAAACTTCACTGTTGTTTGCTCCATTATTCAACATCCCCTTCTATCAAATTCGGATTTAGTGCCATGCCATACTCAAGCTGGTACCCCTTCTGAATCAAATCATTTAATTCATTAGCTTGATCATTGGTCAAGAAGATAGCAAGACCAGACCCTGACTCAATATTGTGACCTTTATCTTTAAATACTTTAGATTCACCATTGCTATAATTTACTGCTTTTGATGCATAATAAGACAAATAATCTGCCAAGTTGAACATCTCCTTTTATGTGAATGACGTAACCTCGTGCGGCTAGTCCCAATGTAATGCATTACTTAGTCCGGAATTGAAGATTATTCTTCTTCAAGAAGTCATTCAAATGTCCGTGAAAGAGAGCTTCTGTAATCACATCTGAATGAAGACTTCGAGACATTCCCAATTTGGTCTTCGGATCCCATCCCCAATTATGCAAGTCACGGACATCAAAAGTGTTAAGGATTGTTGATTCTGAATCCGAAAGAGAATATAAAAACGGATTCTCTTCGGACACAGCATGCACTTTGATATTTTGAACGATAAATTCCACTTTCATTTAGGCGAATGATGTTGCCAGGATTTCGATTTCACCAGATGCATTGATTGAGATCTCATCTTCATTTACGTTCCAGCGGTTATCTTCACAAATATCAAGAACCTGGTATTTAGAATGAAGCTGAGAAATCTGGTTCGTGAATTGCTTTTCTGAATAAGGAACCTTATACCAGTCAGCCTGAAGACCCAGCTCACCGTTTTCACGAACCCATCCAAGTGGAAGCAGCTGGCCATCTTTTACGACTGCAAGCTCAGCCGCTCTCTTCTGACCGTACCAGTCCGTGATGGTCGTGTTCTCTTTATAACCAAGACCCATTTCCTGAAGGCCTTTCTTTACATACTCCATGTTAGATACGTTACAAGTGTAAACTGCAAAATGTGACATGCGTATTCTTCCTTTCGTCTGTGTGATTTTTGTATTAAAGAGGCATTCCTCGTTTAACCCTTTGGTTTTTGAAGATAACGGACAGCTATGCGCTTTAGAAGTTCAAATCTCTTATTCTGTGAGGCTTTCACCTGATTTAATACTTCCTCCGGCATATTCTCCGTCTCTTCCTTTGAATAATTCCTTTCAACAAGATAGCGCAGATTCTGGACCATCTTTTCAACATCCCTTGTTAGTGGCTCCTTAAAGGCATACTGGAACACTTCGAGATGACTAACATCCGAGATGAACTTGTTGAAGATCTTTTCAAAATCATCGAGTTCATCCTTTGCCAGGGATATGGCTCTCTGGAAGTTTTGCTGCTTGTTGTTTTGAACTTCGCCCTGGGAGGACGCCCTCAGCATCCCCAGGACTCTGGATTTTTCTATCTCCTTGTTGTACACGCCAACACCCCTTGTCTTAGATATCCAATTCCGGGAAGTCTACTACATGCAAGTCTGCTTTATGATTGGCTGCTCCGTGAATGATGTCATGCTCGTCACTGGACGCACACTTAGCAGAATGTCTTGCCCAGTTTCGTAGATCTGTTAATAATTCCGGATTTCTTTTGGATAACGGAACAATCTTTTGTGATTGCTCTGCAATATCTTCCTGCCTGATATAATGATCTTCACGCTGGCTCTTACGGTAAGCGGCATAAGCACGTCTTCCGGCTTCTGCCACAACCTGCTCGATTTCTGCACCGGTGAAGTCCTTCATTCCTGACGCAAGCGTCTTAATCTGGCTTTCTGTGAACTCATGATTATCTGTCTTGAACAAGTCACCCTGTGGAGCTGAAATCTCATATCCACGCTTGCGCAGGTGAATTTTTAAGATATCCTCACGTTCTTCTTGCGAAGGAAGAGAAACAAAGAAGATATCATCGAATCGGCCGGCACGAGTTAATTCGGCTGGAAGTTTTGTAATGTCATTCGCAGTGGCAATCACAAATACAGGAGCTTCTTTGTCAGATAGCCAGGTTAATAAGGATTGGATTACACGAGAGGTAGTCCCTCCGTCGCTGCGTGAACTCGATTCACTGCCTGCAAGAGCTTTTTCGAACTCGTCTACCCAAAGTACACATGGTGAAACTGCTTCTGCTAGTTTTAGAGCACGGTCAATATTCTTCTCACTCTGGCCGACTTTTGAGTCCATAATGTCTGACATGTTCATCTTTAATAACGGTAGATTAAAAAAGTGAGCTACAGATTTCGATACTAGGGATTTCAATTTGTTATCGTATAGTTTTTTATCTACACTTCAAGCCCATTACAGACTTGCTCGGCATATCTTTTCACCTTCAGCATTACCTGGTTAGGTGGTGCGGCCTCGTGGGAGCATTATTCCTGTTACCGGTCAGCTCCTATGCTCTGCCCCTGACTGTGCTTTGCACAGCCTTCGGTTCGGATTGCCCTTTCATATAGAGGGAGGGGTTCCCCGCTTAATTCCGCACTGATTATCTAATGCATTTCTGCACTAGACGGCAAAAATTGCTTGTATTTCTTGGTATTTTTCATATTTTCTTTCAAGAAGAATGGTTGCATCTTCGTACAAATAATTAAGTATGGATAATACTGACTTGTTTCCACCCTTTTCAATACTGAAAGCCTTAGTTTTCTTTTTGGACTGAACTTTTACACGAGTATATCCATCAATCTCTTGCTCAAAGAAATCCTGCAAGCCATCAAGAAACTCTAATGTTCCCAAGAAAGAAAGATGAGCTGAATAAGAAACTTTAGTCTTTCCTGGTCTAGTGTAAAGACCTATAGATCCATCACCATCTAAATATCCTCTAACAAAGTGACGTTTCAATTTCAAAGGAATCTTTTCGTCAGAAGGAAAATTGAGAGTTAAAGATTTGCGTGGTGAGCATCCTAAAGATTCTAAATCCAAAGCTAACTTTTTATTGAAAGCCTGATATCTAGCACGTTGAAAAGTTCTTTCTCCCAATGTAATTTCCTCAACAGTAATCGATTTGTCTGGAGATAAAACATCCCGAAACTTATTAATATGACCGATGTCTATAGAGTTCAATGAAAGCTCAACGACATTACGATCCAGCGTCTCGACTGATCCATCTGCACATAGGAATCCAAGCCAATAAGCCTTTTCTTCTGTGTCGATAGCTGCGAAGAAGCTTTCGTTATAGGAATATGTTTTAGGAGATACAAAAAGTTTCTTTTCTTTCAATACTTTTGATACCAATTTAGGGTCCGTAATCAGTTCATTAGCGATAGCCTTTATAGTCATATCGCCTAAAAATAGTTCGCAAATTTGTTCCTTGAATTGTTCTGTATACTTAGATGGTCGAATTTTACTTGTATCAATGCCTTCCATCTTAAATCTAGCAGACAAAACTTTGCGATCAACTCCATACTTTTTTTGTAACTTAGTTAAAGATGTACCATTTAAATATTCTTCTTTAAGGACCTCATAATTAGATATATTTTGAAGTCTCGGCGGTAGAGTAACCATCATGGTATTTCCTCCATTACTATATTCTACCTATATGATACCAATGAAATGTATTACAAGCAAGCAATACCTGTCCCTGGAAATCCTGCTACAACTACACCACGAATCGGGTCAACATTATATCGTCTGGCCTCATGGTCAAATGCATAATAAGCATCGTTAAACCAGTCTTTTAAGATATCCAATCCACCAACATTGCTCATGTCTCCAAGCTTAGTGACATATTCAAGCAAGCCTGTCTTTTTGATGACCTGTTCTTTCTCTGCTACAATCTCGGCCAGATCAATTCGCTTATTCTTAGCAACCGATTTCTTCAGGACATTCACGATTTCAGATTTTGTCATCCCTACCAATGCGTTGATAATACCAACACGTTCACGTCCTTCTGGAACTGGGAGATCCTTTGACTTCAAGAATGATTCCATTCCGACCAGCTGCTCCTCTACCTGTTCACGAGTAGGAAGCTCATAGGAAACCATCGTGATAAGCTTCTCAAGCTCCATTGGAATGTTAACTTGGGGTGATACCAATAATAATGGCTTATATACATTGTCTGTTTCTTCCAGGATGTCACGCATGCGGCGTTTTGCTTGGAAGTTTGTCCAGATATCATGGAAGTCTTTAATGATAAACACAGCGGTCTTTTCATATTTCTGAATAAAATCAAGCATCTTGACAGGATCATAGATTTTTCCGGCTTGATGAAGCTCACCTGTGATTAAGTCTTTTACTCCTGATGTAATGGACCACGTATAGGCTTCCATGCTCTTCGCCTCGATGACTGCCTTCAGATCTTCCTGGAAACGCTCCTCCTCAAAAGTGTTCACCAGGATGGCTCTGCGGCGTGAATTCATCAATGTAGAGATTTCTTCAATACCGGATAATTTAGTGGGTGCAGCTGTTGTCATGTCATGTCCTCCTCGACAATAGGGTTTATTTTTCCGATTAAATCCCACGGGAGTGGGAGATTTTAAAAGATATCAATATCAGCAAACTGATTAACAAGCTTCTCTTGTTTCTGTTTCTGTTTGCTCTCTTCAAGAATAGATAATCTGCTGTTCTTGAACTCCTCCATGCGAACACTGTAAAGCGGGTGGCTTGAATCAATGTCAGCAATGAAAGATTTGTAGTTGTTAGCCTCTACGGCCGTTTGATATAAGACATGTGTGTCATCAAATGCTTCTGTCACTAAGCTAAAATTACTCATGTGAAGAACCTCTTCACCATTAATTTCAAGATCAGACTTGCTGATAACAGAGTAGATGGTTCCGTGTTCGATTGAGTAGAAGGTCATTTCGAACCGATCTTTTTCTGAAAGGTCTTCCATCGTTCTTCCAGAAAGCAAGATGCCATTAAACGTGATATTCCGTTTATTTCGGTCATAAAGATAACTGAAGCTTTCAAAAGTGCCAACATCCTGGTTGGTCTTCGTATCCCGAATAATGCCAATTCCTTGAGTAAGGTCATATTCATGTCCTAATCGAGCAAGGTGTTTTTGGTGTGAGCGATTCTCATCCACGAACTTTGTCACTAAGCGATTGATGATAGCATTAAACTCTTCTACCGCTTCCAAACGCTGATCCTTCGCTTCATTGATCGCCTTGAAAAGCATCTCTTCAAAAGCACTTAGAGACACAATTTCTCCATGCTTTCCGAATACTTCATTTTGAGAAATTACATATACTTCATTTGTATCTTGATTTCCTTCAAGCGTGATATCCACTTTGATTTTATTATTAGAAGCCATGTCTTCTACATATTCTGGATCTACTACAATTTTGCTGACAAGTGAAATATCTACGTAATCCTGTTCACCTGTTTTAGGATTTAACACCGGCATCCTAAGTCCCTCCCATATGTCCTTCATATAATCTATTGTTGTTTTTGGTTTAATCTTTTCATTGAAAATACTTTCCAGGGCAAAAGCCATATTGTTTTCGTCATATGGCTCAAAATCTACGTCCTTTAAGTACTTTTCTGCATACTGATAAATGGGGTCATTCTTGTCTTGTTTTGCGAATTTCCCCCATGAGCTGGAAGAGGTATACATATCATAGCCCTCCCAGCTTCTCAAGCTCCTTCTTGCGATCACTATATCTTTGAGCGCAAGTGTTATTACAGAAGAGCTTACTTTTATCTATGTCATGTCCGCAGCAGCGGCATTGATTGCCTTCTAAACGCTTCTTGTTGTATTCATCTGCATAGAGGTAACGCATTTCATCATCCTTAACTGTTTCTGGACCGAAGATCACTCGTTGGTTGGCAGATCCGATAAACCATCCTTCATGCATGTATTGCTCAGTTGTGAGTCTCTTGTCCTGCTGATAGTCTCCATCGACAATGATATCAATGTATTTCATGAGCTCTTTCACGTCTTCCGGAGTCAAAAGTGTAAACTGAACCCTCTCTTCATCCAAATGTTCCAAAGTAGTGGCATAGTCATATAAATGACGTCCCATGGCCTTTTCGTATTTAGAAGTCCATGTGAACTTCAAACCATATTTCATTAAGGTATCTAGCTTATATGCCGTATACATGACAAAATGAAAAGACGGATCAATTTCTTTTAGCTGCTTCGCTACTTCAGCAAGAGCTTTTGCTTGAAGAATCGGCTCTCCACCACAGAATGTTACTTGTCGGTTCCAAGCTGTATCTCTGCATATTTCAACGACTTCTTCTATGTCCATTTCTCGGTACTGACCAGCAAACGTCCAAGTAGATTCGTTGAAGCATCCTTGACAAGGAGCTATGACACCACGAATGCATCCCTTGGTGAAGAACTCCAAACGCTTGCCGGGTCCTGCTGTTTCAGTATCCCGATTGACACCCATAAAACGCAATTTGTGGGTCATAAAATATTCTCCTTTCAGGTATGTAATGCATTTCATAAATAGAGTATATAGGAAAACATAGGGAAAAACAATAGGAAAGCCACGAATATTTGAGAAATTTCTCATTCGTGGCTGGAATTGCTAGAATCTATGGCATTACTTCATGGTAATCGCTAATTTTTGCTCCTCAGGGACGTATTGCATAAACTCTGGAAGTTTGCCGAAATATCCTTCAGCCAGTTCACGTTCCACTTCGAGTTTGATTTCCCCTTCACGCTTTTTGGTGATTTTGCCTTTTTCTTCTTTCTCCGCTGCGATCCTGGCTTCTGCCTTCTCTTCTACCATGTCATTAAACTGCTTAACGTAGGAATTCTGCAGCAAGGAAACATCCAGGTCAGCAGGCTTTTGGAAGGACTCCAAAACTCCATGATGCTTTAAGAAAGCAATCGCATCGTCTTTCTTTTCCGGATTTAGCTTCACTTTTGGAGCAGATCTTCTTAGTGTGGCTGTACCTACATCAAGTGATAATTTCTTTCCGCCGTTTTGATTCTTGATATACCCTTCAATAAACTCATTGATGCTTTGGATCTCTTTTTGCTTGGCCTGGATCTTTTCATCCCAGTCTGCCATGATGGCTGCTTTCAAGTGCGTTAAGCGATCTTGCTCCCGCTCGATGTACTTTCTGGCCAGCAGCATCTTGCGGATCTTCACTTCATCCGTCACGGTTGGCTTATAGCCTTTATCCGCCTGGAAGCTCTCCATCATCTGTGCCATTAAACCTTCTACATCAATGCCTTTTGCCTCTTCTTCAAATGCTTCGTATATTTTTGGATTGGTTGCTGTCATTGTATATTCCTCCCTTATTTCATAAGAACGCCCCGGGAGGGGCATTAATTATATATACCCATATCCCCTTTTGTCACTTCTCTGATTGATTCAGAGTCGCAATAGTCACAGGAATTGGTTTCATCACCGTGCATGGCATCACACTCATTGCAAATATAAACCATGTGTTAAGCTCCTTTCGATTCTTTCATCTTGCGAATTTTCGTCAAACGACGTTGAGTCCCGGATTCAGGCCGTCCGAGCCGACGTGCAATCTCACGATAATTGACACCGCCCTTGTACCACCACCAGGCTAACTCATCTTCTTCTTTCGTCCAATTAGTAGGGCGCTTCCTTCCGATTGCAATGGCTTTGCGGACTTCATCTGCCAGCCAATCGGGTTCAGGAAGTAAAACTCCTTGAACTACATGAGCAAAAGGAATTCGCTCCTTGTTCTGCTCTGCCCACTTCCACATCTCAGAGGAATCGATATAATAACGATGATAGTCCTCATCCTTGTGTAGACGTTTAGCTGGAAAATCCCGACGATGTATCCAGTCAATGATGGTTTTGTGATCGACTCCTAAAACAGGTGCTATTTCTCTAGGAGAATAAAGACCTGCTGCGGAGTAAGGATCGCAGTGGCCCGTCAGATCCTTGTGCTTCTGCTTGATCGCTTCCATTGTCTTTCCCAGCTTGGCGCACAAAAATGGCAAGGTCACATTCCCATAGGCATCAAGGAGATATTGTTCTTGTTCATACGTCCAAGTTTTTCCCTGATTTCTCGGCATCTAACATCTGCTCCTTTAACTGTAGCTCTCGCTCTTTTAAGTCATTGGACCGTTTTAACTCTTTTGCAATGTCCTTCATGGCCTTCATCGTTTCCGGCACCTGGTGTTCAAAAAAGATCTGACCTAATCGGGTTTGATAAAACTGAGGACCCATTTTATCGACCTCCTGCAGCTGCCAGTTCCTGTACAGCTCCTTTTACAAGTGAGGAGTCTATTCTTACCCCGGTACCTGTGATTGGGTTCGTAGCCATAATTTTATTCGCATTAATCATGTATTTGAATTTGTAGATCACCGGCTCCTGTTTATTGTTAAGGATATATAATAATTCCCCTTCCCGCAACGTATGAGGATCAAACTCCACAGCCTCTGCTTCTTTCACAACTGTCGTGAACATTTCAACAGGAATATCATAGGCAACGCCTCTTCGTTTGCCGATAAACTTAGACTGCTTCATTCGCACAAATTCATATTCATGGCCATTCGTACACAAAACGGTATCGCCTATCTTGCATCGTTTCAACTTGCTTTTCTTTTCTGCAGTCGTCACGCTATCATCTCCCTATTCTTCATTCTGCAGGCGCAAGAGCCTGTTTTCTTCAAGCAAGGTCTGAATGGTTTGCACATAAGACAGTAAGATTTCATAATCCATGGCTACATAATCCTTATCGGATCCCTTGAATGTGAAAGGCAAGAAGTAATAGGTGCGATTCATTTGCCTGGATTCCCATTCAAGTTTATCGAGCCACTCCTTCTTGATCGTAATCTGCTTTTCCCCTCTGGCACTTACAGTTCCACGTTCCTTGAACTCCGCCAGGGAGGCTGTCAGAGCTTCTTCTGTAATCATATCGCCCAATGCATGAGAAAGGGCCCCTGAGGCAATCTGTCTTCTGGCAGCATCCTTCGCTGTCTTGACTGCGTGATTGTACTTCTTCGTGCCCCGGTTCTCGAAGTCCATGCCTTGTTTGGTTTCCTTTGTGGGAATAGCTTTCGCCCGAAGACCCTGCCTTACCTTGGGTGCTTTGTACATACTGTAGTTAAAACACTTGAAGCAGGACTTTCCGACATTGGCGCATTCTTGCTCATAGACGCATTCCATCAGCTGCTCATACTCAGGAGGGCTTTGACTTTCTGGAACGTGGCCAGCTCTTCTTTTAATCGTTTGATTTCTATATTGGCATCAGCAAGCTTATTTTTAAGATCATGATTTTCTGATATCAAGTCAAGTTGTTGCATGCGAAAGTTCTGAATCGATTGTATAGCACAATCGAACTCATCTGCAGCCTCTTCCCTTTCTGGATATATGAAAGACACTTCAGGATTAGTAGTGATTACTTGAACTGGTAGATCCTGAAGAAAGTCATCAAAGTTTAATTCCTGCTGCACTCCAGTCGTGACCGGAACATCCTCAGAAAAATCCTGGTCTTTGATTTTATTCCATCTTTGTCTGATGGCATTAGGTTCCCGTGTCGTAAGATTCAATGCCTGAAAGTAATCAGCAACACGTTCATATCTTTCACTCATGGGAATATCATCCTCAAAAGTAGTAATAACGTCATACATTAACTTGTCCTCATAAGGACTCCAATTGGCTGCTTCTGCAGTTCTAGCCATAATGTAATGCCCTCCTATATAAAAAGGGAGCTCTGGTGCTCCCTAGTTCGTTACAACATTGCTTTCAATATTCAGCAATGAATTATTCGTGATTTTTGCATCAGCTTTTGCTTGAAGTGATTTTATGGTTGCCTCGAGGGAATAGTAATATTCATTAAACTGATCCTCTAATGCAAAAAGATCAACTGTAGGAAGCGGATAATGAACAGGAGCCGGGAAAGCTCTGGCGAACTGTATGCCTGCTGCTTTCCGTGCCTGTTCGTTTGAGCCTTTATACAGATCTTCCAATGTGTTCTTCAGCAATCGCTGAATGGCGTCTCGGTTCCTTCTGGCACGCCCAAAGTCATATAGTGCTTTAGTGTATGTTTCTTCTACACTTACATTAAAATGATGAAGTGCGGTTTTTTCAACAGGTGGGACCTTAAGGCGTTTGTTGATTGACTCATATTGATCAATCACCCTTTTCCATTCGACTGGATCTTCTTGGAGCAATCGTTCCAATACGTTCATGTGTGTACCTCCGTATAAGAACTAATTTACCGTATCTTGGTGAATATCTTCGAGTGTGGATTCGTACTTATCACATAATTCATTCATGGATTGAGAGCAAGCCTTCAACATTTGTATCACCATTTCCTGAGGTGAAACCTTTTGTTTCCGTGTGACTTCCTGAAACTTTTGCATAATGTCCAATCCGGCTTCTGAATCCTGATCGAAACCTCGGTCAGAATTCAGTGCAGTTTGGATATCTTTGATTAAGGTCTCAGATGAATCAGGAGAATATGGTGAATTGGAATAAATGTTTCTCAAACTTGACAGCCCCTTTTAGTGTTGTTCTGGTTCTAAATCTCGAACGATATAGGCTGTTGTTCCATCATCTAAAGACTGGCTGGAAATAATGCGTTCCTGATCAAAAGGAGCACCTCTTCTGATTTCCATTTCTAATCGATCTATTTGCTCATACAGCAATTCCTTATCTCTCTTCAGCTTATCAATCGTGCGGTCTTTTGCTTCAAGTATTGTCTCGAAACGCTTTGCACTAGTGCTTAATTCCTGAATCATCGTAAAGATATCTCCCACTTGCTTATCGGGATCTGGAATGCCATAATACACAATCTCGTTAGGCTCTGCTTTTTCCATAGATGAAATAACACCTATAATGCCTTGCTTCCTCAGTTTTCTAACAGCTCTATGTACGGTGGCTTCACTCAAGTCCAATTCAGCACCTATATCTGCCATGGATTTCTTAAGTGAACCTCCATCTGTCTGACATTGTTGCTTTATATACTCGTACACAGAAACTTCGCCTTTACTCAGCATCTCTATAATAGTTTTCTCTGTCATCATTCCTGATACATCTCCCTTAAATTGCTACATCTCTTCGTTAGTATACAACAAAACATACCGAAAACATAATACCTAAAATGCGAAAATTATGAGAAAATTTTTACACACCTGTGGAAGGTACTATATTAATATACCCGATTGTAGCGTAATGAAACTTAATGCATTACATTTTTAAGGAAATTAAGGGAAAAATCTTTTAAATTCGTGGAATTTTAACAAATTGCTAGGATTTTTTGCTTATGCCTAGATGATTATAACTGAGCAATTTTGTATGTGTCAACGACAATCCTTCAATTTTGTTACAAATATTTAATTTTGTAACATATTTGACTTATTGTGTTTCTTCTGTAGCCGCTCCATTCGCTGTTTCTCCTTCTTACGCTCCACTGCCTCCAGATCAACGACACCTATACCACGTATTTTTGCAATTTCCAAAACTTCCTCTACTGTGTATATACGATAATTATTTTTGGAATTTCTTCGGGCTGGGGGGATCAATTGATTCTCCTCCCAATACATGATGGTGTCACGGTGCACACCTAGCATTAATGCTGCCTGATTCATTGTGTATTCTTGTTTATATTCTTTCATTGTTACGAACTCCCTTTACTGTTTGCTCTCCACATGCTGCTTCGCTCGTAACAAATGCTGGCAAAACTCCTGAAAGTAATTCTGGTCTGTCATGGCAATGAGCGTACGATAAGTCGTGATCATATCGTATTTGCCCATTAAGACGGATGTAAAGCCGGCTCTGTTGATGGACTGGTCAAAATGTTTGCCGACATCGTATCCTAATGCAACTATGATCGACGGCTGAACGCAGAGCAGTTCAGACAGAAGATGGTGCTGGCAACGTTCAGGGGAGGCCGATGATTCACATTTAACCAGGGATGTGAAATAGATATCGTTTAAATCATATTTCGCCCAGGCCAGTGAGTCAGCCAGCAGCTTTCCTTCTTTTGTTGTAAAGTCGATGTCACTCGGAACTTCTCCTATGACCATGACAGATGCATTGAAATTACTGAGCTCCAGTGGCTTTTTGAATGAGTTTTGGTCGCAAGCAAAGCAATTGTGGATGCTTGTCTTGATATAGAATGGCGTTACATCCTTGTACATGGTATCCGCAATGAAAATCTGGTCGTAGAATCCTGGCTCCAGCTTTTCCTTTGGCTTGTCCATGTCCGATGTATCAAAGGGCAGTTCTTTTTCCGTTACTGACATTTCGACTCCTCCTTGCATTGATGGAGGGCTTAAAGCCCTCCCCTGTAGGTTACACTAGCACTTCTTCCGCTGAAGTGTCTTCTTCAAGATGCCCGTCCTGTGCGTGGTCCTCTTCCACGAACTGAGCATCTTTTGGGATTCTTCCTTGTACAATCTCATTGGTGTAATGGAACAAAGCAGGACTCTGCTTCAAGACACCTTCAACCGTGTCTTTACCCATCCACTTTAATGCATTACCAGCACCATCCGTTAAAGGATTCTTAGAATCTTCACCGTAGTAATAGTACGCTCCGGCTCTCTTGATGATGTCCATATCCATGGCGACATTCATAATGTCTTTCACTACATCAATACCGGTATCATAATAGTAATCAAATTCACTTTTGGTAAACGGGCGGCTTACTTTATTTTTGATTACTTTGATGTTGATGGTTTGCCCAATCGTCACATCGGATTTCGTGATCATGCTGCGTCTGATTTCCATACGGACAGAACTGTAGAACTTCAGCGCTCGGCCTCCTGGAGTGGTTTCCGGGTTGCCGTACATGACTCCGACTTTCTCACGAATCTGGTTAATCATGATGAACAGTACATTGTTCTGATGGCATAAAGTAGCCATCTTCGGCAGGTTCTGTGAGTTCAGACGAGCCTGCAGGCCAATGTTTTGATCTTCCGCATTGCCTTCGATGACCTTTTTTGGCACGAAGGACGGCAAACTATCTCCCACAATCAGTCCAACCTGACCGGAAAGGATAGCTGTCTCTATTAAGTTATATGCCTCCTCACCGTGAGTCGGCTGAGAAATCAGCATGCCGGTTTCTTCTGAGATATCACATCCCAAAAACTCCGCATGTGTTGGATCCAATGCGTGTTCTGCATCGACAAACAACACTTTCTTTCCATAAAAAATATGTGGAATGATCTTTGAGTTCTTCTGGAACTCCGCAATAATCCTTAGACATACGGTAGTCTTACCGCTGGATTCAGGTCCATAGATTTCAACTAATCTTCCCCATGGAAG
The DNA here is from genome assembly GCF_059758675.1 of Cytobacillus sp. GQ23. Taxonomy (NCBI): domain Bacteria; kingdom Bacillati; phylum Bacillota; class Bacilli; order Caryophanales; family Bacillaceae; genus Cytobacillus; species Cytobacillus sp. GQ23. Next base: position 114,315 of record NZ_JCAXER010000004.1, read on the forward strand.
TCCGCCAATTCCTAGTGCATAATCAAGTGAAGGAATGCCTGTTGAGACAGGCTGCACCTTTGCGGTATTATCCCCATCAAAAGCGAAGATCGAGCCTTCGCCCATTCGCTTATTGATCATGTTGATAAAATCCGTATTGGACACTTGGCCTTCCACTGTCTGCTGTTTATCAACTTTCTTCTTTTGTGCCATCTAAATCACTCCACCCTTTGTAAGTCTCAATAAATACGTCAATTGCATCTTTGGCTGCTTTGATATCACGCAAGGGCTGCAGGATAGCCTCCGTATCATGACGGACTTCCATATCTGTTTCTCTGACAGCCTTGGTCATTTGGGCACCACGGTTATTCAGAGATTTAGACATCCACTGCGCCATGAGAACCAGCATGTGATCCGGAATCTCATCTTCCTTTTTCATGATATCACTGACGGCTTCCAAGGTATCGTCAATCATTCTTGCTTTAGCTGTCTTCTGGGGCATCCCACGGTCATGATAGTAATCATAGATTCCGAAGATGAAACGCCCCAGGGAGTCAGCCGGTGAAGCTTTCTTTCTTGCCATCAGTTCCATTCCTCCTCTGGAATGAACCCGCCACACTCAGAACAGCTATACCCTTCATAACCAGGTGCGCTGCTTCTTGCAAACAAAGCGCCACAGCAAGAAGATACATAACACCAGTGAGTTTTTTTCTTTTTCTTAGAAAAAATAGATAACAACTTCATTTATATCCTCCAATCGATCATCAAAGCCTCTGTATCAATAAAAGAGGAAAAGGGGAAGATCCCCTCTTCGGTGTTATTGAGCTCCAGGGAATCCTCCATTAGGCGCTCCAACGGGTGCTCCGACTGGCGCTCCGTATCCGCCGCCTGGAGGGTTTGGAGGAAATCCGCCCTGTGGTGCTCCTTGTGGAGGAGCTGGTGGGAATCCACCTTGTGGTGCTCCCTGTGGCGCTCCTTGTGGTGCCTGCTGGAACTGCTGCTGCTGTTGTTGTGGTGGAGCTTGATATTGGCCTTGTGGCTGCTGATAGTTATTCGGCTGCTGGAACTGTCCTTGTGGCGGTTGAGACTGTTGGCTTTGTCCACCCTGTCCATTTCCACCTTGTCCTTGTCCTCCGTCTAACCCAATAATTTCAGTTGCCTTGATGGTTGGATAATACGTGTACGTGCCATCGTTTTGCTTTTGCTGGCGAAGTTCAGGAACTCCAGTAATAAGAACTTTACGTCCTTTTGAAACGTGGTTTACTAAGAAATTGTGCTTGCTATCTGCACCTTCATTTCCCCACACTTCCACAAACCAGAAATCTGTTCCTGCTTTTTCACTTCTGTGGTTAACCGCTACCTTAGTAGAAGCTACCTTGGAGTTTCCAATCATCTTGGATTCAGGTTCTTTAGTTGTGCGGCCTACGATTGTGATTTGTGCAAGGTTGTCATAACCAGAGTTGCGGTTCTGACCGTTCCCGCCTTGACCTTGAGGCTGGCCGCCTTGATTATTGTATCCGCCTTGTGGCTGGTAGCCACCTTGATTGTATTGTTGATTATAAGGATTATTCATACCCATTGTCATGTTCCTCCTAAAGGTTTTTTGGATTTTTTATTTTCACTGACATGCCCTGGGAAGGGCTGGTTTTTCTTATACTTTCAGCAAGTAATGTATTTCACGATCATGCTGTTCAATGGCATGTATACGAGCAATTACAATGCTATCATCACTCATTTGGATCTGAAGCAGTTCTCCTACTTCAATATCACGATTAGATGGATACATAAAGTCCTGACGGGTTCCGTCGGGCAAGATTAATACATTTCTCAACGGTATCACCTATTTTGTAGTGTCCTTCAATCCAAAAGCGAAGACAGATGCATCTTTCTTGACCTTCCGCTTCTCCGTGTGAGTCACAAAGTTCACGTACCCTTCCACAAACACCATGTTGCCCGGCTGGAACTGCTCTGAATAAGCAGAGACCAACGTTTCTGGAGCAAACACATGAACGGTTCCCAAGACATCATCCATCATAGCAATGTACATCGGATGTTCGTCACTGACAGGTGGGACCAGGTGTGTGATTCGGCCGCCTACGGTGACTTCTTGTTCTTGAACTGTCTTGGTTCCCAGTTCAATAGAGAAATGCGTCACATGTTCTTTAATGTGGTTCAGATCCTGCTTCTTTGTCTCATTAAGCTCCATTCTCATCCGGCCCCTTCCGTTTCATTTTCATATATTCTATATGAAGTTCGGACACCAAGGCCTGGACTTCATGAGGATAAATGACGCCTTTGCGTATCAGAAGGTTCATGAGTGCATTCACCAGAAGGTAGGAGGTTTGCACCTCTTTGTCATACGTGAGCTTTTCGGGAGTGCCTGTCGGATCAATTGGATCTTTGAAGGGTGTGGGGTTCGACTCCGATTCAGATTCTTTTTTGCTTGGCCCAGTGAACATTTGATCACTAAAGTCAAATAGCTCATCGCTTTCGCCAATTGCCATGGGGGATCATCTCCTATTCTTTACCTAATATCTTGACTGCTACCATAGAGTCTCCCATGGAAAGGGAAGCTTTGGGCACATAGTAGTCAATATCATATCCTTTGATGGCGGATCCTGTATCGTCTGCTCGACGTTTCTCGATCTTGCCATCCGGCCACTTGATCAGCACCCAGGTGCCGAGCGGGATTACATTGGGATCCACTGCAATACTGACGCCTGCCGTTGTCTGGCGTCCGCTGGCTGTGATGCCATATCCTTTGTCTCCAGGACGCTTGCCTGTTGACTGATAGTTGTTATCGTAGTAGGTTAAGCGGAAGTTCTTCCACTCCCCTGCCTCTGATTCACCACGGGAAATTACCTGGGGCTGTTTAGTCTTTTTTTCAAGTTCAGCCACTTTGTTTCTGAAAGCGTCGATCTGACCGTCTTTCTTTTTAACTTCCGCTTGGAGGGTGTCAGTCTCCTTATTTAGTCTCTCGATTTCCAAACGAGATTGCTCTAATAGTCCTGATGACTTCTCCGCTTCATCCGTTAAGACTGCCACTTTGTCAGACAGCTGGATGGTAGTGTCACGAAGTTCTTCATTTTCTACAAGCACATCTGTGTACTTTGCGTTCAACTCAATATGAGACTGTTTAAAGTCCTCTGCAACTGAATTAAAATGAAGAGTTAGAGCAATGGAAGTTACGCTTGCTGCCCCTAACACCAAATTTGAAATGCTGGGTTTACGTGTAATCTTCATATGCTTTTACTCCTTTTGGTCTTCCCCTGTACCACTTTCTCCCCAAGTTTACCACTTAACTTAGGGAAATGCAAGGCATTACATGAAATAAAAAAGGCACTCTATTGAAGTGCTTCTTCTATCGCTTCGAAGTGTTGATGATCAATACAGTAAATAATAAAAGCCAACATGGCCTCTGCTACAGTGTCTGAATCATGTTCGCCTTTGGTTGATAACATGACTTCCCGGCACTTGGCGTCAAAATGGTGTCGTGTGATGCCACAATGTTTCTCGATGTAAGTTGCCATATCAGGGGTAGCCAATATTTTATTTTCTTTCCATAGTCTATATACATAAGACACCTGATAAGATCGTGAAGATCCCAGGTATACAGAAACTAGCTCCATTCGACTTGGACTTCTCCTAAGTCAGCCATGCTGATCTCTCCTGTTGATTTCTCGAATGTTATCGTTTTTCGGTGATAGGTGTGATCTACAAAGTCCATCTTATAAGTGGAGCTATCCTCTTGATCCGGATACCATGAAAATTCATCAATCTGGTCTTGAGTATATAGTTTAGCTAAATATGTGACAAGCTTCTTTTGATATGAAGTAATTGTAAGCATTTAGACCGCCTCCTTGAGTTGGGATGGAGTAATTTCAATGTAAGATAAATTGAGCCAGTCTTCCTTTCCTGGTTCACGGAAAGAAGCATAGGCAATTAACTCATCATCATCTATGTTCATGCGATATTCCGTTCCTTCCTGATCTTCCAGGTACGTGAAACTCATATCTGTCTGATATTCTTTGGCTTCCACGTCAAAGCCTTTCTTTAGCAGCTGCTCAAAGAACGTCATGATAACCTCTCCCCTCTGTATCCTATTACACGGTACTCAGCATGCAGCACTCCGTCACGCATAAGACCATATACATATTCACCAGGAACAAGAGGCTGCGTTAAGTCGAACTCCTCAACCAGGATCTCATTTCCTGCAGCATCCCGCCCTGTGATTTTTCTCCAATCTGAAGGCATGTTTTCAACACGTTTGGTTTCAATGATTTGAACAATTTTTTCTACCATTGGAATACTCCTTTCCAAGCCAGGCAAATAGAGGGGTTTTCAGTTAAACGGTCCAAGGTCGCTTTCAGGTGCAATAGTTTCCTTTCACTTGTTTGATACCTAAAACCTGCCTTGTACATAGCACGCAGTTCTGGCACGCTGTGAACTTGGTTCACCAAAGTGGCTGGCTTGTAAGTCTCAATAAACATCAATGTGATGTCTTTCATTCCTTCGATGGTGCCGCTGCACAAGGAAACACTGCAATGATTTCCCTTTTTAATCACAAAATCCATGCTTGCGGATGGATGTCTATATGAGATAACTCTGGCATCTTTCTCGCCAAAGTTATCCGAACGCTCTTCTGTAATTGTAACGTCTTTCATCATTAACCTCCTATATGACAAGAACTAGCTTTTCTGCGCTCCGGGTGATAGCAGTATAGAGCCACCGGTGATGTTCCTCACGGTTTAAGACTTCAGAGATAACCACGACATTATTCCACTGCGAACCCTGACTCTTGTGCGCCGTTATGCAATAGCCATAGTCAAATTCACTGTAAATGCCGTACTCATGAGGCAACAGCTTATATTCATTGTCTGTGAAATGGTCATTCACCAAATACAAATTATGAAACTTCTTCTCCGTAAAATCCGGCCGAAAGGCAATCTTCAATGCTTTTCGTTTGATATCATAATTATCCTGAATGTCATATTTTATATAATCGACATAGCCTGTCATGCCATTGACTAAATTAATATCTTCGATGTTCTTTCCCCAATCATTGCGTGTGCAAATCAACTTATCTCCTTTTTGAGGCAGAATGTTGGTGTAGCCGAGGTATTGACGAACATCCTGGTTCAATCCCTGGCGTGTTTTGTTCTTGCCGCAAATGATCTGGTCTGCTGTTGTATAGCAATGCTGCTTGACTTGGTGCCATTGCATTTGGTCAATGACCAGCACTTCTCTGTTGGACCCGTACCACCCATAAGGAATGGGCTGTCTGGTTCGTGCCAGCATGGATAAGTGGATGATCGGATTCCCCTCTGCCTGACGATGAATCTCTGTCAGTGTGTAATCAGGGTTGTTGAACATTTTAAGGAAATCTTCATTCCCTTTTTGATTGACCGGCGGGAGCTGGCCTGTGTCACCAATGAAAAGGATCTTTACGCCAAATGACTTCAGATCCTGCATGACCTGGCCATCCACCATGGAGCACTCATCGATAACAATCAGTTTTAAGTGCTCCAATTCGTGTTTTTGCCGAAGGATGAAAGTAGGTCCTCCCTTGGTGGCTTCATCGAGCTTGTAAATCAGACGGTGAATCGTCTTTACTTTAAACTTTCCATTCGCTTTCTGTGTTAAGACCAATGCTGCCTTGCCAGTATAACAGGCAAATTCGACTTTACTCTTTCTAACACCCAATATATCGATAGCATGATGCACAATGGTAGACTTACCTGTTCCGGCAAAGCCAGCCAGGAAGAACGTCTGGTTGGAACTATTCGTGTACCATTCTTTAATGGCATCAACGGCACCTTCCTGCATGGGAGTTAATGTAATATCTGTTGCTGCGGTTGTCATGTTATTTCCTCCTTCATATCACCTGCCTAATGCCCTGGCAAGGGCGGGGGTTTTTATATAAATTTATGGATGTCAATAAGATCGGATAAATCAGATAGACGACTGTCCATCCCATCCTGGACCAGTTTTTCAAGCTCTTCCCAAGTCAGCCGAGCTTCCTTCATTAGAGCTTTCCTTATTTCCTTTCTGATCAGCTCCTGTGTCTTAAGGGGCAGCTGGGAAACAAATAACGTTTTTTTCATTTGAGCCCTCCTTACTCAGATTTAATGATAGAGCGGATCTCTCGCAGCTGATTAAGATTGAGCTTCATGAGAGAGTGCTCAATCTCACGTCGCAGCTGCTTCTTCTCTTCTAGGATCTTTACCTTGTCCCAATATGCATTTTCAGACAAGTATGCTAGATAGACTTCTCCGAAGGAATTATCATGCCGAAGGGTTCTGAGATCGAATCTTCTTTCAAAATCGAATCCCTTTTCAACAGCGTAGAAGCTCTTAGTATTGACTTTGGTCACTTCATATTCGCTCAAATTAGGTTGGGAGCTTCCAGTCCATCCGCCAGTGAAGCTGACATATACTGTTTGGCCAACAGTGATTGTTGGTCTTTTTGATTTGCCTTTCATGAGTCATCTCCTACACGTACGACTTCTTCTCCGCTTTCGCACTTCGGACAGGAACTGGAGCCCTCATCGGTCTTCTTGCTGACAGCGAAGTCTACCTCACACAGGCCACAATAATACAGATTCCAATCTGTCATCAAATCACCTCATTTTCTGTAATTATCTGAATGTGCGGTTATTAAATGATATCAATATCCTTTAAGTATTTAATAAAACTGTTAATTCCTTTGCCTCTTGTATCTGTGTTCGGATCAAACCATTTTTCCGATGTAGCCCAGAAATTAGCTCTATCAACCTGTAATTGGCCATTCACTAATTCCCTAAATACAATGCCTCGTTCAGAAAACACCTTTTTGGCAAGTTCTATCTTTTCAATGTTTTTAGGATTCATTTTTCTTCTCTCCCTTACCAAGCAATTTATGTAGCTCCATAGGATTACCATCCCATAAAGAGCAAGCTGTATTTATCCCAATCCGTTGATTTGTAAAGTCTCACTAATTCAAATATGGAATACTCGTACTTCCATGAGGTAGTAATTGCGGGTTTAGATTCATCCAAATTGATAGCCATGACCGTGTTGAAACCATTCTTCCATTCACTGTACATGCTTTTTAGATGCTGCTCGTACATCTTCTCTTTTGTACGTTCATCGAAATCCTCTTCTAAACGTTCTGAATCTGTACGTAATAACATGCCTTCATACATGTTAATGATTAACCCTTTTTGATGTTCGATTGCATTAAGGACAGCTTCCTTTCCTACAATGAAAGGCTCATACTCCTCATATCTTTCCGACAATTCCTTGTCAGCAAAAAGTGGCTTTCCATTTTGTTGAATCTCACTAGCATTTTCATAATACTTGCCGAATCCGAAAAATTCCTCACCGATTTTATACAATGGCACATAAGGCTCATCGTCGTCCGGATCCAATAAGCCAATTTCTATGCCCCATTTGTAGAATTCATCCTTTGTGAGGTGGTGGATATTATCTAAGAGCTCATTTTCGACCTTATAAAAATAATGTCTATAGCCCATATATTCTCCTCCTTTGTGTGTTGCATTACATGATCGTACTATTCATTACTTATCGTCTGAAAAAATCTCATTATTGTCTAAGGTAATGCTGATTTCAGATTTATTTACAGTGAGATTGACATTGCTCCAACCACCGTTTGTATCTCTAAAAACAAATACTTTTCGTCCATCTTTTTCTTTGTCAACTCTTTTGAGTAAGTCATCAAGATTCATCTTTATTCTCCTTTCTTTACTGAACTACATATGTCAAGAGTTCAGCAAATGTAAAATTCACCGGCAAGCAATTCATCAAATGTTAATACATCATTCGTTGAGAAGGCTTTCGCAGCAAAGAATGGATTGGCAATGGCAGTCAGAAGGTCAGAGATTTCTTCCGGAAGGTCCAGATCTTCCTTCTGAATAAAACGATGATGATCTGCAAGTACGACTTTTAATTTCTTGCCGTCCTTGTAAGCATCTAAGAACTCAGATAGAGTTACTTTCTTCTCTGTGCTTACTAAGCGGAATTTAGACTTTAAGAGTTCTTCAGTTAAAATAAGGCTTTCCCCTGTACGCTCGTTCACTAAAGAGCCAGCTTTCTTAACGACTGTCGTTCCATATAGTCCGTTATCTGTAGATACCTTTGCTTTAGTGCCTTCCGGAATGTTAATTCCTAATAATTCTAATACGTTATATGATTTAGTAACTGTTGTCATGGTTGATTCTCTCCCTATTTGTCAGTTTGATTTCACTAAAATGCCCTGGCAAGGGCGGGTGCTTAATAACTTGGAACTCTCTTCATCAATTCAATTTCTGAATAGAGCTTCCCTTTCTTGAAGTAAAGATCACGCAGCTGATCGTTTTCTTCTTTTTGACGGCCTTCGATAGCTGCGATGTCTTCCTTTACCTGCTGGAATTGCTTCTCCAGGTATTCTACCTGACTAAGTGCTGCTTTTGTTACTGGTGCTTCCATCTTAAAGTGCTCCTCCTTGTTCATTGAACCAACGCAGGAAGCCTTCAGGCGTGTTGCCATACTTAGCTCCTGCATTAATGTACGCAATCATGGAAGAGCTAACTTCCTCTATCTTCTCCTGTGGCATACCGCTTTCTTTAACAGCGATGTCAACCGCAATGTCCAGGAGATCATCAATCGGCTTTTTCATGGTTGTCTCCTTTGATGTAATACTTTGCATCTGCCATTTGTTCGAAAGGTATATCTCTCAATTGAGAAAGCGCATCATGCTTTTTGCTTATAAGTTGAGCAGCATACACAACACCTTCTTCATCTTCAAAGCACAGCAGCACATCATTGTCACCTTTGAAAGCATTGACTGCAGCTGCTAACGACACCTCAAGGTTGTATTCCGGGTTTCTTTTTATCATAACCATTCCTCCAATCCTCTTAGCCTTACTTCCCTTCTGAGAAGCATATAAATCCTATTTTTATCCCACAGAGCAAAATACTGAGTCATTGCAAAATTACCCTTGTGCTTCTTCCCTTTTTTGGTGCTCCAGGGAGCTAAGCCATAAAGAATATGATCATCCCCGTTTGATTCATCATACCAGCTTGCAAGAGCAGAGTTGCTTCGATGCATGAGTCTGATCGTATTCACAAGGTGTCCATTATCCATATCTCTTGGATAAATACATTGCCCTTCCTGGGTGATCCAGAAATCATTCTTATGACGATTCGCTGGCATGAGGTATTCTGGGAATGGCAGGGGGTCTTTTCTTCCGATATACCGTACAAATAAATATTCCGAAATTAACTCCACATTCTCTCAGCTCCTTACTGAGGAAGGATGGTTCGTACTATGTTGATTATCTGATCTTCTGAAAGCTCGCTGCCTGCTGTGGCTTGTCTGCCTCCTCCGCCAAAGTAGCGGGCAAACTTGCCTACATCGATATCTTCCCTAATCGTACGATAGCTGACTTTACGTGATTTCATGTTAATGATGGCAATCAAGTCCAAGCTAGGATGCATTTTGTGTAGTTCATTTCCGACTTCACTAATATGCTGCTCACCAAATACCACACCTACCTGGTATTTGCCAACGCAGAATGACATTAAATTGTCGGACATCTCACCAATATAGGCATCTACTTGTTCATCCAAGATATCAAGGATCATGCGATCATCTTGAGATAAAAAGAAGCTATCATGTGCATCAAGACAATTCATTACCTTAGTAATCCAACGATCACGACCTAAGAAGTAAAACAGGTTATTATATCGATTAGGCTCTTCGTCGTTTAAAATTTTCTTCCAATCGTATGTGTCATACTCCCTGACTCGTTCAGCATACTCAGATAGGCCGGCAACTTCTGTTTCATACATGAAAGCATCCATTAAACCTTCTTCATAGAGGTATTCAAAGAGCATCGTGGTGCCAGATGTTCCACGGCCGTCATTATGCTTTTGAGAAACATAACCAAAGGAGTATTCATTCAGCCATTCCACATCATGATGATCTAACAAGACAACTGGAAGACCTTCTGTATGAATATGTTCTAATTTTCGTGCGACTTCTTCATTAACCGAGATATCTGTAATAAAAACATCGCCATATTCTTCCAATGAACCTTCAAGAAAAGAGTTGACTTTCTCATTAACATCATGATAATCACAGTATGTAACTTCTACCCTTTTCTTGCCGAATACTTTGAACGCCACAATAGCACAGCTGACACCATCGAAATCCGTATGCGTGAACAGTTTAATTTTATTATTCATTTCCATCATCCTCCTAATGTAATGCATTTCAATTGTAATGCCTTCCCCAGGTTTAAGCAATCATTTTTTATTTAAACGTAATCTTTCCACCTGTGATATCTATCTCACTGTCCTTGCCTTTGTAGAAGAGCTTTTCCCCTTTTTTGACAATATACGCTTCATAAGTGGTCATCGTGTTTCCATTTGGAAGTTCAATGATGACCACTCGTCCCAGGGGTTCCTTTGGCTCGCTGGCGGGCGTATGTTTTGGAACTCCAAGATAATATATGCTGCCGGCCAAGAGAAGGAGCAGAAACGGCATCAGGATTTTTCTAAATAGGCTTACTCGCTTGTGTTGTTTTCTCATGCGGGTGCCTCCTTTATTTCTTTAACTTGCTACTGATACACCTATATAAATAATGCCTGCTGCAAGTGCCATACCTAAAAGAAACAAGATTATTACTATAAAATCAAGAAAGTCTAGCTTCATATATAATCAATCCTTTTTTTGTTTGTTTATTACTTCTTGTAGTAACAATCAAGGCAAACAGCAAAGCCATTGTCGTCAGTTTCGCTTTCACCAATGACGATATCACAAATTTTACAAATGATTGTGTATGTTTCTTTTTCCATTTCTGCCGCTCCCTTTGTGTCGGTTTTTGTTCGTATAGTTCAGTAATTCGTTTCTGGAATATCGTTCATTTCTTCCTCGATATTTTCCAATTGTTCGTCTGTTAAATATCTTGTTGCAATCTCTTTGAATTGCACTAAATCAGCGTGTTCGTGAATCATTTTTTCATACAAGTTAGCCACATATTTCAATTCGTCTATTGAAAGAGTTTCAGAAAACTGGTACTTTCCCAATTGTTTTTCCTCCTTCGCTATATATGTCTACTAGACACGTTCGTGCTTTTCACCAGTGATCTTCTCTAATTCATCATAAGCAAATTCCTTATGTGACTTGTGTAGTCTCCTTGCAGACCAAAGATTAAGACTAACGAGTTCTTTGTTCATAACTTCCAGTTCACATATATAACAGCTACGCTTCAGTACTCCATGCACTTCGCATACTTCACCTTTTTTCAAAGTAATCACCTCATAATTAGATTTCCAATACACATGCCACGGCAGTGGCCAAAAAAAGAAGCCGAAGGCTATCAACCAACGGCTATGGTAAGGATAATAGTTCAACGTCAACACTAGGATGCCAAGGAGAATTGCCCTTTTCAATTCTTAGGCGTTTCCATTCATTAATCTTATTATATTTTCTTTCAAGATACGGACCTTTGTTGTAATACATCCAGTCAATGATTGCGGTGATATGATTAAACTTTGTAAATCGCAATTTAAATAAACTGCCCTCAGCTTCAATTTTACCTGTGATATATAAATATTTGTACAAAATTTCATTGATTTCAGTCATAAGTCTATAACTTCCTAGAAAAGATAGTTCTTGCTGTAGATCTCCATTTTGAAACCAATATGAAAAGCAACCATCGCCATCAAATTCTCCTCTCACAAAATCAGAAAGGAAATCATCAGGAACTCCTGAGGGTAATTGTTCTTTTCCTGACTTATTAGGATAGACACCCAAGGATATCAAATCTTCTACAATCTTTCTTGAATTAAGTGAAAGGCATGCGTTAGAGAAAAACTTACCATTAAGCATAGTTTGACCATACTTTATCTTTGCAGTATTGCAAATTTCATTCGAAAAGTTAGTCAAATGTGGACCATCAATAGAAGAAAGCAAGAAACGCAACCTATAAGTTGATCGCTCCTTGCCTTTAGATACTTCTATCCCGCCATCAGCCACAATAAACCCAAGCCAGTATGCTTTGTCTGGAGTATCTATAGATTCAAAGTATGAATAATCATAATTATGTTTTCGATATATCCTTGTTTCAATGCCGAATTTTTGCATATATTTTGTAATAGTATCACTATTACAATGAGCAGTTTCAGCCATTTTTCTTACAGTTAGCTTATTTATATGATGCTGTTCAAATAACCACTCTTTATCAAGATATGCTCTTTTTAAACCTAATTTTTGTATCCTTTTCATTACAGTATGTCTATTGACACCCAAACAAGAAGCTATTTCACTCTGCTTCTTGTTTTCAAAGCAATACATTTGAGTTAGGAGATCTTCATCAATTTTACAAGCTGGTGGCATTAGCTCATCCCCTATCTTCAAGCAAATTGTGTTGTTTTCATATTCTGTTCACGTTTCTTCATCATTCGCTCAACAGCTAACTTAGCGACATTTTGTCCCCTTACCTTTGTTGCAGCATCAGTGCTACCAGAAAGAATTTCGTCTGCAAGATCGGATTTACGTTCAATGGTTGCAAGTAAATGTTCTTCAAATGAATCCGACATCGCATAGTAATATATAGAAATATTAGGGAATGGGTTGCCTGTCCGGTCAATCCGTCCATTTCTTTGTTCGATATCTGTCCAAGTCCAAGGCAAATCATAATGAATCATGTAGTTTGCTACTTGGAGATTGAGACCAACACTACCAGCTTTTGTGCTTATTATCACCCTTGTGTGAGGATCTTCTCTAAATCTTTGGACAACAGACTCTTTCTCACGGTCAGATATCTGGCCAGTGTATAAAACAGCGTGATCTACATGATCATAGATAATACGTGCCATACGTTCGTATTCAGTGAAGATAACAATCTTAGAATTAGGTTCATCATTCATGACCTGCTTCACAAAGTCCTTCAGCGCTTCCATTTTTGGAGACTTCTTAATCTCCTTCTCAGTCAGTCCAAGCTCCGTGATGATTTGCTTAGACATATTGGAAGCTTCCGGATGGGCTAAGAGCTCGGGGGTATCACAGTTTTCAATTAAGAAAGTCTGCAGTCCCTGGATGATACCATCATAATATTCTTTCAGCTGCTCTCCACTTAGAAGCTGGCCATTGATCACTTTGGAACCACTAAGCTTGCGGGAATCATCCTTAATCTCTTCCATCTTCATCATGAGATGGTCTTGGATTTTCTCCTGTGCATCTGTCATTTCTAAGAAGATGTGAGAATGTGCCACTTTCGGCAGCTGCTGTTGAATTTCTGGCATTTCCTTCGTGCGTCGAATGAAATGTGGAGAAATTCGGTAGTACAGCTCGCCCAGATTCTGAGCACCAGTGATGCCATAACGTGGATGATACTTACAATACCTTTCCCGGAAGATCTCCCAGGAGCCTAAGATATTAGGGTCCACAAAGTTAAAGAGACTCCATACTTCCTCTGCTTTCGATTGCACTGGGGTTGCTGTCGCAATGTAGCGATAAGGAATATGACTTAGATCATAGCAAGCAGCTGCATTCTGTGAAGGAGTGATGCCTAAGTAAGGATCACGTACACCGGACTTGATCTTCTGTGCTTCATCCAGTGCTACCACATCAAACTTGATCTTTTTGATTTCCTTCATATATTGAGCACTTCGAAGAGTCTCATAGTTCACCACTAGATAGCGCACATCGTTTCTGGAAGCAAACCCTTTAATAAGTTTCTTCCTTCTGGATGGAGCTCCATACACCGCAATAGCGGACTCACCAGCAAACTTCTCGATCTCTCTGGCCCATTGCCTTTTCAATGAATTCAATGTGACGATTAAGACACGTCGTGCCTTTCCTCTGTTCATCAGAATTTGGCAGGCTCCGATGATCTGGGGGGTCTTCCCTAAACCAACTCCATCGAAGATAGCTGCTCTTCCCCTATCAGCAAGATAGTGAGCACCGACTTTCTGATACGGATATGGCTTGGTGATCCATGTTTTAAAATCGTCATCATCTTCCCATGAAAGGTGTTTCAAGACAAGTTCGTCTTCTACCTCACATTTCTTGACTATCTCACGCAATGGCTGATTCCATATGATCTGGTTATCGAATTGGCGAAGCAAGTCTCCGATTGACTCTTTGCCAAACATCCACTCACCTGTCATTTGATTGAAGGAGCGGCCATTGATATTGCGAATCTTTTCTAATGTATAGTCAAATGTCTCTGCTGTATCAAGAATTCTAACATATAAATTTCCATACTGTTCACGAACCTGGATCATATAATCACTCCTTTCTAATCAAATCTGTGGAGTTACGAATGATTATACTTTATTATACTATATTTTACAGTCAATTATCAATGAAATGCTTGAAAATGCTTGGATTTTCTTGAGTTTTTGAGGGTATTTAGAGGGATTAATTTGGGGGGTATTCATTTTTCAAAAAAGAGAGGCACAACGGCCTCCCTTTTATTTCACAGTGTCATATATTATTTATTTATATTATTTATTTCCGTTTCCTTTGCCGTTGCCATTTCCATTGTTAGAAATGATTCCAGCTTCTTTAAGTTCAGAAGTGACCTTGTTGTCTACAGCTTTGTCTAATTCAGCTTCAATGGCATCCACTTTCTTATCAACTTCATTGTTGATCTTAGTGTTGGCATCATTGATGACTTCATTAGATAGGTTTGTCACTTGCTGCTTCAGCTGTTCTTTGTGAGCAGCTACACTGTCATTGCCCTCTTTGACTTTGCTGTTGTATTTAGAAAGGATCTCTCTCGCAATACGATCAGCTTCTGAATCAATGTGAGCAGACAATTCTGCCTCAGCATTTCCTTTTACAACTTTAGTGGCAGCATTTTCAGCAACTTGCGTGTTAACACCAAAAAGTGTTTGTTTGAATTTATTTAAGAAGCCAGCTTCAGCCGCAAATGCTCCTGCTCCGGATCCTACAAGTAAAGCTCCTGCTAATGCGAATGAAGTAACGAATTTCTTGTTAGATTTTTTAGTAGTTGTTTTTGTCATGGTAATTTTCCCCTCTCGGATATCAATAGTTTTTTTGTTGGTCCAGTGACATGTGAAATGAATATATTAAGTAATAACGAACATTACATCTTAATCAACTCCTTAAAGAAAAGACTGCTTCACAAAAGGAAGCAGTCATAAGTGAATTAGTTCATTCCCCAAGGAAGATCATCTGGGGAGATACCAGCTGGTAAATTCCCTTGTGGTGTTGGATTGCCAGCTGGTGCTGGTTGCTGCTGTTGTTCAGGAGCCGGCTGTTGAGACTGAGCAGGCGGAACCATTCCATTAGCAGGTGAAGGATTCGGATTACCGATTCCATTCAATGAGAATGCCGGTACAAAGTTCGACGGCTGTTGCTGTGGCTGCGCAGGAGCACTAGGGTTTGAATATTGAGCAACCGGCAAGCCTTGAGCAAGAGCCATTTCGAATGCCTTTTCCATAAGAGCCTGTTCATAAATGTAAGCCAATGCTTTGAATTCATTTGTGATGACCTGGATGTATTCAGGTGCAGCTGCATTCGTATCAATAGCAAAGGTGCCATCATGATTAATCGCATACTGACCATTATTCACAGCCAGTTTAGCTCTGAGCGTAGCAGGCTGATTCTGTTGCTGATAGACACGATAGAATCTGCCTTTACGTGGAGCAAAGCTGGCATTGAATTCTTTAAATGTATCTGTATTGCGATCCCATCTTTCATTATCTGTTCCCACTACATAGTAAGAGCCATCTCCTGAATTAGATGGAGTCACTGTGAATTTAATTGACATCATATGAAATGGTGATGCTTCATCTGTAATGGTTGTTACCACGGAAACAGAATTTTGCTGAGATGTGACAGTTAGTCGCAAAGCAGGTGTTGGTTCATAAATCGCACGCTTG
The DNA here is from genome assembly GCF_059758675.1 of Cytobacillus sp. GQ23. Lineage (NCBI taxonomy): Bacteria > Bacillati > Bacillota > Bacilli > Caryophanales > Bacillaceae > Cytobacillus > Cytobacillus sp. GQ23. The sequence goes on from NZ_JCAXER010000004.1 coordinate 130,193, forward strand.
CGGTTCTCAGCCAATTGTTCAACATTATTGCCTTGAAGGAAATAATAGTTGGCTGTCAGAATCAAATTATGAAGTTCCGAGAACCTTGCGATATGAAGCTCTGAGAATGTTTCGGAACCATCATATAAACGTGTGCCATTATCTTGAGCAACCGGATTGTATTGAACAAACCATCCTGATGTAAAAGATTGACCTACGTCAGTGACCAGGATAGGATATCTGGTTTTGTTGGATTTCGTAACAGGTGGTTTAACCTCCACTTTAATAGAAGAAGCAATAACAGATTTAATGGAATTTAGAATATTAGACATGTGAATGTCCCCTTTCGATTATAGTTATGATGTGGTGATGTCCCTTTCACCCAAATGCCCTGGCAAGGGCTTAACAAGTTAAGATACTTGTGAACACATTCCGAATCACTTGTTCACAGAAACTTATGAAAAAAATCCCGCACTGCCAGTAACAAGAACAGTAGCGGGATCATATATAACTGACCGGATAATATACAAAGAACAAATAGGATTACACAGAGATTGTAGGTCACAGTGTGACCACTGCTTTGAGCATAACACGCTCAATAATGTGTTTTTCGTCTTCAAGCATGACCACTTGTGACATTTTGAAGATAGCAAGATCCGTGTTGCCAACAATGATATCACGCTCGATTTCCTTGTTGATAGAATCGATAGCATTAGTGATGAGGATGTAGCGCATGTCTGGAGAGTGACCACTAAGTGAATCACGAACTTCCTCACGAGAATACGATTGTTTGATTAGATTGATTGTTGTCATAATAAATGACCTCCTAAATTAGTGTAAATGTTTCAACTAAATGCCCTGGTAAGGGCATATATATCAACACCTGAGTGCGATAAACCACAATAGTAATAAATAGATAATAGATTAAGTAAAAGTAAATAATATAATATATTTTCAATGAAAATATAAAATATATCCTATAATTTAGTGTAATAGAGAATTTTTAGGCACCCGAAGGTGCCCATACACTAAACTAAGGAGCGGACAGGTAATCAGGCTGCCCGGACCGCTACCAAACCCGAAGGTTGCGAATGGGCTTCGAAGCGGATAAGTGCCTGATTCGGAACATCCGAACAGTTCATGATATGTATTTCACCTACATGCCCTGGCAAGGGCCAGGCAGGTCAGAATCCTCCGAAAAGGGCAAAACTTGCAATTGTGACAGCACAAGAAAAGGCGATACCTCCAATGATATCGCCAGCTGTATAATGATGATTCATATGTCTATTTTCCTTTCGCAACGGGAATGTAAATCGTCTGACCAGCACGCAATTCTGCACCGCTGCTCATATTGTTTTTATCTAGCGCAAGAGCCACGAAGTCCCTGGCATCCCAGCCATAAGGTGTATAGTCATTCATGTCTTGAACTAGATTGATGATCGTGTCTTTATCTTGAACCTGATACTCTACATACTGGATCTCATAAGGAGCGAACACGCTTACTTTTAACATCCAGAAGACTAAGAGACCGGTAACAAAGCCAGCGATCAAGAATGAGATGTTGTCCCACTTTAATTTTGTGCGACGAACACTCATGGAAGAATCATGCTTTTCCAGTACCATTGACATATTCGTCAACTCCTTTCACCAACATGCCCTGGCAAGGGCTGGCCTTACGCCATAGCTACTTCATAGAACGTATCTTTCTTGCCTTTCAGCAGATTTTGAGCTGAATTATGAATGGCCACCAAACGATTCGGATGATCCGAATTCTCTTGATTCTGCAAGATGACACGATAAGCCAGGACTCGATTGCGATCCGTGAGGATATCATGAATCTGCTTCCAGAGATCTAGATGCTGTGGTGGCTCGTTCTTGGTAGTAAGCCAGTTATTCTTGTACCAGTTGTACATGTTCTTATTGATGCCAGTGCTAACCTGATAAACAGACGTATAAATGTTCACGAATACAGGCATCTCTTTCTTGAGCTGAAGAAGCCCATTCAAAACAGCAAGCAATGACATCCTGGTTGGAGTAGTGTTCTTTGCATATCCTCCAATGGTCTTGGTATAGTGTTGGCCATTGATGACACAATGAAGATGCGAACACCAGCCGCCATTGTTTTCTTGATCTGTGGTTCCGGAGATCCAGAGATTCACCATCATCTTGTCAAACTTTGATTTAGACATGAACTCAGCTCCTTATATACGAATATCAATCGTCGAGCCACGCACAGGAAGCATCCGTGGAGATGTGTACCAGTTGTATATCTTGATGCCTCGAATGTCGCATACTCTTTCGATTATGTTTAATAGTGCATCCGCACGTTTTTCCTGCCCTTGCTGCAGCATGACTCGTGCATTGAACAGCAATTTAAGTAGGTCTTCTGTTAAAGGCACATTGGACAAGTGTTCAATTCGTTTGTATGTGCTCATTCTCTCAACTCCAGGCATATGAAAATTTAGGCTGAAAAATAAAAATGCCACGCAGCTGGCACTCAGTTTCAATCTGAGATACCAATTGCGTGGCAGTGTAGTCTCTATCTTGTAAGTACGCTACATCAGCATCCACTAACTTGGCCCGAAGATCATCAGGCAAATCAGTCTGCTGAAGGCAATATATGCGATCATCTAACTCCATGTGATATCACTCCTAAAGGATTCATTTCACGTAAATGCCCTGGTAAGGGCAAGGAAGCCGAAGGCTCCCTCTTTTATTTGTTTAAGCGTGGATCCCCTGGTGGGACAAACTCCACTGGCTTATAATAAGAAAATTGATCAGGTCCATGTACATCAAACAAATGATAGCGGCCGGCATAATCAACAAACAATGCTTTTGTGCTGTCATAAGTGACATCAGCAACCTCTGTATATCGCTTATCTTGTGGGATGGAATACACACTAGAGAGTTCTGAATAAGAATAATGCTTCTTCTCTTCTTGAACTTCACTCTGAAGCTCCTCTTTACGGTGCATTTCATTCATCTCGGTATCCATCTTGATAATTAACTCACGAACATCACTAACCCACTCTTCAAAGGTTTTGCCAGCTACTTCAAGAGTGGCTGCAACCAGCTGGGAATTGCGGAAATGTTCTTGTGTCGCAGGATTATCCCAATGCTCCACACCATAAGCTGTTGACACATAGGCAAGCAATGCACCGTAAGGTTCAGCTCCTTTTGTGGCACATTCATAGCAGTAGGCAAATGAAATAGGTCCACAAGATGAAGCAAACACACCATGCATCTCATTTTCCTCACAGACATCGCACAAATGCATCGTCAATTCTGGAACTGGCTCGTCAGAGCCTGCTTGTACAGGCATAGCAACCCCCTGCTCTTCAGGTGGTGATGGTAAGATTTCTGCCTCTGGTTTAGATTCATCCCAGAACAATTCATCAAATGCGCCATCAGGTACACTCTTTGCCATTTCATAGCTTTCATATTTACTCATGATTATCACTACTCCTTAGTTATAATTTCATCAAAATGCCACGGTAGTGGCCGAAAAGCCGAAGGTTTTATGGATCTATACCCAAAAATGATGTCACTAATAGATATAAAAATGCCATCACGAATGAAAAGTGACTTCACCGGTAGCCCTTCCGAAACCATCACAAGTGACAGATGATATCATTCATGGAGGTTCTGAGAGCTTCACAAGTGAAATGTGACTTCATTAGTGGATATAATTCTATGATCACTTGTGAGGTATGAAATCACTAATAGATATTAAGATGATATCATACGTGATTAATGAACAGTGCAATAATGTATAAAAGGATGCACAATGTATATCACTAATGGATTAATAACTATAAAGAATGCATATGTAATTTCACTAGTGATGAAAGAAAAGTTGAGGAAAAACAAATAAAATTATATGATAGAGGAAAACACATATCACTTGTGGAAGATGAATACACAAGTGATGAAGGAGGGAGACGTGTAGTGGAGATATATGTAGACAAGGATTGGTGGCAAATTACCGAATTCTCAGTGGAAGTCTCCAGGGTAATGAAGGAGAAATTCAATGATGACACCTTTAGTGTTCACTACAATACAGTAGATAAATGGTTCAAAGCACTTGAAGACCATGGGATTCATTATGTGACACGTAAAAATGGAGAGAAAGTGTACACAACGCTAGATTTACATATTGCTTGTTTCATAGCTGAAGCCAGGAGAGATGGGAACTACCGGCTTGAAGTAATCTATAAGAATGTTCCGAGAAACTTAGAAGTTCGTGAGTTTCCAGAAGATAGCTTCAAAGGCAGGGCGATGTTCATCGATGAAGAGGGGCAGCCGATCACTAGGGAACAAATGAAAGCAGTGATGAAAGATGAAATCATGAGTGAAGTAGGGGAGGCTCTGATTGAAAAGCTTTCAAACATAGAATTGGAAATGAATAAGAAGATGGCTGACCAGCTGCAGGAAGCTGTGAAGAAGATGCTGCCACCACCAGTGAGCAAGGAAGAGGAGAGAGCGAAGCGAATGGATGATACCATTACACGCATGCGAATTGAAATGCAATTGGAAGAGATGGCCATCAAAGAATGGGAGATGCTGCCGGAAGGGGAGCGAACCAAGAAAGCAGGATTATTTAGAAGAGAAGAGGATCTATTAAAGAGGGACAAGTTCATCCGTGCATATAAAAAGGATAACTTGAATAAAGTATTAGAAGAAGCTTACACCATAGAGTAAACAGCAGAGCACCCAATCAACGGGTGCTCATTTTGTTTTGATACAATACAAGACTGTGATCATACCACTGATTCAACTTACTCATTAAGAATCGTCTCCGTTCACGATTATCAACACCGATGAACCTGGTCAGAACCATGTCTAAATAATCTTGTCTGCATTCATTGAAATATAAGAATTCATCCTGTTCCACCCATGTCACCTCAGTGATAGTATACATCATTTGAAGTCTACTAGCTCGTGCCAGCCGATGGAACAGCAGAGATAATACTTTATTGAATCTTCTCTTTGAATCATAATCACATCACCAGAAGACATAGAACGAGACGCATAATTCACGGGGTGATTGACATTGAATTGCTCAAAGAGTAGGTCACAAAGTTCAAGATCTTCCAGGGTACTATAAGGAAGATCAGCAGTATATACTGGAACATAATGAATTCGTTTCACCTGGGACTTATTATTAAATATGATGTTATTTGCATGCCATAAGGAGGCGGGCATTTGAAAGATGGTGTATTTCATTAGTGATATCACTCCTATAATAAAAATAGAGAACCCGAAGGCCCTCTTAATAAGTCAATACGTGATTCCACACAGCATTATCCGGCAAGCGGTCAAGCCATTCAGAATCAATCTTGCCTTGTTGCCATAAATCATTGCACATGACTTCTTTACCTGCATGAGGACCAGAAGTAAACTTGATATAGTGATTACGGCCGCCGCTGCCTTTCAACAGGTGCTTGCCTTCTCCAAGTACATAGTGATATCCACCGATACGAGCCACCATTTCATTGTCTTCCGTCATATCACCATTTTGTAGCCATATATGTTTTTCACTCCAGAAATCATTCATCCTAATCATCCTTCCAGATATAGTTTCACAAGAACGCCCTGGTAAGGGCAGGCCGAGACTAAAAGGGGAGACACTCGCAATCTGCATATAATTCATTGCAACTCGAACAAGTGTCAGAGATATCAATCGTGAACAGGTCATCTGCTAACTGAATCCAATCTTCCATATATAACATCCTTTCAAAGGAGAGTTTATTTCATCTAAACGCCACGGTAGTGGCAGGGTATATCTGGAAATAAAGTGTTCGCTTATCATTAAGAAGATACGAACACTTTGTGACAACTTTGTGAACGTTTTTGAACAAGGTAGAATTTCCCCACCTTTTGCCGGTATATAATGATAGTGAGCACACATTGAAAGCATCCCCAGTGAGAGCATTCATTGTCAGATAACGTTCACAATATTGGAAGTTCCTGTAAGTGAAAAAATAAGCCTGATACAAAACAGCGTCTACCTAGACCACTGGTCGCATCCACTTGACGAGCGGATAGCGAAGAAGACTAGCGTGGACGGTAGCACACCTCCTCGATAGGCAACCTAAGTGAAAGGTCTTAGTGTTGGGAGACTGCTACCACCTCGGGGAAGTCTGCCCTTTTCTAAAGGACCATCCTAACGGCAAACTCTCTCTAAAACCTTTCTATTCATTAGGGGAATATTAGGGGAGATAGGATACATACAACATGATAGATGCCGAAGGTGATAGAATCTTTCTTAATAGGCTTACATGATAAGCATCCTTCTTCTGCAGAATCCATGACCCACTGTGGCGTGGCAGGAAAGAGGGAGTGGCCCGCAGGAGAAACGACCGTACACGGTAGCCGTAGGCTCAACAGAATATGAAAACAAACAAAACAAGTGATCCATCATCATCCATCCTTTCATCATTAGTAATTGACACCAGCCCAGGCATGAGAGAATAATCCCTCATGCCCGTTAGCTGCCAACTAATAATGATTACATACGAGTTACTTTAACAAGGTTGAATGTGATGGACTTGCCTTTTACTTGAATATCTTTCACTTGTGCAAGGAAAGCATTAGAAGCAGTGAAACGTGTAATGTATTCAGGGAATACAGAAGCTACACGTTGTTTCTTCACGTACACATGATGCATCATATTGCCATCTTGATCTTGTTCAACTTTAACAGCGATATGATTGCTCCAGTTTTGAATCATAGATGCAATATTCAAACCGTCAAAGCCAGGAGTGAACAATCCGATATTAACTTTGTTAACTTCAAGATCATCAAATACTTTAACCTTTGGCGCCACAACTAAAGAATTTGTATTATTGGATGCAACACGGAAAGCCGCTAATAATTGATGCTTCGCAGCAGTCCAAGGGAAGCTTAAGCCACGAGCTGGGTTGTTAACATCTGCTCCACGGTTAGAAGGAGAGACAGTGTAAACCAATTGATAAGCTACTAGACCGATTTGAGCTGGATCATATTCATTAGAAAGCTCCATCAACTCAGCTTGCGCTTTATCAACAGCAAAAGTCAAAGCATCATTTAACATACGCTTTAATTCCATTTCTTTCTTTTCTTTCGCAGTCTCATTTTCAAATGAAACATACTCCATAGCAGATAGATCAGCATTGTGCTTTTCATATGCAGCTTTAAGTGCAAAGTTATAGTTATTCTTCACACGCTTAACAGATGATAGTAAACCATACTTCTCAATATCGCTTGCAGGCAATTCAATATTAGAAGAAAGGAAGCTTAATTGATTATTGCCAGCAACATCTGCACGCATAGCCTTCACTTCACCAACTAATACTTCTTCTTCCCATTTAACAATGTGCTGATGAACAAGGGAAAGAACAGAGTTAGTCTGCTGTACAGAGAATCCATTGACTGTCTTGCCTTTACGGTAAGCCATCCAATCTGGAGTAAACCATAGTTGTTTACCAGTCTTCTGATCAGTGTAAGACACTTCAACAGGAGGATTCTCGATGAAAGAAAGCTCTTCTTTTAATGCTTCTTCATAGGCACCACCATGCTTGGCACGGTCAATTTCCCATGACTGAACCCAAGCAAGAAGATCAATCATTTCTTCCAGTTGATTAGTACGATTCAGAATTTGCTTTGCAGCTGCTTCATTGCCAGCCTTATAGAAATCCATGAACTTATAGTTCAATACACGCACAGCATCTGCAATCTTTGTAGCAAAATCAGTAAGCTCGCCAATACGGTTAGGCTTAAGAGTCTCAGCCACATACTCAAGAGAAGTATGATACATGTTCAATTCAAACTGACGATCATATTGCTCTTTAGTGAATTTGAACGTATACTTAGACATGTCCGCTGTACCAGGGAATGGGCAACCGTCGCCAAACGTGAAAGACCCATCCTTGTTTTCAACATAGTGGATATCTAAGAATGCTGGAGCTGCTTTGCAAGCACGTTCAACTGCTTCAATCAGCTCTGGTTGTGTCATAACCATAGATGTATCACCATCGAAATCCAAACAGGGCATTGTTTTCACAACGCATGTGCAAAGCACACTCCCTGTCCCGACTATATCTTCATCTCACATATACGATATATGAGAGCCTCGCACTTCCACTAAAAGAATTTCACTTCTAGTGTACTCTACTCGCTTATTCACCAAGTCGTCTTTCATACCTGGCTATGCTTTCGATAGTCTGTGAACCTTCCAACAAGAGTTGGCTTGGCATAGAGATTAGCATGGATAATTGTCATAGATAATCATCTAAAATATTTGATATATCACGATATAAATTATGAATACGACGTTCATCAACATCAAAGAATGAAATACGAAGCAAGTTAATATTATTAAACTCGCAATAATCATCCTTTAATTTGTCATTAGCCTGGATCCTCTTAAATTTAGCAATATTCTCTTCTTTATTCTTGCTATGTCTAAGTGGCCTAAAGTGTTGTTCACCATCGTATTCAATTAAGCAATGCAGCATATCATTTCTAAATACAGCAAAATCAAAGGGGAGATAATGTACATCACCCTTTAGATCATCGAATGTATATTGGCGCTGGTATGAAATATGATTCTTTTTGAGATAGTATTCAATAGCCTTTTCTCCATGACTCATTTTACAGTCAGGGCACCATTTGCCCTTAAGTAGATTATGAGGAGCCATAGAAAAGAAATGACCTTTATCACAGAACATATCTATATGAACATTGGCTTTATAATAATCAGAAACCATTATGCCATTGTTCAAATCTTCAATGATATGCCTATATTTCTCTTTGAAATCACCATAACGACCAGCGCAAAAAGGACACCAATCACCACGACTAAACAACTTATCAGCTGTCATCTCGAAGATGTGTCCATTAGTACATTTGATAGAGTATTTATGCTTTGCATTGACATAAGATTCAGACAAAAGAAAACCATCTTTTGAAAGAACAAAGTCTTTTAATCGTTGATATAAGACTGTTTTATCCATTATTCGCTTTGCCATAAAATCACCTCAAAAGTAATTTATATGACAATTATCTTTAGCTTCCCCTATTAGCATAATCATTAATGAGTCATTTCCTACTCAATACTAAACGCTGATTACACACCATGTAAATACATGTTCACGAGGTATCCCTGATTTTACAAGTCAGGGCTGCATGTCACCATGCAGGGAGCCAATATTACTTAGCTCCACCTTGAGCAATCGCATTAAAATCATGACAGCTCAAGATCACCATTCCATCAAAGCATCCTTTAGCAGCAGCTTCAACATAATTCTGTGGAGCAACCGCTTTAACCACACGAGATTGACCTTTAGTCATCTGAGGATTACGAGCAAGTGCAAGCGGGCCAGTGTAGATAGAAGTGCTATCTTTATCTACCATGAACACAGTACCAGCCTTTAATCCTTTGTCTGGATTCACGTAAAGCTTCCCATCTTTACGGATTTCATGCTTAGTACCACGAGACTTGTACGCTTCAAGAATGGCATAAGGATCCATTACTAAGAAACGATAGTTAGCTTCTACAGGAATAGCGCCAGCCTTCCATTGCTTGATTAGTTCTTGAAGTAATACCAATGCTTTCTCCTTTAAGTAAATGTCATTGTATGACTGCGGAGAATAGTGCAAGAATGTAGTCAATGTCGAAACAAGAGTAGATTCTAAAGCCTCTTCTTGTTCCTCAACTGATAAATCCTCCATCATCATTAGCTTTTCAAGACCAAGATATTGCTTGATAAGTTCAGGATCTTTAAGCATATCCTTCACACGATCAAGGTGCGGCTGCACAAGTTTGATCATAGTCTCAGCAGATAGCTTCATACCATGTACAAACTGATAAGGAAGATTCACATATAGTTTCTTGTATTTAGAAGGTGTGCCGAAAAGAGCAACACGATATTGTAAGGTTAAGCTATCAAGAATCTCTTCTAATGTATCAGGAGATGACTTGAAAGCAGACATAGGTATCACAATATCTTCAGAGAAGTATTTGCCAAGATTATAAACGTGAACACCATCCCCTTTGATAGCACCATTGAATAGACGTCCAATGCCATTCTGTGTCGGACGACCTGATTCCTGGTTGATCATCTTATGAACACGAGTATTCATAAAGAACTCTCCATCACCAGCAACCTGAGTGACATGATGATCAGCAGCGTCAAAGATACAGCCTTTCTTAGTCTCTTTGCCAAATGCTTTAAACATTCCTTGCTTCACAACAGAGTAAGTGTCCTCAACAACACGAACAGTTACATTTCCACCGCTGATCGTGATATCACCATTCTCATGTCTAGTGACATCCGTACCGAAGCGGATGAAGTTGAACTTAACAGAGTTAGATAATGTTAATCCAAAACGTTTCATGGCTTTAACATAATCAATCTTGTAGATAGTTTTGCCTTCTTCATCGACACCAGCAACCTTGGCGAAACCAAATGGATTCATGCCAACAGCATTCAATGCATCAACTGGATGTACGATATGTGAAGCTGTACCAACAACTTGAACTTGTCTTTCTTGAGAAGGGGAGCGGAAAGCATAAAGAACAGTACGTTCCACACCTTCATGGTCAATATACTTCATACCTTGCTTGATGATAGCTTGCTTTTTCTCAAGATCGCCTTCAGCATCACCATTCAAGTCAATGAAGAACACATGAGGTAACACATATGCATATACTTCACGAGTGACAATCTGTCCATCGATCATCTTCTTAGTTGTTACCATCTGTGGTGTAGCATCATTGAAAGGTGCAAGCATTTCAAATGCATAAGAACCTGACACTTCTTTGTAACCAGAGATCTTATCTTCACCTACAAGACCGAAGTCAGAGTAATTACGTTTTGATACAAGGTCATCACCAATAGTCTCAAGATCTGCTTGTGCAACAATCACACGGATATTCTTAATACGACGAAGCTTCTTAGGGAGCGGGTAAGTCTCAAGGAATTTCTTGAATACGTGAACACGATTCTTAGCAACACCAGCAAGCTCAACAGGATTCTCAATAATCTCCACTACATTCTTACCAGAAACAACCGCTTCGATTACAAGATCAGTTGTCTTAGGACCGATACCAGGGAAAGTGAAAAGCTTTTCGATTACTTGAGATACAGATTGGATTGGGTTGATTACGTTGATTGATTTAGACATGTGAAATGTCCTCCTTAGTTTATATTAGTTTAGTTTGATATAGTGGCAGCATAGGTTTAACGTCATCACATACCATTCGGACAGACCAGTGACAGAAGATTCAGACATTTATAGATACTATTGAAGTGCAGAGATACGACGAGACAACTCTTTCTTGTTAACACCTTTCACTTGCATAAGGTGAGAAAGAGCATCGACCATGACAGCAGAGCCTACCTTATCAGCAGCATAGCGATCAGCTTCCAGTTCAATATCCTGGACACGACCGGTGGCGGAGATAAGGGAACGTTTGATAGAGTTCATGTGATTCATAGAATCCAAATGACCAAGAACCACATGACCTTCTTCATGAGCAAGGATCGCTTGCTGAACATGATCAGGGAATGATAAGAAGTGCTCATCAATCACTATCTTCTTACTGCCATCAGTGAAGACCATAGCTGCAGCAATCTTTACGCCCATACTCTTCATGACACCAGTGTCACGCATTACAGGATATCCGTGAAGAACTTCCATCTCTTGCTTAGATAAACGACGATTACTCACTACAACCTGAACTGTCTTAACAGCCACCAATGCGCCATACGTTAGCAAACCAAATTTAACAAACTTATTCATGATATATTCCTCCAATGTAATTAAAATAAGACCTCACACTAAGTGGGCCGGCCAAAAGAAAAAGAAACCTACAGAAACGGTTACTATATAAATGAATAGAAAGAGAGACTACTTCTTAATACAGATAGCATATAGACGAAGCATTAGATAATAGAGAACCATAAGCAATAACTTACCTACTTCCTCTGCTATCTGAACATGACCCCTTAACACCTTCATCTAAGAACACCTCCATTACGCATATATAACAAACAGTAATTAATCACTTGTGCTGCCATATACAGAAAGCCATCATAGATCCCTATAGAAGAAGAGACTAACTCCTCATACTTCTTCATGATAGGCTTCAACTGAGACTGTACATGTTCATCACATTCTTGAACTACCTTAAACAGTAGAGAGAAAGCTTCATCCAAAACAGTCTCCTTTCTTGAACTAAGATACTCACCGATATTCCCAACAACACATTCAAGAGCGGCATCTACACCAACAGCACGCTTACGTTTAAAGATTCCTAACATCATAATCATCCTTTCGTTTTTTAATTAACACCTTATCTACTAATCACCCTAAGAAGAAAGGGACAAAATACAAGACAGCGGCTCCCAATACAGTAAGGGATCCTATCTTAGCCAGGAACACTAGATCTTCAACAGACTCCACATCAAGAGCCTTCCATAGTGTAGTGAATACCGTCTTACGAATTCCTTTTTCGATAGCGAATAACTTTGTCATGATTAAATTCCTCCAATAGTTTAGTGTATTTGCATATTCGACAGGCTCACACACGCACCCTTACACCTGGGGAAAACCCCAAATTGATACCACTGATTATGTGGAAATGTACGTGCCGGTGCCCCCTCTGGCTGTCCTGTGGCACGCACAGCAACCTTTGCAAGATTACCAAGGGTTTTACTGTACGAGACAGGAGCGGTCCAGAGAGGGGTGACGGTGAGCGTCAGGAGATGCCCTCCACAAGAAGGGGCCATATATAGGTGGGTGTATAGATGACCTCCTCTGGTGAAGGGCCCTCATAGAGAGCCTCTGAGTATTAGTGATTAGCACTATAGACTAGTAGTGTATTGATGCCTCCCATGATAAGGGAGACGATAGCGTATTTCTGATTACCTTCGCTGTCATACCCGGCAGGCATGCTGTAGATGTGTCCTTTCTGCGGGCAGTGGCCTAAGTATTCACCTGTAGATTTCACGATTTCGATTGTCATTTTCTATTCCTCCTAGTGGATTATTCGTGTTTATAGTAAGTTGACTCTATATGGACCCCTATCGGGGAAGACGCTGCCACTGTCACAAGCGAACAATGGAGCGGGTGAGTCTATTAATGTACGGATATAGACATCCTTCCTTTCAACGTCCTCCTGATACGTGGGTTGTCCACTAACCCCATCCAGGGCAGTATCAGTAGCGTGTAAAGATGAGCGGGTGTAAGAGATCCCTCCGTGCCACACCCACTACGGGACACGGAATCGTGCAAGGTTGTCATATCACCCCCTGATGCATACTGCCATCAGCATAGGGGTCTATATAAGGGAGTCCTATACACCTGCCGTTATCACAGGGGTGCTATATAGAAGCCCTTATATACAAAGCCCTCACCGGAGCGGGTTAGGCTACGATGATAGCGTAAGGAAGGATAGCACCGTATACAGTGGCATACAGTCCTACATAGGCTGCCACGAATAGGACAGCAGGCATAACCGCTACAGTAGCTACCGCTACACCCATGTCAGATAACATGGCTTTATAAGAAAGGGATTGCTCCTTCTTCTTCGTCATCGCATGAGCGGCTGCTATGATAAGGGCTGCTACCGCAGCACCCACTGCTAACGCAGTACCACATGATGCCGTGAATAGACCACCCACTACAGCAGATGTGGATCCTACAGCAATGGCTGCCTTCTGATGAGCAAGGGATGACACCTGACGCTTCATCCACTTGTATAGCTTGCTTTCCTTAACAGATGTAACAGTTGCCTTGATCGTTGATAATAGACCTTTCTTTTCCATAGTAGATTCCTCCTTAGTAATGTTAGATGTAATAGCTGCTACCGCAGCGCCTGCAGATGCAAGGGTGTTGTTAACAGTGGACTTGATAGTGCCCCATGCTGTGTTAGTACGGCTATCGCCCTGTTCCGTGATAGGGGTCGCTTTCTTATGCTGCGTGCACAACTTCTCACCTGCAGATGTTCCTACTGCACAACGGTGTACTGTTCCTTTCTTGTACTCACAGCGTGTTTGTCCTTCGAATGCTGGCTTGAACTTTGTCATGATCGTTCTCCTTTCATGCCGTGGCCTCCCAATTGGTGAGGGCTTACTGCGGCTACCGCCACTCGAGCGCCATACCCTGCTCGAGGGGGTGGGGCACCGAACGCCGTATAGGGCATCCAATACAATACCACGTACCCCTCGCAAAATTTTTTTATAAAAATTCGCCTATATAGGAAAAACTTAGGGAAAGTGCGGGCATGCTGAGAATAAGTAAAAAAAGAAAGAGGAGATGTACATGGAGAACAGGAAGCTCAGTGAAATTCCAATACCTGAAAGATTGAAAGGGAAATTGAAAGTGGAATATAGGGAGAGGGATCCCGAGTTTCATTACAACTTCTGGATGAAATTAGTCAGGGAACTGGAGCACGAAAGAAACTTCGTTAACACGTGGGTTCCTGAGGAGAAACTCCCAGATGAGATCTCTATGGTCCTGATTAGATCGATGGATTACTATAGAGAGAAAATTGAGCTGTACAAGAGGTATGCCCTTGAAAAAGGGGAAAAAAGAAAAGATGGAGAGCACTCGTGAAAGGGTGCTTTTTTATTTTTGTGCAAAATCTCTTCAATAAGTAATTTCCCCATGTTATACTATATCATGAAAGGCATTACAAAAAGGAGTGAGAGTTGTGGAAAACAAGTTTGCTGAAAAGATGCTGAAGATGGTCACGGATGATTTGGATGCAGTCCATGCAGAGATGAAGGAGCTGGACCGCTTGTACATCAACAAACAGAAACAGGTACGGCAACTCCAAAAGGCGAGAGCTGAACTAGAAGTGATGATGTCAACAGGGGAGACTCTCACAGTCTAGTATTTAGAAATGAATAGGGAGAGATGAGAAGATGAGCAAGCTAAACATAGAAAGAGTGATCAGAGCATTTAGTGCTATGCACATTTGTGGAATAAAACCGGATTCAAAAGATGTTCCGATGATTCATATACTCGAAGGCATTACAGACACACATCGACTGATATCAGAGAAAAACGATAATGTGAAAGCACTGGAAAAGAAATTGAGAGAAAAAGAGGAAGAAGCCGCTCGGTTAGCAGAAACCATGACAGGTTTCGAAGAAGTTCTGAATAAAGTCTACTCAGAGCAGGTAATCGAGGAATTCCTTACACGTATTGAAAAAGAAGAAGAGAGGCTGGACCGTCAATTTCAAGAAGATAGAAATAGAAGAAAAGAGACAGGAATATGACGGCGAACAAGCCATTCCCTTCTTATCCAAAGGCGCTAGACATTTGGGGGATCATCAAAGAGGTAGTCGGCTATGATGACAGTGACAATTGCATTTCAGATGTTAGTCTGTATTTAGAAATGGACATGACCGGATCATTCGTCATCGTGCATGGAGATGGCCGTAGACATCCCAAGGTTGATGGAATCAAACTGACTATTGAAGAAACGATAGAAATGTATAGAAAGATCGATGACCTGGTGGAGATTCCAAAAGCATTGTTGGCCTTACATGCGTGGATCAATCCTAACACAATGGTGGAATTCGATATCAAGATGGTCCCGATACTTAAGGAACAACCTTAGTAGAACATAGGGAGATACCTTACGAAAAAAATCTGGCGAGCGGGCTTCGCCTAATTGTTAGTGGACGCTTTGCCGCCGGCGGGCGTTTTTCTTGAAAGGAGAAAGAGATGAATGATTTAGAGAGACGGGTGCGCAGCATGGGAAGGAAACACTTCATGAAGTTTCGGAATACCAGTGCTGGCGTGACCGCTTACTTATTTGATGGTGTGACCAAGATCATCTTTGAGAACTGGCAGGAAGCAGAGAAGCATCTGCTTGAAAAGGAGGATGGAAAATGGAAAAGCCACCAGCAGGCGTAACACCGAAGTTTATAGTCCAGGAGGATCGTCTTGATAATCTGGATGCTGCCATCAGGAGATACCTGGAAGCACGCTGTGTAATCCCAGAGGAATGGGTCGAGGAAAGAAATGAGATCATTGAGGATTTAAGAAAGAGGACGTAACCCCATGGAACTGATTGATTATTATTTAGACCAAGTAGTGAAGGTGCATGGCGTGTACGTTCTTCAAGTAGATGAAGATATCACTGATGAAGAGAAGCACATGATCTGGGAACATTGGCAAGCGAGCAACATGCAGCAGCGATTGTTCATCATGCCTACCTCCTTCAGCTTTTCATTCATTGAACGCTATAGTCTTTACATTGCTTTGATGCTAGTAAGAGCAGGCAAGAGGATCTCAAGAGACAAATGGATCGGGGAAGCTTATCCAGAGGAGAAGCATAACCCATTTGTTACGGATACCATCACAAGAAAGTCCAAGGCGTCCTATCTGTATCTTAGCGAAGAAGGAGTCATGAGAAGGATGCCAGACCAGCACTCAGAGGCATTGTTTCATATGACGTTAGAGGATATGGAAGCAGAAGATTACGTCATGCTTCCGGATTAAGGAGAGAATCATGGAATTAGTAGCAGAGTATAGGCAGATAGATGAGCCGAGACGAGTGGAGCCGCTTCCTTATGAAACGGAGTGGGCAAGCTTTCATGAATCAAGAGAACGCACCATTAGCGTGTTTGCTGGCAGGGGAACAGGAAAAACGTATAACCTGGCGTTGAGAGCCGCACGATCAGAGCACGATTGCATTATCTTTGTGCAGCATAGTCATTCTATTAGAATGATGCTGGATTTGGTTGTAGAGCTGAGCCTTGAAGTAGTGGACGTTTCTACATCAAGACAAATGGCAAGAATTCAATACCCCAACGGAAGAAGAGTCTCAGTCGAAGCATTATCTCAGTTTACAAGCATTAGAGGCCGGAGGTTAAACGGGGAGTTAATGTTTGATGAATTTGATCATGTTCAATTTGAGTTCTTCATGACGAATGATCATGTTATTCCTTTTCTTCAGAGTGTTCGCCATATTGTATGCGTGGGGTCTCTTAAAGGATTTGAAGATTCACCAGGAAAGAGATGGTTCAAAGGCTCGGACACCAGGATCTTTGTAGATGCCAAGTCACAGCCGCCAACTCGAGGGCACATGAGATATGAGTACTTCCCGAGTGAGAAACGACTGGCACTTGAGAACCTGCCGCCGTTTAGTTACGAAATTTAAAGATAGTTCAAGAAATTTAAAGAAAACTATTGTAATGCATTTCATAATGTATTATATTATTAGTGGGTGGTTTATTTTTCCGATTTACAGTGTACATTCTTCCGAAATGTGCATCTCCTCGAAGCATTGATTGGTGCAGAAATGCACCCCTTTATATGGGCTTAGTTTAACGGTAGAACAGCGGTATCCAAAACCGCCAGTGTTGGTTCAACTCCAGCAGCCTGTGCCAATTTAGACGAGTTGAGATTAGTTTAGCCGAGATTGACCAGTAGCTCAGTCGGTAGAAGCATCGCACTGTTAATGCGAGGGTCGCAGGTTCGAGCCCTGCCTGGTCAGCCATATGTTCTTCTAGTGAATTGGTGTTACGCTCTGGATCGTCGTATGATGTCGCCAGAGAGGGGAGGTTCGATTCCTCAAGAGAACTTCTATTATGGGTTTGGTAAGCCCACCAACTGCCATGGTCAAAATGGCAGCTCCTTTCAGCAGAGGGGTTTGATCCTGTAATAAGGTTTTTCCCTCTGCAACCTTTGGTCCGAATAGCATATGGAGTTAATGCACATGCCTACCATGGAATGAGGTGCGAATCCTCATCGGACGAACTCGACGCTTATACTTAAACCCATTTATTTGTACGACACCTCCAACAAGGCAGGCACTCCCTGCCCTAAAGAACATGAGAGGGTTTTCACATCTCCTTACCTCTTGTGTTTTTTAGGGTGTGGGGTACACACTCAATCCCAATGATCAATACTTTCGCCAATTGAATGGGGGAAAGGCATCTTGCTCAGGCACAGCAAGGTGTCTTTTTTTATGGGAAAAATACTAGTTTTGTCGAATACTAGATTTCCTAATGTTTTTCATTGCAATGACTCTATCAATGTAGTAATATTATCCTTAGTTAGACAAACTATCCAAATGTATACATATGAGACATTTAAATTGGAGGAGAGTAAAAAATGGCGAAAGCAAAAACAGCAAAAGCAACCACGGTTTCAATGCCCCACTTAGTAGCAGTCGATATCGGGTTCGGACAATTAAAGTGGATGTCCAACAGCTTCCCTCAGGCGCAGGTAATTCCAAGTGCGGCCTTGGCAGGAGCAAAGGTGCCTACTAATAAGCTATTTGACTTTAACACTATCTCTCATGACAATCTAGTCGTCAGCACAGAGGAAGGAACATACTTCGTCGGAAAGAAAGCGTTGGATGTCCCAAGCAGCGGCAGCAAGAGAACACAAATACGGGATCGTGCCAGTGATCCAATCAGCCGGGTTCTATTCCATACAGGGATTGCTCTGGGTGTGCCTCATGAAAGCGGAGAGTATGATGTGGTGATCGTGACTGGACTTCCGAACGATGATTATGAGTTATCCATCCGAGACCATTTGGAATCATTTCTGAATAGATCATTCACCGTTTCATTTCACTTAAGCAGTGAAAGACAGATCACCAAGAAGATTAACGTGGTAGGAGTAGAGGTCATCCGTCAGCCGGAAGGCGCCGTTACTCATAATCAGTTTATCTTTGATCCGACAGACTTCTTAAAAGGATCAGTCAATGCCCGAAATATCCTGGGTGTCATCGACATTGGCCATTTCACTAGTGACTTCGCCTTGTTCCAGGAAGGGGTTATTGTAGAAGATTCCATGCTGAGTGGATCTGCAGTGGCCGTGACAGAAGTGTACAAGCGTTTAAAGAGAAAGCTCGTTGTTCACTTTGATGAGTTCGGCTATTCCTTCGAAGCGACAGACAAAGACCTGGACACGATCATTCGCACAGGGAAAGTCTTCTATGCCGGCAAGGACCATGATGTCTCCAAGCAAGTAGAGGAAGCATCCAGGGAAGTAGCCAAGACCGTCGCTAAAGCAGTCTTGGATGCATGGGGCAATGAAACCAACAGATTGGAAGCGATCATCCTGACAGGTGGCGGTGCCTATGTGTTTGCCGAATACCTAAAGGAAGAATTCGATGCCCGGAAGAAACAGGGATTCAACGTGATTGAAAACCCAGAGTTCAGCAATGTATTAGGCTTCTACATGTACGGATGCATTACACTGGTGGATAAGTTCCAGCCGGAAGAGATTCTTGCTACGTATGTGAATCATGTGTTTTTAGGTGATGGAAAATGACAATCGAAAAGATCCAAGCACGAATACGGGATGATGATGAAATCCTGAGAGAACACTTCTCGAGCATCAAAAAAAGTGATCATCCTTATGAAGTGAGAAGGCTTTTAGAGAAAGCGATACTTATTGAGCGAAAAGAGAAGGAAATACTCGAGGAAGTTCAAAAACAATCAGGGCAGGACTCTTAACAGGGTCCTGTCTTTTTTTATGCCTTCTGGCCGAGTTACAGTAATTTCCTGATACCTAGTAAAATAGAAGAAGGGAGATACCGCACCACCTCATCTAGCACCGACTGGTTTCTGGGGGATTGAGTTGGGTATCTCCCTATTTGTGTAGGAACGAAAGGGGAAAGAAAAAAGATGAGTACAGGACCAAAAACAGAAGCAGGATTGCAAGCTGTTTCTGTCAATGCGCAAGAACTTGATCACACTGCATGGACACAGAATCCGGCCGCTGTCCAGGCAATTGAGGTCGCTAAACGTCTACGGAATACCAAGCACGGCATGTATGCATCCGTTCCCATCATCTGCAAGGCAGAGGGATGCCCGTATGCAGACTCATGTGAACTTCAGCAAATGCAAATGGCACCTTACGGAGAAAAATGCCCAATGGAGATTGCAGCCATTGAAGATCTATTCAAAAGATACTGCAATGACATGAACATCAATCCAGAGGACCCACTGCAGCAAGTGGATGCCATCATGGTAAAGGAAGTCGTGGATATTGATATTTCCATGCTCCGATGCGATAAGAAGATGGCCATCAGTGCGGACTTTATCATCGACCAGGTAGTGAGTGTGGATGAAGAGGGGAATGCCATCAGCAGGCAGGAACTCCACCCGCTCACTGAATATAAAGAGAAGCTGCGTGCCCAGAAGTTCAAGACACTGAATCTCTTAAACTCGACACGTAAGGATAAAGAGGGATCCAAAACGACGGTTGTCTTCGATCCATCCGAACGAGCTGCTCAAATGCTTAAGATGCAGAAGGATATGATGAAGATCGAAGCAGATGAGGATGAGGCAGAGAAGGCCTATTACGAAAAGATGCAGCGCTTGAAGAACGGGTCAAACGACATCATTGATGTTGAACCGATTATGGAAGAGTAGGACGTGATCATGTGGTAGGACGATTCTTAGTTCCAGCTGCGATGAGGACTGGCTATAAGGCCGAACGTGCTTCCTTTTCACAGATGGGAGAACAGGTCAAAAAAGACAGGGACAACCTTAAAGGATGGGTAAAAGATAACTACGATCCAAGGCAGCCCTTATTTAAGAAAGACACAGAAGAAGGAAGAACCATCAATAATCTATATACAGGCTATAAGCTGGGCGGAAAAGGAAATCTGCTCGTGACTGGAAGTTTGCTAGGAGGGGGAACCATTTATGTAGCGAACCCCAATAACGTGAATCGAACAGTCCTGAACGGGCAGAATGCAAAGTTCCAGAGTGAGGAACAGGATATTGAATCCATGCAGTCCACTCGTGCAGATGGACAAGGGTATAAGGCAGCTATCGGTGCAGCTGCGTTAGAGAACCTTTCAGCATCAGGAGACCTGGTGTTTGCGATGCATAAGACCCGTCACAGCGGCCAGTTTTAATAAGGGGGAGCTGACATGGCCGGGACAGGAATAGAGCCAGTAAATGCACAAGGGAGAAGCGACAAGCTTCAGAAACAAAGCAAGACAGCCAAATACACTGGCAGAGCACTCAATTACGGATTCATTGGTGTGGATACGTATATGAGAGTGAAGGATGGAGAAGCCCTGCCCGTGGCAGCAGGAAAAGCGGTTCTAACAAACGCCGCCTTCTCGATGCTCCCGGGAGGCATCATTGGAGGGATGGCGGTTATGGGAGCCATGGCCGCTCCGGAAATCATGAACACCTTGAACCAGGCAGCAGGCAATCTAAATGCCAAGAAGCAGCAGTTCGGAGGAAACTTCCAGGAGTCGGAATCCCAGATGATGCTCATGCAACAGGGGATTGGGAAGATGCAGAATGCCAGGATGCAGGCCACTCGTTCCATGGCCAACCATGCCAGAGGAGCCCAGAAAGTCTATTAATAAAGGGGTGAGTACGTATGGCAGTCGCCGCTAACGAGCCCTATCGTAGAGTCTCTCAAGATAACGGAGTCTTTGATGGCGCTTTAATAGGTGCAGCCGTTGGAGCCGGAGGAGCAGGTGCTGGAATCTTCGGTGCCCGGTTAAGCTACAATGCGATTGATAGTAAAGCAGAATCGAAGACAACGGTGCTGGATGCCAAGATCGACAGAGCTACAAGTTCAAAAGAGAAACTATCTCAAAAAGGCGGTCGTGTATCTCCTGTTGATTCAGTCAAGCAATTTGCCGGTCAGAAGCAAATCAATGACATCAACGCTATTAGGCAATCAAAGTTAAGTCATCTTGATGAGAAAAACAATATGGCACGAAGCTATATCAACAACATTGAAGATGCTCATATCAGAAATCAGGCAGACACAGCCAGAAGAAGCTCTTTCGCCTCTGCCAGTGCTGATGTAAACGCACAATTTGACCAAAAGGTTAATGGCAGCAAAGGAAAGGCTTGGGTGGATGATGTGGAGGAAAAGCGTCAAAGAAACTTAAGCAAAAACATGAAGAAGAAACAAGATCGTTTGGATTCATTGCAAAGTGAACGAAATTCCTGGTCCGGTGAAGGCTTGCAAAAAAGAAAGAGCGCCCATGCATACAGCAAGATGGGTGGAGGCTGGAGAAAAGCCGGGATCATCGGAGCTACTGCCGTTGTTGGCGGAGGCGTCGGCATGATCGCAGATGGAATCCATAAATAGGAGGAATAAACATGTTAGCAAGTAATCAGCCATATCAGCGTGTAGATGATGGAGTTGGTGCAGGTTTTGTTGGTGGCGCCCTTGCTGGCGGAGCAGCTGCAGGAGCTGCACATAAGTGGGGAGCAAAGGGGCTAAGTGCTCTCAGTAATGTAAATAACAATACCGCACTTACAAGATCAATGGGCACCGATGGTGAATATGGTTCTAAATATAACAAGATAGCCCGTCAACACGAAGCGGCTGGCAATGGAATTCAAAAGGCGTCTTCTCTTCACAAAAAAGGATTCGCTGGTGGATGGAAAGGGAAAGCCGCTGCATACGGAGGTTCCGTTCTTGCAGGTGGATTGCTGGGTGCTGGGTTAGACGCCGCAAATGACTAAGGAGGGATTCTTATGGCAGTAGATAGCAATATGCCTTATAACCGTGTCAATGTCCAGGCGAATAATAATGACACAGTATGGAATGGGGCTGCCTGGGGTGCAGCTGCTGGTTTAGGAACTGCAGGTTTGGCATACGGGGCCACTATGCACGGTGCTCGGCACTTATCGGCACTTAATTACAAGGTAGCCGGAAATAAGACAGTTCGAGAGCAAATGAGAGCAGACAAACTCCAAACAAAAGGAAAACCATTCATGGGGTCTGCAGCTTTAGAGGGCATGCAAGAATACCGACTTGATAAGGCAGATGCCTTCAGTGGAAAAATGGGAAAGATTCAACAGTTTGGTGGATCTATGTTTGGAAGTAAAAAGAAAATGGCTGCATCAGCTGCAGTAGGCTTAATGGGCGGAATGCTTGCTGGTGCTGGCGTTGACCATGCGAAGTAGGTGGTTAAATGTTTTTGCAATCAAATAAAGCATTCACAAGAGTGATGAAGCACGCCCGGGATACAAACAGACGTGTGCCGGTGAAGCATTTATACAACAATGACATTAGGCCGCCTATCAGAGAATTAGAAGATGCAGGACTATTAAATGTCCATTTCGATAAACAAAACGGCTATTCTATTAATCTTTCAAAGCAGGGTTACAAAGAGGCCATTAGTATATTAGGATCGGCTTTCTCTGCTTAAGAAAGGAGAGTATTTATATGTTTGGTGGATTATTTAGAGGACTTCGCTCTAACAAGGCCATCAGCTCCGCACACCCTCCTTCCCTTCAAGTTCAAGAACAAATGAAGGCATTGCAGAGAATTCAGAAGCTGAATCAGCAGAATGCAAGAAAGATAGACAGCATGCCTGATTTTGACGCACGGAATCGAGAAATGTTAAGGAGACAGCAAGAAATGATGAGAAGATAAGCAGGTGAACTATGAGTACAAGCACATTAACAACACAGGAAATGGATACCATGGAGATGGAGCTCCGGGCTGACCCGATTAAGTGGGCATACTGGAAGCTCAAGGATCCAAAGGGGAATGCCTGGAAAGCCAGGTGGTATCAGAAGAAAATGATTCATGGCATTATGAACGGGGATCGAAGGATCGCAGCCCGTATGGGACGACGTGTAGGGAAAACAGAGACCATGGTTGTCTTCTGTTTATGGTATGCCTTTCATCATAAGAATTCCCGTCTCTTGATTGCAACACCATATGAACACCAGGTGCGTTTGATCTTCATGCGACTGGCTGAATTAGTGCGTGACTGTGATGAATTAAGAGAATCTGTGACCATGACGAAGAACCCATTCATCGCATCTTTCGGTAACGGATCTAAGATCATGGGATTCACAGCCGGCGCCAATGCAGGTTCCCAGGCGGGTGCCTCTGTCCGTGGTCAGCGTGCCGACTGGTTGTTTTTGGACGAAGTAGATTACATGAGCCGTGATGGTATTGATGCTGTTACAGCCATCGCCATGGAAGATCCGAACCGTATCGGGATATGGGTTAGTTCCACTCCGACCGGTAAACGAGATTTCTTCTACGATATCTGCACCAATTCCAATACAGGTTACAAAGCATATCATTTTCCTTCACACGTAAACCCGGACTTCGACGAGAAGTTAGAGGGTGAAATGAGAGCCACCATGACTGTTCAAGGTTACATTCATGAAGTAGAAGCAGAGTTCGGAGAAGAAACCATCGGGGTTTTCAGCAAAACGGCGGTAGAGCGAGCAAAAAGCCAATATCTTTATGCATATCGTGAACTAAACCTCTGGGAGAGGGAACAGTACAAGAAACAGGGCTACAACCTGGATGACATTATTAACTATCCAGAGTATACTGTAAGAAATCCTGCACCAGAAGCTCATCGCATTGTGGGAGTGGACTGGGATAAATACGCCGAGGCCACCCAGATCATTGTGACTGAGTTTGATGATATCCTCAAGAAGTTCCGTGTCGCCAAGCGATATGAGATTCCAAGGGGAGAGTTCACCTATGACTTTGCTGTGCAGAAATTAATTGAGATTAATAGCATCTGGAACCCGAAGTTCTTCTATATTGATGCCGGTCATGGTGAGTATCAGATCGAGATGCTCCGCAAACACGGCTTGGAGAATCCGGAAACAGGCATGCTGAATAAGGTCAAGAGGGTTCACTTCTCTGAGAAATTAGAGATTCGTGATCCAGGAACTCGTGAAGTGGACAAGAAGGACGTTAAGAACTTCATGATCAACCAGACGAGCATTCTTCTTGATCGTGATCAATTGGTCCTTTCTCCATTCGATGACATGGTGTGGAAGCAGATGATGGATTACCAGGTTGTGAGGATTTCACAAAACGGTAAACCGATCTACACATCAGAGAATGAGCACGCTTTGGATGCATTTATGCTTACGATTATGGGATTCACTATCGAATTCCCGAACATAACCAAGATTCTTGAAGAAATCCGGGTGGCCCGCAAAGTCGTGACCATTCAGAATCGAGTTCAAGAATCACTTCAAGAGAAGGTCTTTGGAGGACATCGAGATGTTTACAAACCTCTAAAGGACAAACCGGAGAAAGAGGCGAAGGATAATCCACACTGGCACTGGAACAAGGTGTCAGTCGGTTATAGCAAGAAGCAAGCTGCTGCCAGCCCTTGGGGCCGAGGCGGCGGAAAAGGAACCGGGTTCAGCAGGGGTAAGTTTTAATCTTCTGGAATGCCTGAAATAATGCGTTGTCCCTAGCGGAACTCCATTGGGAGATCGGCAATGGTGGAAAGGCACAAATACCCCCTGTATCCTTTTTTCTTTGGCTTGGCTCATCTTTCATCTCTTTCCCTTGCCCTCACGGACTTGTCCGTGGGGGTTACATACTGTTTAGGGGGTATTTCTATGTCAGGGGAGACATTTGAAACGCTATATGGAAGTAAAGGGATAGACACACCTTACGAAAGAGAAACGATTACCTATAAACCGGATATCACATACAGCAAGAAAGACCTTCGTGAGATCCTTCGACCGGAGACGATTAACTCACTGGAAAGATCGAGAACGTTCACGATCAGCCATAATCTCTCGGAATACGATGAGCTGATCCAGGAGATTGATCAGATGCTGCAGGACCTGGAGGCCCGAAACGATGCAGGCCTTATATCCAGACTGAAGGACCTGTTGTCCCAGAAAGCCTATAAGGAAATAATGGCGTTCGAGAGAGAAAACAGTGGGTACCAGCAAACAGGCGACTTTGAATTGTATTCGCTTTTATATCATATGAAGGAATCTGCCATCGTCCGAAGAGACTTCTTGGATGAACGGTTCCGCACTCAGTTTACGAATGAGACAGAGATCGAGAAGATCCAAGAAGCCGAAGAAGCATCCATACGGGAATGGGAGCAGATGGAGGCGCTAGTGACAGAAGGATATAAGGAACTGGCGATTCAGCATGACGAAGAGGATTTCTCCATTCAAGATGAATCCTTATCCACACATCCAGCAGAACTGTCTTATGAGTATTTAGAACAATTAGATAGGAACAAGCGGAGTAAGGAGCTGCTGCACACTTCACTGGCGGATACATCTTATGTGCACCGAAACCGCTACTTCATGTTCTTGGAGATCGTCGAGAAAGCGAGGGTCCTGGTTTACCATGCAAACAGTCTGATTGATATGAACCTGAAGGACTTTGTATTGAGCCTAAATGGCATGGCTGGCCTGTCTGCTCCAAAGTCGCACTTGATCTTGAACTTCCGGAAGGTAAAGGAGAAGCATGAAGGATTAAAGGGGCGCATGATGACCATTGAGGACGAGAAGGAATCCTTTGCATCCGAGAAGCAGTTCCTGTACCAGCAGCTGGAGATCAAAACAGTAGAGCCGATCAAGAACTGGATGTACCAGCAGGAGGAAGAATATAGCGGCGCATTGGATATGTTCTCTCAATATATGGTGGATTCCATGATAGAATCACGCAGCACATACGAGAAAACCATCGCTGATATGCTGAATTTCTACAAATCTGAAGCCGATTTTTATGACCAACAAATCTATTTTCTCAAGAATAAAGAGGAAATCCGCAAATTTTACAGGATTCTTGAGGATTTAGAAGAAGTGGAAGAGATTCATGGGGAATGGGTGGAAGAGTACCTGAAGGCCAACGGATACAGCGTTTAAGCGTGCGTGTAATGTATTACCATAATCATGTATAATAACGTTGAATTAGATTATTTCATGAATAATGAGCTTTAATCGTTGAAAAGGGGGTTACATTCTTGGCGAAGCTCTGGAATCAAATGATCAAGAATTTTACGCTCAAGAATGCTCCCTCTGGCGGCGGGTCAAGCGGTGGCGTCGGAGCGATCAATCGAGACCCAAAAGCTATACAGGTTAAGCGAGTCGGATATCAGTACGTAGAAGGCGGCGGCGGCCGGGATAGTTTTGAAGGGCCGCAAGCAGACTTTGACTTAATTGATACAGCCATCCAGAGAGATTCCTACATCATGCAGACCATGATGAAGTATAGTGAATTAATCTTCAAGAGCGGCTGGTATTTAGCAGGGAAGAATGAACAGGCGCTTGAGTATCTAAAGCTTCGGATGGAAATGATGGCCGTTGCCACGAACATTCCAACAGAAGAATTGTTCCAGGGGATAGCGGATGATATTGTCCGTTATGGAAACAGCTTCATCGTAAAGGCAAGAGCCAAAGGGGGAGTAGGACTTCCGCCAGGACTGGCAGCCCTTCCGATTCCTCCGGCAAAAGAACCTATTGCAGGGTACTTCCGATTGCCTGCAGCCTCCATGACAATCGCAAGAGACATCAATGGAACTGTCCTTAAGTATAGGCAGGAAATTGAAGGTGCGGACAAGCCAATTGACTTCAACCCTCATGATATTATCCATATCGCCGTAAACAGGCCTGTAGGCAGACCATTCGGCCTCCCATGGATAGCTCCTGTTCTTGAGGATGTTCGACTGCTGCGCAAAGTAGAAGAGAATGCAGCCTTGCTATTATATCGACATATCTTCCCGCTTTTAGCTTATACAGTAGGGATTGATAAGCCTGGATATGAGGCAACGGATGAAGAACTCTCCACTTTGCAAAATGTCATTGAGAACATGCCGACAGATGGAGCAATCGTACTTCCGGAAAGACATAAGATCGAAGCGGTACAGGTAGGCGGCATTGATGGCAAGCCATACTTGGATTACTTCGAACAGCGTGTGTTCACCGGACTGGGCATGAGCTCAGTGGATATGGGGCGTGGCGATACAGCCAACCGCAACACAGCCGATGCCATGGGCGGCATCAAAGCAGACCGAGTGAAAGGGTGGCAAAAAGCCCTTCAGACCCAAATTGATAAGTTTATGATTGATGAGATCCTTGTTGAAGGCGGATTTGATCCTCTTGCGAACCTGGAATTTGATATCAATTTCGTCTTTGAGGAGATTGAGCAGGAACGAAAGATCGCAAAAGAAAATCACGCCATGCTGAAATGGAACTCGAATCTGGCAACGTTTGAAGAAACTCGCACAGAGATGGGGTATGATCCGGCAGCAGACGAAGCTCGTCTTCAGTTCCAGATGATTGGAATGGCAGTGGCAGAACATGGTGCAGCAATGCAAGCTAAGACCGCAGCTGAAACCAGCAACAAAAATGCTCCAGAAAATCAGAGTGGGAAGAAGACGGCACCTAAAAAGAAAACGGAATCTGTTCAAGAATCCGTCTTCCAAGAACTGTTCGGAGAAACAACCAAGGCACTTCAAGAAACCCTCCTATCGGCTTATCAAACGTTGGAGAATGACACATTGGATACGGTCCTGTCTCATGTAGAGAAAAAGGCCTTTCCAGTGAAAGAGCCAAAGGAATGGCTGGCTTCCTTGCATTTTAGCAAGGATAAGATGCTCAGGTCTATTCAGCAAAGCACTCAGAACGCTCTGTCAGAGGGAATCACGAAAGCACGGGCGGATGTAGGCCGTGAGAATTATGCAGATGTAAGCAGACAAAAGGCGATGCGCATTGTAAAAGAATACGCAGAGGAATCCCTTGATAACCTGGAGTCCACTCTGAAGCAGACGCTCACAAGCAAACTGGAGACCTGTGAGAACAAAGAACAAGCAATTCTAGCCGTTAAAGGCATTTTTAAGGCTACCACTCATCGAATGTCCTTCATGAGCAAAACCTTCCTTGCAAAGTCTTATAACTTCGGATATGCACTGGCATGCAAGAAGTATGGAGAAGAGCATGTGAAACCGGTCTATGAAGGATCTTGCCCGACCTGTCAGGACAAGGCAAAAGAACATATCTCACTTCAACAATTTTCATCCTTGGATGAGGTTGCTATATTTTACCGGATTCCTCCATGGCATCCGAATTGTGATTGTCCATTAGAACACGTTAAGGGAGGTGAGAAATGAGATGAAGTATGCGTTAAATGAGCATAAGGCCAAGCAATTGATTACAGGAAGCTTAACGGAAAGTGTAGGGGTAGTAGGGAAGATCAAGCCGGAAACGGTTCAGCAATTGTCTGAATCCGCACAAGGCAAGAAAAACCGCAAGCTGATCGTACAGATGGAAGCCATCCATGTGGGACGCACAGCTAACTATACATTTTACACAGAGACAGGATTAAAAGAAGGATTAGAGTCATGGACTCACCCTTACAGCAAACCGGTCCTAACACACCACGATGCACATAGCGGAGAGCCGGTTGGGCGTATCCTGCGTGCAGAATTTGCAGAGTCAACCATGTCCGGGCGAAAAGGATTAATCTTCACTTGTGAGATCACCGACCCAGCAGCTGTTGAGAAAGTGCTTGATGGAAGATACCAAACGGTCTCCATTGGGGCGACAACAGACAAGGTGACTTGTAACATCTGCGGTACAGACCGTACGAAAGAATGGTGTGAGCATTGGCGAGGCGAAGAATACGAAGGACAAACTTGTCACTTTACCATTGGGACAACCTTTGGACGTGAAGTGTCTTACGTAAATGTACCAGCTGATGAAAATGCCGGAAACTTTTCTGTGACAGTAGAAGATGGCGACACTGAGGAATCAGCAATGCAGATCTTCCAAATAGCAGAAGGGTTAATGGAAAACGTTCAGATGCCAGGAGTCAACTTGTATGAGAGTGCAAGTGAAGACATCAAGAAACTGGTGGACGGATTGATAAATACAAATGAAGGGAGTGCTCAAAGCCAAATGAAATACCAACGTGATGCAGAAGGAAACCTGATCTTAGATGAGAGCGGGAATCCGATTCCAGTAAAAGAAACATCAGTTCAAGAAGGAGCCGGGACTCCAGCAGCCCCTACAGCTCCAACAACACCAGTTCAAGAATCTGAAATCCAGGTTCAATTGAATGAAGCAAACTCTACGATCACTAAATTAAAATCCGAGTTAAGTGAAGCACAAGCTGAACTGACTAAGCAAGTGATTGAGAAATCCAAAGTGGATACACAGTTAGCTGAAGCACAGGCAGATGTGACTCGATTAACTCAAGAGAATGCGGACCTTGTAGCGAAAGCACACAAGGCGCTGGCTGAGAAAGTTGTTGAGATGAAACTTGGCCTTCGCAAAGCAGACGTGGTGGGTGTTAAGCCGGAAGAAGCTGTAGCCGAACACTTGAAGCGCACAGAAGAGTCTTTGTTGGATGCAGTTAGAGATCTTCAAGCTGAAATGAGCAATACAAATGCACAGCGTGGAGCCGTTACAAATCCAGGTGCTGCAGGTGAAGACAACAACCCTAACAACCCTAAAGAGGGCGACGAGGAGAAAATGACAGTCGAAGAAGGACTAAGCATGTTCAAAGGCATGTTCGGTTCTAAAAAGAAGCGATAATCACAAAGGAGTGACACACAAATGGCATTATTCCAAGGAACTACTGGACCTTTACAGGATACTCCAGATCAAAAGTTCAGAACTAATACGAAGCTGCAAGCAGGTACACATGATTCACCAGGTGAGAAGTTTTTAGTTGACCCACGTCTTCCTCGTTTATTCCGTTATCATTTCGGTGGCGATGGCTGGGTGGTTATCCCTAAGGGCCGTGTAGTGGCACCAGCTACTGACGATGGCGATGGATTCCAAAATGGAACAATCATGGACTTTGACGGCAACGTACGCCGCCCAGTTCTAACACTTGCTAACGGCGGTGTGGATGTGACTGGCGAAATCAACCGTCAAACAGGCGAAGATTACACTCGTGCTGCGAACAAGCCAATCGGTGTAGCTTACGCTAACCTTTATGAAGAATTCGTTGATGGATTCAATGGCATGCAGCCAACAATCGAAAACGAAATCTATATTGAACTTCCGTACATCCCGAACAAAGCGGATGCAGAAGAAATTCAATGGGGTGCCTTCTACGACACAAACATTAACCGTCCAGTAAAAGCTGGTGACTTTGTAATGTCAGATGAAAACGGTTATGTGATCAAAGCAGATTTCGATCTTGTGCGTGAGCAAATCGAAGCAGCTGCAGATCTTGACGGAGTGAAAGCAGCTCTTAAAGAAGAGTCTCGCCTTCGTGAACAGGTAATCGGTCAGGTATGGGCTGTTGAAACAAACTTACCTCCTCAAGGGTGGTTGAAGTGGGTTGGATGGTCTGCTGAACAGACTTCAGAAGACATGTGGAGAACAGCTTCTGGTGCGACTCATGCAGATATCGGAGCTCAAGACGGATTCCCAGGATACCCTTACGAGCGTTCTTACCGCAATGTGGACAAGCGTGATGGCAAGTACTACCCACAAGGTATTCCAGGATTAACAAACGGTGCGAATATCGAAGTACCTTTCACTGATCAAGTAATCGGTCAAGTAATGCCTGGTCAATCTGGTCGCCACGATTTCTTCTTATTAAATACTCCTGCAGTAGAAGGTTCAGTAGAAATCTTTGTTGGTGGAGAAAAAGTAACGCCAAGCTACCTTGATGTAACTTCTGGTCGTGTAATCTTTGATGCCAAAGAAAATACAACAGGTACACCGCAAGACGTAACAGCAACTTACAAAGCAGTAGGACAGATTCCAGGAGTTCCAACAGGTTGGGATTTCAAAGGCAGCATCGGTGCTGTACGAATCTTATTACAGAAATAAGGAAGAGGGGGAAACAACACGATGAGAAACATTAGTGAAGCGCAATTAAGCCAGGAATCAGTAGCTGTGCTTAAACGCATGCAACGTCAATTAGATCTAGCAGAGGACTGGACAGACATTCCGAAATCGGAGTTAGTATCTGTATCAGAAGCTCTTTCCACACAGGATGCCAGCATCCTAATCCCTCGTGTCATCACTGGCATGATGAGAGAAGCTGCAGAGCCTTATTACATCGGTTCTGACCTTCTTCAAAAGGTTCGTCTAACAGAAGGACGTTCGATTGAATTCCCATCTATCGGAGCGATGAGAGCACACGATATCGGGGAAAGCCAATCATACCTAGAAGAAACTGTAGACTTCCAATTACACCGTACTCAGGAAGTCAAGGTCGGCAAATCGGGTATGGTCGTGCGAGTGACCGATGAGATGATAAACGACTCCCAGTGGGATGTTATCGGTATCCTAGTGCGTAAAGCAGGGGAAGCGATGGCTCGTCTGAAAGAAGAAAAAATCTTCACTCAGTTCTCTAAGCACGGACATATCGTATTCGATAACGATATCCGTCAAAAGTATCCTGAAGCTGGTACAACTGGTATGGACATCGAAGGCAACCTGAATAACACAATGTCTACTGAAGACATGATCGACTTATTCATTGCTGTAATGTCTAACGGATACAACCCAACTGATATCCTAATGCACCCG
This sequence comes from Cytobacillus sp. GQ23, assembly GCF_059758675.1. NCBI lineage: Bacteria > Bacillati > Bacillota > Bacilli > Caryophanales > Bacillaceae > Cytobacillus > Cytobacillus sp. GQ23. The sequence goes on from NZ_JCAXER010000004.1 coordinate 162,421, forward strand.
CTATCATGGTCTGTCTTCTTCAAGAATGACATCATGAACAGCCTTACACACGCAGCTCTTGGCGGTTCTCAAATCACGAACCTTCAAATCAGCCCGGATCAAGTTCAAGGTCGTCTGCCATTCGCAATCAACCTAAACTTCACTCCATTCGCACCATTCAACTTCGAAACGAAGAAGTTTGACATGTATGTTGTGGACAGAAAGAACATCGGTATCCTTTTAGAGAAAGATCCTCTAACAACTGAGCAGTTCGATGATCCAATGCGTGACATCCAGTCAATCAAAATCAAAGAGCGTTACGGTATCGGCGTTCTGAACGAAGGTAAAGCGGTAGCGACTGCTCGTAACCTTGCGTTTGAAAAGTCTTACCCAGCTCCAGATCGCATCAAAATCGTATCTTAATAGTTAAACCATAACCCTAAGAGGCGGGCGAAGTAGTTCGCTCGCCTTTATTATTAAGGAGGAAAACCCATGCCTACTTTGAAACTTGGATTGGCACCTGGAAAGAGCGGCTACTTTGACCCGCTAACAAACTTATATCTATCTCTTGATAAACCGATTGACACCGTTACGTATACGGATGCCAAACAGCTGGAAAAAATCACGCATGCCTTACTATCAACTGTTCCGGCACTTGTAAAGTATGAAGGAGACCTTCCGCAAGAATCAATTGATGCCTGGAAAGCGAAATACGATAAGATTTTCCGTGCACCTACGTTCAAGAATATCGTAGAAAATGGAAAAGTCATTGGCCAGGTTCCGGTTAAAGATGTTGTGAATTCTTCTGTTGGTGATGATGGACGTGCGATTGAAGGCAACCGTGCGTTTAATCGTACAGATAAAGTTGAAGCAGCAGCTGAACCAGTGGCAGCAGTTTCTGCAGGTGAAGCAGAGCAGGTAGAACTATTTGCATCTGAAGCATCTGAAGAACAAGTAGAAGCTAAAGAGGCTCCAAAGAAGAAGACGACTCGCAGCAAGAAACAAGACTAATTAGGGGAAGGCGGGACGGACGATGCCACTAGAGTCCTTATTTTCTGCGCAAGTCACACAGCCTTTTCTGCATGAGTCCTTTCCTATACAGCCTCATGAAGCCCATGATGACAGATTGTTTCGGCATATCGTCTTTCCAGAAGACTCTGATGACCTGACTCTGCGTGTTCGTGCCATTAACAGAAACCATGTTACAGAGGCAATCGTGGCCCAAAAGCATGTTCAGACCCATTTAGTCTTCGAGGATGCTCATAATGAAATCTTCCGTGTCAAAGCCGTGTTGTCTACCCCGGACCACGGCATTGACCATTCTCATTGGGTCACTAGCAAAAGACTCGAGGCTCAGTCATCCTTAGCTCACAACCAATTCCGGATGCGTGGTGTATCCAATCAGAATTGGAAGAGTGACTGGGTGTATTCAGAAATTAGAGACCAGGAAAATGACCTGGTGATCTATAACATGCTTCACGATGTGCTGGACTTATTATTAAGTGTTCATGATGATCAGATCGATTATCTAATGGATTACATTGTTAGTGATACCTTTGCACAAATCCTCAAAGAGAAACTCCCAAGCTTTTCGACCAGCCTTGAACCTGAAGAGTTCCAGGCAGCGACCATTGAAGAATTGCTGAGTCTTTTCTTGAATAGACAAGAAGCAAATCCAAATGAAAAAGTGGTCACACAACTGGGAGAGAATTTCTTAGCACTGGCGGATGAACTTAAAAAGGAATTCAGAGAAACCGTCATGGCTTCACCTAAAGAGTTCACAGACATGTACCGGACATACAAGTTATTGGATCGCTACAGCGAGTCACAGAAAGATGCTTTGAATCTGATTATGGAGATCTTCCTGGAAGACCGTTACGAAAAGTTGGCGCAAAAAACAAATATTGAAGTATTGCTGCAGAATGAAGAAGAAATGGGCATTTATCTAAACAGCAGCTATGAATTCGACATTAAAAGCGAGCTCATCAGTGCTCTATGCTCTGCATCGTTGAATGACAGCTTTGTTACAAAGCTTGAGGATGCAGTACAATTAATATCAGAACCAGTTGTTGTTGAGAGCTTAATCTATCAGCAAGATGAGACAGTTGCCAAGTTCCTTCGACTGGCCTTAATGGAAGTGTATGCACCTTTGGTTGCTGCCGATTCAAGGCTTCTGGAACTGGAACATGAACTGTTTGATCAACATGAATCCGCTCCAACCGGAAGCATTGTGGAGTTTACAACCATCGATTACGAGGAAGAAAAACGAAACATGCTGCTGTTTGATGTAGTGGAAACCTTGTTCAAGGGAGATCTTGAACTGAAAAGCGAGTATGAAACTTACCTTCTGGATAGAGTACTCAAACTGGCGATTGATGAAAAGAAATCCCTCTTGATTGACTATCATCTGGAGGAATATATGGGTCTCTTGTTAGATCGAGGAGAGTCATTCCGACTTTCTTATGTGAATCAGTTTAAGAACCCTACTGATACGATATCAATGGGCCTTCTGGAGCTGGCACATGCCGGTCACAGTAAAGAGAGCCCATCCCTTAGAGAATCTTACAGAACGGCCTTCAGTGATGCTTACGTGTTAGCAAGCAAGAAGGTTGGCCAAGCTGCGCATGATTCTGTCCGCATCAGCGCCCTTGAATTACTCTTCCATCAGTATGAGTCATTCAAGAAGAGCGTAAACGAGCGGATGCAAGCGTCTCTGACAGACAGTGCCATAGCTCGCTCTAAGGATAAACAGACTGGCGCTTTTGAAGAATTGGCATCTGTAATGGAAGACCTGGCCAAGTGCGAGAATGTTCTTTCTGACCACCATTTCAAAGAAGAAGCCACCATGGTTCCACATGATATGTACTTCAACTTGTTCAAGCACTTCCTAAGGGATCCTAATAAATATCCAATCTTGGAAAGCTTGAGGCAGGAACTTTCGCATGACCTGGCTGATAAGTACTTCATGGATGGGACAGATCGGGTTCAATATGCTCTTGGAAATATGGGAGAAGGTTGGCCAATAGGAGTCTTCAGACTTGGAGTCAACACATTAAAAGGCGAGGTGTCTAGCTCATGAATCAAGATGCTTTAAACAAGTTATTCGCCATGCTGCCTGAAGGAAAACGCAAGCAGGAATTAATGGCTAAATATGCAAAGCTACAGACAAAATCAGAGAAAAGAGGTGGAGATGGTTTGAACGATACTTTTGAATTTAAACCAACCGGCCATATCAAAATTGAGGCAATCGACGAAACTGGCGATGTTGTAGGTGTCCTTGCTGATCAACCAAACCTGGTTGTCGATGGGGCAGAAGAAATTCTTCTTCGTGCATTCTCCGGAGATCCTAATCGCATTCTGTACAAGAACCGCATTCCAAAGACTGCTACAGGTGTAACTGAAAAGATTTACATCCCTGAAAGCAAGCTACACAACGAAGCGTTAATCAAAGACGGACAGTTGCTGCACGCTCCTAACGTTCTTTGGACAGAAGTAAATGACGCAGACTTTGAAGTAACTTACGGATATGCTCCTGTGACTTTATTTGTAAAAGAAGAACAGTCTCTTGAACCAGGAAAGAAGGCTTTCTCTATTTCAAAGACTGCAGCTGCTGATCGAGTGCCATTAACATCTGAGATTTACTCTACTTTCACAAACATGTTCATTGGCATTGGTGAAGGGAAGAATTACAAAGTGGACTTAACAGATCCACGCTTAAAAGTATCTGAAGGTGTGGAGCGCTCTTCTAGTCGCATTGAGACAGAAACAGAAGGGGATAGCCTTGAGTTTTCTGTTAAAATGAGCAACTTCGTTTTAGAAGTTGAAAAATCAAAGACAGGTGCACAAATCGATGTCCTGATCAATGGTGTTCTAAAAGAAACAATCGATGCATTGGATAGTGAATTGGATACGCCTGAAATTGTGTCCTTTGAGTATGATGAACTCAGCACAGACACAGAAACGACTGTAAAGATTGTTCATTCTGGGGGAGACGAAGGTGTAGCAGCACCTAAAATGTCTATCACAGGTCTTCACTTTGATGCGTTGCATAAGGGCATGAATGGATTGATCAAAGAGTTCAAGAACTATGAAACAGATTTCTTAACTCCTGCGGCATTTAATACAACACCGATGGCGCCATTTACGATTCAACTTCCGAACTTCCCTGTGAAAGAAGGAAGCGTCAAGATCAACTATGAAGGCATTGATTTTACAGAGGCAGCAGAAGAATTAACGGATACTTCTTTTGAAGTAGATTACTTCCGTGGGCTTGTAACATTCAATCGTGCTTTGACCGGTCTGATGGTAACTTACTCTTCTACAGGTGAGATTTACGATTCGGAGCTTGTTTCTTCCATGACAGCTGGCAGTGGATCAGCTTCCATTGTAACACCGACGCCAGTCGTGAATGCTTCTGCGTCCGGAATTGTTGATGGAGTGAACAAGGTCTTTACACTCTCACATAGTGATGTGGACGCTGACACACTTGTTGTAAAGGTAGATGGATCTGCCGTAGAAGTGGAATCATTTGCTGAGGGTGCTCGATCCTTCACTCTTCCTACTGCTCCAACTACTGGACAAGTGGTTTCAGCCGATTACACACGAAATGTAGTTTCTAACGTGAATCGTTCATTCAATAGCTATAAATTGATGTTTGCTGCCCAAGCAGGAGAAATTGAACTGTTCGACCAGGACGGAAACAAGCTGAAGAAGGTATCAGGTCTTGAAGGCTTGGTAGATGGAACATTCTTTGTTGATCCGCAAGATGCAAAGTTGGTTAAGATGTCCCAGAAGAAGGCAGACGGATCATTCATCACTCGAGTGGAAGTTCGTTACAAGTCTGAAGAAAGACCAGGTGTTCCGACTCAATACACTCGTGCGGTTATTGAAAAGCCAAAGACAGTGAATGAATATCCATGGTTTGAACTTGACAAAGGGTCTGTAAAGTTTGTAGCTGAATTCCCAGAAATGAAGCCTGCTCACAATATTACGATCCGTGAAATGGGACTCTTTGATGGACCACGTTCAGACGATAAGATTTCCGGATTCCGCAACTATCCTGTAAAAGCCTTCTCTCTTGTTCGTGTAGGAGAAACACGCAAGGAAGTTAATACAGGCATTCGAATCACTTGGACGATTACACTTCTGAATGCAGATGGCCAATCATTCCAAGGTGGAAGATAAATAAAACGAAGAGGTGAAGATACATGTTGAAAGACATTTCAGCAATGAACCCGAAAGGGCATGTCAAACTAGAGCTTTACAACGATGGAGGGGTTTTCTTCAAGAAGGAGAAAAAGAACCTCGTTGTTCAATCGGCAAATGAAATTGTTGCAAACATGATAGCTGACCCTGCAAAAGTTCTTCGTGTGAACCAGGTAGATAAGGGAGATTCCTCCCTTTCTGCTAATTCACAATTGCTATATGCTTTCCCGCTAAGTGTGCAAGGGGAGCAAAAAGGCAAGCTCGAAGCAGACTGGGGTTTAACAAATGCACAGAAAGAATTTACATTAGAAGAGTTAAAGGGCATTACCAGCCTGGATGAAGTCCTGGTTGATGGAAGTGCGCTAACCATTGATACTGATGTGTTCTTGCTGGATGCTGAGACAGGAAAGATTGCGTTTAATGAAGCACCGACGGCAGCAGTGGAAATTAAGTTCCATAAAATCAAGAACAAGTACATGAAAGTCATTGCCGGTACGGAGAAAGTGGAAGTAAATGGCACGGAGTGGACTCGTTCAGCTGTAGCAAGCAATGATAGCCAAACGTACCAGGTGAACTACCGTACAGGTGAAGTGCTATTCGAGCAGCCGGTTCAAAAAGTAACAGTCGCATATGACTACCATATGCATTATGCATTAGGATTCATGGCACTTGGCGGTAAGCCTTCTGCAGCTCATCCGAACTATCAGCCAGTGGAATTTGGCAACTCCGATAAGCTGTCAACATTCATGAGAAATGAACTGCCTGGATCTCGCATGCCAATTATCTATCCTTCTTCCATTACCAATGGAGCAACAGAAATCGAGCCAGCTATCCCTACGCAGCCAGTCGCAACTGTGCAAAAGACAGCAACCATTGCAATCACGGACAATGGAGATGGCTCTACAAAGAAATTGACGTATGATCTTTCAAATCTTCATGATAGCGGATCTGGTGCAACAGGCCGCACGCTGTATGAACTGGTTTCGGTTAAGAACACGACAACAGGTGCTGAAGTCAAAGAAAGAACCACGACTCCTACAAATACGCTAACTTCTGTAACCATTAAGTTTACCGATAGTGATGTAGAGATTGGGCACACCGTGGACGTGACATATCGCCTGAAGCTTGATAACCGTCATTTAACTTATGTACTTGGACAAGCTCCTGTAGTGAAATTGGTAGCCGTTCGTCACATAGATGCAGTTGACTCTACTAAAGTAAAGGCATATAGCATTGTTGATAATGGTCTGAGACCGAACCAAGGTGACGTATGGATCTCAAATCCTAACACAGGACATATTACTTTTAGCTCTAACCCGACTGGTGGTCCAGAAGTTCACACACCTGGCCAAGTTCAGGTTGAATACATGGTTAACTCTGGTACAGTGGTTAAGTTTGTAGCGGATTTCCCGAAAGGTGTTCCAGCTCCTGTTCTTGAAGACACAAGCAAAGTCGTAACGGCGGTCAGTGGCCAATCATCCATCTCATTGGATTATGCCATTGCTAAAGATGAGACAGGTGCATTCCTGACTCCAGAAGTGAAAATCAACGGAAGTGCTCTTGAAGCAGGGGGCTACCAGATCTCCATTGATGGACGAAGCATCATACCAAACAGCTTGAGTGCCAATCAAGTAGTCGCAGTCAATTACAAATATGAAAAGACTACTCATGACATTTATCAAGTGGCCATGTTCGATGACAAAAAAGGCGGCAAAATGTTCAACATCTCTGGCATCGGCCCTGTTACAAAAGATAAGAACACTGGCATGCGTGTTACTTGGTCTGTCACTTTCTAATAAGGAGGCCAAACTATGGCGACTGACTTTATGAAGCGGATTGCCTTCTTGGACGGACAAGTCCTGCATGACTTTCACTTGAACATCATGCAGAAAAACATTGCTGAAGCCATTAAATTGAAGACGACACGAGAGAGATATGATTTCTATCTCCTTGTGTCGCCTTACAATATGTACTACCACGAATCGTTTGTAGGAAATGAAGACAGAGATCCAGAAAGCACAGCTGCTTTAAATACTCTTCAGTTTTCCATCAGTCAAGGTTCATGGGTCAGCAATTTGATTGAGATCCCTTCTCCAACCGAAGAGATCAACCTGGTGTCAAACTTTGAAGACTATCCGGCTCAAGGAGCACATGTGAATTTTTATTACAGAACGGCAAAGGGAAATGAGTGGATCCCCATTACCCCTGACCAGCCGGTGCTATTGCCGGTACAAAAGAAATATTTCCAAATTAAAGTGGAATGCCTTTACACGGGAACTATCAGGCCTTCTGTGTATGATTACGCATTGATGTGGAAGTAGGAGGGATAATCAATGGCATTTGTTCGACAACATCCTGATTATCCAAAGTTCCGGATGAAGAAAGGTGTTATGCCTGACTTCTCCGGGGCTAATTATTCAGATCAGGAAACGCCCGCTGGCGTAATGGATGGAGCCAACAAGCTATTCAAACTAGCTGAGAAGCCCATCAAAAATAGTGAAGAAGTTTTTAAAGATGGCATGAAGATGGCCAGGGCCTCCACACTTGCTATGCAAGATGGAGATTACTTCATGGATTACCAGACAGGTGAGATCATCTTCTCAGCTCTTCAGGTACCGCAGCCAAAATCCGTCATCCGAGTAAGCTACAAGTTCATGAAGGCGGTGTAGCATGAACGTTATTTATAAAACACTGCCACGGCACACGGAGGAAAACATCCCTTTGGATCAGACTCTTGAAGTCTACTTCATGGTTGATATCAACAAGAATACTTTCACTCCTGATAGTGTCATTTTGTTTAACGTTACCGAACAGATAGTGGAGCCCGTGTCGTTTGATTACAACAGACGAGTGCTTAAAGTAAAGCCTGTTGGTAAATTAGGTCCGGACAATCACTATCAGCTGCAATTAGTTGGGGGTGCCAAAGGTTTAAAGGATATCACAGGCAGAAGCATGGCCCAGACATTCGAGCTGGAGTTCTCGACAAAAGATGTGGAGTCCCTAAAACCTCCAACCATTATAGCTCCTACAGACGTGTCGGTCATCAGAGAGTCTGCTACGTTTCAACTCGAACCGCAAAGCAATGCAGACTATTATGAGATTCAAATCTCTAAGAGCAATACCTTTCATCATTTGCTTTGGCCTACAAACGGGGAAAAAGTCTACGGGACACCAAGTGTCTCTGTGACACCGGACATCCCTTACCAGACAGGCCTCTATTATATGAGGGCAAGATCTGTGAGCTCAAAAGGGGAAGTGAGTGCCTGGTCAGATGCCATTCGTTTCTTCTATGAAGGAGCACCCATTATACGAGTGCCTGAAGAAGAACCAATGCCAGATGAAGTGGAGCCAGAGGAACCGGAAGAAGAGCCTGTAGCCGCTCAAAGCAAAAGGGTGATTTTGCAAACCAAGAGTCATGCAAAAGAAGATCAGTTGACCAGTCTTCAACAGGTGTTCTCAGCCAAGGCAGGAGAGACACTGACCAGTTTGCGAGTCAAAGCTTCTTCGCCAAAGGACAAATCCGTAAACAACAATGTAGCGACCTTCAACAGTGTGCTGGCAAACGGCAACCAGAAGAGGATTGTTATCGAGTTTACAGAAGATATCGATCCGGCAACGGTCAGTAAGCTTTCTGCTTACATTCTATCAGAACGAAACTAAGGGAAAGGATAGGGAGTCATGGCTGAGATTATTACTGCAAAGACGACAGGGGATGTCACACAAGTACAGATCATTAATCAGACAGTGTTCATAAGCAACGAGATCCCAATCCTCTCAGTAGAAGGGGATGGACGGACGTTTACAACCAACTATGAATACGTGAAGAATACCCTGCGTGTATGCCTGAATGGCATGAGGCAAAGACAAGGTATTGATAGCGATTATGAAGAATTGGGGAATAATCGGTTTCGTTTTACCCACTCACTCGATGAAGAGGATGAAGTGATCGTTGATTACATTACGATCCTGCAAGGATAGGGGCAGCCTCCTTGAATTGCACCAAACCATTATCCTATAGGAGTGATTTTTCATGGCAATTTCACGTTTAAATGGCAAACAGATACGTCCTGGCGTCTTAACCAATCAGCATGTCGCTGATGATGCCGGTATCCACGAAAGCAAACTGGATGTCAACTGGGGCTCTCACTATGCTGAGGCACTTGAAACGAAAAAAGTCGTAGACTTCGTTCAAGTAGAAAATAAAGAAGTAGCTGGTCTGACAGAACTGAACCTATCCCAAACGGGTATTTTGGAATCAGATGCACCCGTATCTCAATCCATCGGCACAGAAGAAGGTGTCATCACAGATGCTCCTTACAATAAAGTACCAATGCGTGATGCAGTGACAGGTGATTCATTTGTTGGACCTGAAGGACAAGAAGTTTATGGCCGCATGGTTCATGACGGAGTAGACTTTAAAGTGCTATTCGTTTACGCAGAGGAAGAGACAGAAGTTCCGTTCACAATGCCGGAAGAAGCATTTGTTGACTTCCAGTACATGGAACGTTTCAACCTTCGCACCATCTCTGAGCTATTTGCAGCAAACGAAAAGTTTGTAGCAGGATCTGCTGATATCACTGCCTTCCAAAACATTCACCAGCTGGCTCGTGACATCTATGGTTCAGGATATGTCCTTGGCCGTGATGGAAAAGGCAAACTGGAAGTGTCATTAGCGAAGCAAATCTCTGATGAAGTGCAGGCTCGTTCAGAAGCAGTCGCTAAGATCAAAGAAGATCTTGTATCTCAAGAAGCGGGTAAAGGTGCAAGCTTAGTCGGCATTGAGGATCTGGCTAATATCTTTACAGCTGTTACAGTTGAAGGTGCCTTAAAAGAGTTGCATAACAAGATTGAGTCAGCAGCTAATGGTGGTTCTACTACTCAAGAAGAAGTAGATGCGGCCCGTGTTTCTGAAGTGACTGGCGAACACGCTACTCTTGATGCACGCCTGGAAGCTGACATTGCTGAACTTATCTCTCGTCTGACTACGGAAGCACAGCGTGCAGAAGCAGCAGAACAAGCGAACGCTCAGGCAATTGCGGATGAAGCAGCTCGTGCCGCACTTGCTGAACAGGGGCTTCAAGATGCATTGGATGCAGAAGTGACTCGTGCCTCTCAGGCAGAAGCAACGTTAACGCAAGGCCTTGCAGATGAAGTCGCTCGTGCGGAGGCAGCAGAACTGGCACTGGATGAGCGTGCTAAAGAACTGGAAACGGAAGTAGAAGCTGCCCGTGGAACGGAAGCATCGATTGATGTCCGTTTAGACCGTGCCTTAAACGAAGACGGTACGTTAAAAGCAGGCAAATTAATTCATGAACACTTCCGTGCACGCTTCCAAGCAGCTGGCGGAGAAGCTGAACTATTGCTTTCTCAGTTTACTTCTAAGAAGACATTGCCTACATCCTTCCAGGTAGGTGACGATTCTCTTGAGGTTTACATCAATGGTCAACTTCAAGAAGAGGGATTAAACTACCAAGAAGGCACAAATGGCGACAAGATCACGTTTGATTTAGGGGATGGCACCGTTCTTGAACCTACTGATATCGTTCAAATCAAGTTCCATATTAACAATGCTGAATAAGTGAAAAATGCCCTCCTTCCTTTGCGGGAGGGGGGTCTTTTTGAAAGAAGGTGACAGGATGAACTATATTGGAGAATTTCAAAAGGATTCCACGATTTTGCTCGAATTACTAACTAAAGACGATAAAAACAGTCCAATCCCTACGGATTTCCCTCCCACAGCATTGATCGAGCATTATGACCGAAATGGATTACATGAGGTAGATAATGTTAAACTTGAAACAATGGATGGTGGATCCCGTCATATCAAGGTTTATCCCATTCCTATCGACTTTCAATACGGTGATTATATCATTACGTACAAAGTAGTGATTGATGGAAAAGAGTATACGACACAAGAGAAATTTTATCTTTCTCGAACCGAACAGATAGTTCAAGAAACGAACCAGGTTTCGTATGAGCTTCTTGATCTTATGAAATCTTATACTCCTGCATTGCCTGAAGAGGAAGAAGAAGAGGAAGAGCCTGCCACCAGTGCTGACGGGTATATAATGCCACCTGATTTTTCTATTGCGCTTGCCCGTGACCCAGAAGTCGTGAACAACCGGATTATCTTCACCCTGGCTGACAACATGAAATTCAACCAGACCTATCGAGTTGTCCTGGATAAAGAGATTCGCTCTGTAACCGGGAAACGATTGGGAAGCATGAAGACGATCACGTTCACTTCCGAATACAAGCCTCTTTTATCGACTCCATCAGAAGTTCAGTCGGTTTTAAGAAGTACCTTCAAGTACTTTACGCCGCATGATATTTATGGAGCCATAAGAGATGCCAGCGAAAAGGCCATGGTCCTTTTAGGCAATGTGGCTGATCCAAATAACGCCAGATACCGAGACATCCGGGACAATGACACCAGCTTGTTCCCTGCCCAAAAATTTGTCATGTATGAAACTTCCAGAATGCTGATGAATAATTTAATGGTTCGCATTTTGAATGGAGCGGATGCAGAGGAGATTGAAGCAGGCTCAGGCATGATCAATGAAACCGGCGGCTCTATCACGTTAGGAGACTTCTCCATCACGGATAAAACCAGCTCTTCTACTGGCATTGGCGGATCTGGAAACGGAAACAACGAAGAAGAATCGCCACTCAAGAAACTGCAGGCCATGCTGCAAGCGAATGAAAAGGATCTGAAATTCTGGATGGATTCCATGATGGGCCGAAACCGCAGAGGTTTCGCTTCACCAGTTTCCTCTTCATTTAGAACAGCTGCCGGCACTCCGGAAGGACGTGGATTTGATTAATGATTAACGTCCGAAAGAGGTTAGCTCAGTTTTTTGATCAGTATTCACATGAGATTGTGTATGTCCGGAGAGATGTTCGCTTTCGATGTGAATGTTATAGCGAAAGAAGCGGAGAGCCTTCTGTTGATTGTGCCAAGTGTTTCGGCACAGGCAATGTCGTGCAGATAGAAAAAGTCAGAACCAGAAGGAACATCTCTTCTGTTCCTGAGACGCTTATTGGAGTTAACCAGCTCAGTGCAGCCGGTCGAATATCTCCGAAAGCCTATGTCTATTACCTAGAACATGACATCAAGCCTCAAACCAATGACCTGATCCTTGAAGTAATCTGGGACATTAATGGGGTTCCCCGGTACATCAAAGAAAAACATTTGATCAGTGCGGTGGAACCGAAGTTCGGATACAAGGGTCGAACGGAGTTTTACCAAGTGTATGCCCGCTACGACCAGAAGGGAGCGCATGATGATTCAGCCCTCACCGAGCATTGAGTATCTGCAGCATCCTCACCTTTATGTGGAACGGACAGTCGCCAACGGAAAACGTCTGGTGATGGTGGCCGAAGCCGATAAAGGAGAGCTATATGAGCCCGTATTGATATACAGCAAGGACATGGCCTATGAATTCTTTGGTGGAGGACCCTTAGTGTCTGCCTATGAAGATGCCACAACCTTTCAAGAAGGATTGGAGATCTATCTCATGAGAATAGAGCCATTCCAGTATGAGGTTGCATTTGGTGTTTTAGAAGTATTTGATTTCGATCTTTTGTATTTAGACAATGTGCACTTCGACAAGAACCCTGACATGTTCCAAATGATACTGGACTTCTCCTTGATCAAGCAGGAAAAGGGAAGCTTGGTTCACACGATTACTACCTTATCTCCATCTTTAGGCAAACAAGGCATCCTCTCACTGAAAGGATCCATTGCCAGCCTGACGATTGAAAATGGAGATGAAAGCATCGAGACAGGCAAATACCTGTCAATCGTGCCAGATCAGTTCTTATACAAGAAGGCTGGAGCAGTATATGCCGGCATGCTTTCTGCTATTGGTCCGGAAGTGAGTCCCATAAACAAAACTGTTTCAGACGTGTCTCTAAAAATGGAGTTCGTAAAAGAAGAAATCGAATGGCTTCGGGAAATAGGCATTGTCTGTTTTAAGAATACATTTAAAAAAGGTGTTACATGTACATCTTCCAGCTGTGCGGTCAGTACGCCAGGGAGTGTCCATAAACATATATCGAATTTCAGGATCGCTCAGTCCTTGATCAATCAAGTGTCTCTTGAGCTGCAGCCGTTTGTTGGAAGTACAAATCTATCGTTCCAGGCCATGAATATCGAGGATGTCATAGTAGCCATCTGCGAAGACTTTGTGGGAACCAGAATTAGAAGCTATGATTACACACTTTCGATTAGCGAGCGCCAGGGGTACATTGAGGTCGAGATTGAAATCGTCCCGATCTTCTCAGTCCATAGCATGACCACACACTCTCGAGTGAGGGTGTTCAAGTAAGGTAAGGGGGTGAGCGAATGAACAATGTGCCAACGAATATGACGAATCCTTTTGCCTTCATCAAGAAAGCACAAGAGATGCCTGCTTCACTGAAGCAAGAATATCAAGATTCCAATAACAGTTTGGGCCAAAGTCAAGCCAATGATGGACGAGCACCACTCACGGATGCTTACATTGACAATCGCTTACGTTCAGATAAACCCATTACTTTCTTAGGTTTTGTGGATGACTTCCGAAAGCTCTGGGAAGCAGCCGGGAAAATAGCAAAGATCGTCCGGAATTCCCCTCTGAAAGAAGATGTGGATTTTCCGACCATTACGTATCGGGTCGTACGCAGACAGCTCTCTGAAGGGTTCAAGGACCTGAAGCCTCGCCCCCGGGGCACCATTCGCCATCCGCATATGGAAGGTGAATACATTGAGCTGTATGGCCAGATGTTCGATGTGTGGGTAGAGTTTTGCGTCTACTCCTTGAGTGCAGAAGAAGCAGATGAACTCGTCATGGAGATTGAAGAATTCTTGCAGACCTATGCAGGCTTTTTCAAGAAGAATGGGGTTCAGGAAATCTTGTTCCATGCACAGGGGGAAGATGAGGTGCTAACCGAAGGACGTGTTGGCGCTGCCAAACGAAAGCTGCTTTATACGGTGCGCTTCGAGAAGCTCATCGTGAGATTTCTTAATGAAATCCAACAAATTGCTGTTCAAGCAAACCTTCATTCCTTTGAAGGAGAAAATTAATTAAGGGAGGATTCCTAAATGGCACAATTCGAACAGTATGAAAACCTACCGGGTGTTAAGGTTGATTACCAAGATGGCAATCTCCACACCGGTGCTCAATCCGAGCAAGCAAGTACCCAATCGATTCTAATCATCGGTACTGCACTTGATGGCCCTGTCGGTGAACCGATTTCTGTAAATGCAATTGGTGGACCGAAAGCAGCCGAGAAAATGTTCGGTGGTTTATTAGAGCGTAGGAAAGTCGTAGAAAACGGAGAAGTGAAGACAGTTAAAGTTCCTCACCAAGGTTCTTTAATCCGTGCGATGTGGGAAGCCCTTCGCTCAGGCAACGACGACATTCGCTTGCTTCGTGTAGCCGGCAAGACAGCTAAAACTGAACTTCCTGCGAAAGATCCTAACAGTGAAGTGATGGAGCCGCTTGCGGATGTCTTCGGTAACCAGCTGATCCCTGGTAACGTAGAATTCTCCAAGTCTCTTGGTCTTTCTGCTAACCAGCGCTTAGTAAAGATTGAAAAAGTTGAAGAGTTTGCAGGCACTGATTTAGCATCTGCTCCTGTAAAGACATTCCCTGATAGCACTGGCTACTTGAACGTGGACACTACGGTTGGCTCAGAAACAGTATACTTTGGCAAAGATAAATTCCGTCCAAAGAATACAGTTAAAGTTACGTACAAAGCTTCTACACGTAATTATACAGAAGTTACACGTAATGACGATGGCAGCACAAACGAATCCACTGCAGGGCTGCTTACACAAGATCCTTCCATGACAAACTACTTCTCTTCTGAAGTGGGCAACTGGTCTGATGATCCGATGCATCAAGCAAACGTATATGTGATTGATGGAACGGGCAATGTGAACACGATTCCTTCTGTAAATGCTTCTGGCGAGCGCTTATGGCGTATCGGTAAAGCAGATGCAGCTGTGGTTAATGAGCTAACAGACGTGATTACAGCTAGTGAGTTCAAGCAAGGCGGCATTCGATTCACTTCTGCTTATCAAGCTGAAGTGGGCAAAGGAATTTACCCGGCTCTTTCTGGTGTGACTGTAAAGGCTGATTACTTCTACTACAACGATCTTGAAGTGGTTGGAACAGCTACTCAATTGGTTCCCGGAACAGAAAAGGTGACGTTTCTAAAGTTCATGCCAATCTCTGATTCACTTGAAGTGCATTACGAGTTAAATGGTGTGAAACATTCTCTAGTAGAAGGTACTGACTACACAGTAGTATTCCCTTCAACTCCTTCTGAGAGAGTAGAAGTACGAGTGAAAGCAGGCGTTGGCCCTGTTGGAGCGAAACTATTTGCTCATTACAAGACAGGTGAAAACAGCACACAAGGCGCTTATCTTGAAGTGTCAGCCATTGCTCCAGGACGCATCTATGGCGGCAAAGAAGAAACAGGCGAAACGATTGACGACCTATACGGTGTCAAAGTAGCAGTTGAGTATGAAGTGAATGAAAACGGAACGATTGATATGGAAAACCGTGTAATCCGCTTCATTAAACCAACTGAAAAGCGTGCAACTTCTGCTGATGTGGAACTTCGCTTCCGTACAAAAGAGTTGCGTGGCATCCGTACTCTGCGTGAATTTGCAAACTATGTAAACAGCCTTTCCACTTTAAACAACATCGTGCGTTTAGATGTTCCTTTACATGCGGGTGAAGTGCCGGTTGCTGGATTGCTTGTAACAGATTACACAATCAGCCAGATCAATGGACGTTATGACTACCGCCCAATCAACCTTGGTGAGAAGTATAACGAAAACACGATGTCATTCGGATTATTCATTGATGACAGCAAGCCTGAAGGAAACCCAGAACGTTACCCTTGGTTGGGTACTGATGGATTCTTTAACTCTGCGGATCTTAAAGACATGGCTGCTCTATATGAGACGCTTGGCGGACAGTACAAACTAGTTGAAGGCACACTGGATGAATTCGAATTAGTAGACCAAGGCATTTACTCTAAGCTTGAAAACTATGCAGTAGATATCATTCTATTAGCAGACGTTCATGCTAACACAGCTATCGGCGGCGTTGCAGAAGACGGTTCCATTGTTATCGACGACAGAAAGAACTTTGCGACACAGCTTGCACAACACTGTGCGATGGTTTCTGCAAAGACATCTGAAACAATCGGTGCTATCGGAATTGCTCCAGCTCCACTCGCCGGACTTCGTGAGGTTCAAGAGTACATTGATCTATTAACGAAGGGCGTTGCAGTGAGCGAGGAGAAGGCAGCATTCTATAATGCTCGTGGAATCAACCACAACTTCCAGAACCTGCACTACATGTACAACCTTGCCACTCATGAGCAGATCTTCAACGACGAAGGAGAGCCAATTGACATCGGCCGCTACGTGAGCGTTGTCTTTGGTCCAGAAGTTGGCCTGGCACACGAGAAGCTTGGCAATTATGTAGCAAACGGTGCAAGCATCTATGCTTCCTTGATTTCTCAGTTGAGAGCAGAAGTCTCTACAACGAACAAAGAAGTCTCTGCCATTGGTCTTCGCTATAACCTTTCTGAGGCGCAGCATAACCAGTTGGCTGGAGGAAGATTCGTAACATTCGAGTCTAAGATTGTAGAAGGCGGCAGCCGTGTCATCGTAGTAAAAGACGGTGTGACAGCAGCAGGTCCAAACACAGACTACCAGCGTCTGACAACTGTTCGTATCACACATGCAACGGTTCAATTGATCCGCAGCAAGGCTGACAAGTTCATTGGACTTCCAAACGGCATCGCACAGCGTAACTCTTTGGCAACAGAGATCCAAGCTGGATTAGATAGATTAAAAGAATTAGGGGTTCTCGAAAACTTCAAGTTCTCCATCTTCTCTTCTGCGAAAGACCGTGTACTTGGAAATGCGTTCATCTCGCTTGAACTAGTACCAGCTTACGAGCTTCGCAAGATCTACACAAGTGTAGCTCTAAGAGCAAGCCTGTAAGGATCTCATGAGGGGGACAGGCTCCCCCTTGTGTTTATATAAACCAACTTCAAAGGGAGTGAATATTCACTATGTTCAATAACGAGGAATATACTCGCACGTTTACCAGCTTCTCTGGAGCGGATATCGTGGCTTCATTCAACGGACGTGTAATTGGTGAGCTTCAAGCAATCTCTTACTCTGTTGCTCGTGAAGTAGCGCCTGTTTACACAATGGGTTCTCCTGATGCTCGTTCTTTCTCTCGTGGAAAGCGTGGCATTTCTGGAAGCCTAGTATTTGTCCAGTTTGACCGGGATGCGCTAATGGAAGAAATGCGTAAAGAGTACCAAGGTGCTCCAAAAATGCAGAAATTCCAACAGTGGAGAACGAACGTAGGAGAGCAGTTCGGCAATGCCGGCCTGGAAGATCAGATCTTAAGCGGATTGAAATCTACTTCTGCAAACGGTGCTAACACATACGGCATCAACACATGGAATGAGCAGATGACAAAGCTTGGTTATGGCCAGGCAGGAAACGGACAGTTCGATGCATTCAATGCAGTAGATATGTTTGTTCCTGAATATGCTGACCAGTTAATGCCATTCAACATCACGATTTCCATGGCAAATGAATATGGCCAGCGTGCAGGCATGGAGTTATACGGCATCCAGCTTCTGAATGAAGCATCTGGATTCTCTGTAGATGATGTCATCACGGCGAAGGCTTATACATTCGTTGCTCGTAAGATCAAAGGAATCGAAGCGAAGAACGCTCAGGTTCAGACTGGCGGAGCTTCTGCTAATGTATCAGGCGGCCAGACTTTCGGTGGTTTGACTCTTTAATCAAATAAGAAACAGTGAATAGGGACAGCACATGCGGCTGTCCTTTTTTTAAGATAGGGGGATATTCTGTTGCTACAAAACTATCAAAAAACATATAACTCCTATGCAGGAACAGATATGGTGTGCAGCATCAACGTGCCAGGCAGGGGGCCAGTGGTGTTCGGTGAACTCTCTCAGCTTTCGTATTCTGTATTCAGAGAAAATGTGCCCGTTCGAGCACTCGGGCGAGTGAGCGGGAAAGGCTACACACGAGGCATGAGAACCATTACCGGCATTATGGGATTCACCGTGTTTGATGAGTCCATTGTGTATCGATGCATGCAGGAGATCAAAGAACAAGGCTACCGGATGCTGATGGATGAAATGCCGATCTTTGACGTAACAGTTTCAATGGCAAATGAGTTTGGTGCGCAATCACGCATGATGCTGTATGGAGTGAGTACATACACAGAGGGAATGATCATGAGTGTAGATGACATCATGACACAGAATGTGTATGAGTTTTATGCGTTGGATATTGATCCGATGCATCGAGTCAATGAAGAAAAGCCATTAGGTTACACCACAGGGAGGGGCGTAATTCTATGACAACCAATAAAGGATACTTTCCAAAGGGCTCTGCTCCTTACGGGAAACGGCTTGCTCCCCGTAAAGATAGCTATGCCCGGCCCGCAGACAACCGGGTGGAATATCAGATCTTCAGCTCGGACTATTTTTCCGGTGCAGATGTAAAAATCTATTTTGGGGACATTTGGGTGGATGAAATTACGAATCTTGCTTTTCAGCTGCAGGAGAACGTCATGCCGATATATGGCTACAATTCATATACCTATGATACCGTTGCCAGGGGGAGACGCCAGGTAAATGGCATGTTTACCCTGAACTTCACCACTGTCGGCTATTTAAATGAAATTCTGGCAAATGCCAATGCCATCTTCTATGCCCTTGAGCAGGGAGAGAAGAAAGGGTTAGTGAAGCCTTCTTATTATGAGAATATGAAACTGGGAGACATCCTTGCAAAGCTCGGCAAGCGATCCTTTGATCAGATAGCAGACGAGTATGAGCAGGCCATTTGGGGAACGAAGCCAGACACCAATGAAGCGTACCTCGGCTATGCAGATCGCCCATACTTTAGACAGGATGAGTTAGGGTTTGATATACGCATTCAATATGGGGCTGTCTCCGAAGCGACCGGTTATGTGAACGGACGATTCTATCAATCTGCCAAGGAGGAACCTCCTAACATGACCGTTGATGTCCTAAATGGGGTGCAGTTAACAGGGATGTCTAAATCCATGGGTACCGACCAGGCAGGGGCGCCTATTCTTGAACAGTACTCTTTCATCGCCAGAGACTTCAATGGTGTGGGTATGGCTCAGATGGCCCGGATGAAAAAAGGGGAGCAAGGAAGTTCAGGGGACATCGAGACCGTTTACCGACGGATGCAATATGGCGTGATCAAGTAATTAGTCCTTTCACTGTCAAGAAAAAAGGATTATAATAAAGATATTGTAATGCATTACGCAGGGAGGAAAGAAAATGAGCACAAAACAAGCGAAGATGGCTTCCAGTCACGATCCAATCCTTGAAGCCTTCGAAGAAACCAAAGGGGAACAGCTGGATCTATTAGATCTTGCAGAGGAAAAACAGGTGGAGCCAAAGAGAAGTTCAAGAAAAACACAAGCGAAGAAAAAAGAAGTTCAAGAAGAAGTTCAAAAGAGATCCGCCATTTTTACAGGAGTAGATGGTGTTGAGTATACAGAAGACGAGTGGCATTCACCAGTGGTTCCGAATGGTCCGACTCGTATGGAAGTAGAAGAATGGAAAGAGCGTCACGGCAATGTTTACTTCACCCCATATGACAATGAAGTGTATATTTGGAGAGCACTGCGCCGACCAGAATACAGAGAAATCATTCGTGACACTACTCTCAACGCCCTTGATCGGGAAGAGCTGTTCACAGAAAAATGTGTGCTGTATCCACGAAACTTTAACTTAGAGATCATTAAAAAGAGCCGTGCGGGCGTGGCCAGCTTATTATCTGAAATGATTATGGAGAAGTCTGGATTCGTCGCACAGTCTGCTCCAATCAAACTGTAAGCAGGACATTCGTTCTGCTTCATTTTTTATGGAGGAGTCAAAATGATCGATATCAATCAGATAATAGAATGGAAGCAGGCGTACGGTGATATCTATCAGATGGAGATCCTCGAACAGCATTTCATCTTCCGTCCGCTTGGGCGAGAGGAATACAAGGAAATCATCCTGATGGATCTGGATTTGGGAGAGTTTCAGGAGACGATTTGCTTTTCAGCTATGATTTATCCGAATGATTATGATTACACCAAAGGCATTGCCGGTGTGGCCGAAATCTTATCGGATGGCATCCTGGATGCATCCGGACTTCACTTAGGACAGGCAAAAGAGCTGTTGGATTCCTATAGGGAAGAAATGTACAACTATGACTATCAGGTAGATGTTATGATCCATGAAGCATTTCCGGAGTATACCCTTGAGCAGATTGCCACCTGGCCTATTAGAAAAACGATGTTCTACCTGTCAAGAGCAGAGTGGATCCTACAGAACTTAAAAGGAGTTCCGATCCAATTGATTGATGAAACCATTCAGCAGGATCATCAGCAAATAGAGCAGCAGCAGTTCGTCCCTCAAGATCAGATGCCGCCAGAATTTGCTGAACAGATTCCGACTCCTCCTCAAATGGCAGGCAACGAACAACTGGCAGGGGATTTTATGGGAGGAGCTCCTTCTGCTAAAAAGCAGCCACCTGAAGGCGGAATTCAGTCAGAGGAAGAGCTTCTTGCGATGCTTGCCGGAACAGGAAAGGCTGTATCCAAACCTTCAACGGATATGAGCGACATCAAACCGGAACTGAATTGGTTCAGTTATATGGATGAACTCAAAGGAGAATTTGACTAAGGAGGTAGACACTCATGGAAGAAGTGAGATTGGAAGACTATGAAGGCAGGGAAAGACGGACCACTCGATTCTTCCATGACGAGCAGGAACGATCTGAAATGCCGCTTCTTGCAAAGGTTGGAATCGGCATCGCCGTAACAGCAGGCGTCCTGTCAGCTGCCCATCGAACCGGTGCCATGCGTAAGATCGCACAGTTTCTGGATAACGAAGCCAAAGCAAGTGTCCAGGCTGCCCGAGAAGTATGGGACACACAAGGGAATCTTTTCAGAGGAACTGATAAGCTGACTCCCAAAAGAATGAAGGCCATGAAGGATAGCTTCATGAAGAAGCGAGGGGAGATCAAACAGAACCTAGCCTATGCGCCAAAGGATATCCTGAATTCCCGTAAATTCCGTATGGCGGAGGAACTGAACAAAAGAAGGCACTTTCTAGGAGAGATGAAAAGCCAGACGGAGTATACAAGTGGGATTCCTTATACAACGGTAGAAGGTTTTCGACATACAGCCATCTTCGATGACATCCGGAAGAACTCCGGCATGTCCAGAAGTGCAGTGGACGAATTAGAGAAAGCCGTCAACCGTGGTTACGAAGGGCGACGCCTTGGCATCTTGGATTACGGAACAGATGAACAGCTGAAGCTGATGCTGAAGAAACATGGCAAAGGCATTGATACAAGTAAGGCATTAGATGTCTTGACGAAAGCCCGGGAAAAATACAGAGGCAAGGATTTCGTCCCTAATCATCCAGAAGTCATGAAAGTGGTCGAAGGGATGACGAAGAAGTTTGAAGATGCGACTGCTCTTCATATGCAGAATGCCACGAGAAAAAACAACAAGTTCAAATCCTTTGTGATCGGCCATGAGCAGGCCACCGTCCAGGACATCTTGGATATGCATAAAGCTGGAAAAATACAAATCAACAAAGACCTGGAAGCAGAGATCAATGACGTGATGAAGCGGAACAAGAGCTTTGCAGAAGCGGTGTTTGATGAAGACCTGTATCTGGTCAAGCGTAACGGTGAGATTAATGGTCTTATGGATTACAAAGTGTTTAAAGACATGAAACGTTCACAGGCAGACTGGTGGGCCAATACCATACCAGGTGGTCTTATGCGTCTTCGGGATATCCTTGAAGTAAAGCGGGCCAGGGAAGAAGCCAGTATTCGGATCTTCCAAAGGGGAACCACCTTGTCAGCCCTGAACGCTCACCGGGGATTTGAAGCAACAGAAGCATTGAATGAAGAAGTCGTGTTCATGTACGGCAAATTCGTGAAACTGCATGACCCGGATGCTCTGAATGACAGCAAGACAGCCCTGAAAATCCTGAATGAAAATCGGGATATGTATTTGACCACTTCTCAGTTTGGTACGCTTCCAAAGATGCATCGCCATATATCTGGCCTAATGACGGATAACGATAAGAAGAGGAACCTCTTCTCAGAGCTTGCTGATGTCGGGAACCAGGACAAGGATTCTGTGTTTAATCAGTTCTTCAGTATCTTCACGAAGTTCGGCAGCAAGGAATGGGAACGGAATCGGGTCAAGAATGCCATACGAAATGGCTTTGAGTCTCCGGAAGACATGTTTGAAATGAACACCTATTTCAAACTCAACACGCAAGGCTTTTCTCCACGGGTGCTTAATAATATGAAGGATCTGCTTCCACGATCCGTTAATGATTTCCCGCTGCAGGAGTTTATCCGAAAAGACGGATTCAGCTTTTCACGGGATGAGGATATGCTGGAGCTGTTCAAAAAGATCGGAGAAACAGAGAGCAAAAGAAAAGGGGCCACACAGCACTCCACACTGGTATCTCTCTTCAAGCAGTTTGAGCGGGATCCAAACCGGGTGTTGGATCGACGGACACCAATCGGGGAAAGTAACCCGATCATTGGCCATCACACCCGCATTCAGACAGGGATGGATGAAATTAAGCAGCAGACCAGTCTGTACCTCGTCAATGAGATGCTCCTGAAAAGACCAGGGGCCTTCCAGAACATGAGCTATCAGCAGCTGGCAAATAGTTTCAGGCACGAACTGAAAGGCATGCATGCGGACGGGAAGATCTGGAGAGAGGATTTAGAGCAGGCAGAAAGCTTGCTGAATTACAGTATCTTTAATTCCATGGCCTTCAATATGAGGAATAACACGGATGCGGCTGTCACCAACACAGGAAATCTATTCAGACTCGATAAGGACTTTCAGGAAGCTATGCGAACCATGGCTCGAAAGACCAATCCGATGTGGGAACGACACTCGAGCATCAAGCCAGTTAACCAGGTGAATGATGACTACATTGCGATCAATGAAGCTAACCTGGGCGGTGTCTTTAACAAAATCTTCGGCATGGATTCCAAGATGACCGACCGTGTGGATGGGCTGAAGGATCTTGGAAAGCAACTGAGTCCACGCACCGGAAGAGACAATTTAGAAGATGTCACGACTGCCACCCTGTTTGGGAATTACTTCCCGATGTACCGCCTGCAGGACGCATTGGGGAATGCCGGTTTAGGGTTCTCAGATGCTTCCATGGGCAATGCCTATCAGATGTTTAATGCCCTTATGTTTAAACGATTCCTGCCTCTTGTTGGAGGAGTGGAAGCTGTTAAGTATGCAGACTACAAAATGGATCAATGGACAGGAGAAGGGCTGGACGAAAGATGGGAGAATTACAAGGCTAACGCCCGTCTGGGTGATGCGCTGTCTCGAACACAGTATGACATTTATCAAGCCAGAAGAGAGCGGATGCTGCACCCGGGAATCGAGCACTGGGCTGATATGCCAGGCGTTCATATTCCTGGTCTTGGCCCAATCAGCGCAGGAGATATTCTGAATAACACGTTAGGTCCCGTTCTGATGGGTGGAAAAGTGACCCTCCGGGAAGATGACCTGATGACCTATGATGAGACATTGGATGACCTGTACTACGGGGAAGAAGAAGTCCGGAAATCACGCTGGTGGCTGATGGGTTCGAAGTCCGCATATCGTGGAGGACGAATCACAGAGTTTGCGCCAAACAGTTTCCGGAAGGCTCACAGTGACTGGGAATATTCAGGCACAGGCGCTACGGGCGAAGAGTACTGGGGCAATCACTTGCTGCCAACCTTGGAGAACCCGCTTGGGGGACTATCCTTTGCGCTCGGATTAAAAGACCCTTACTGGTATGAGCGCAAACATTATTATGACCGGCCATACATGCTAACAGGAGAACTCTTCAACCCTAACACTATGGCATTTGGTGATATCGGAAATGCTACGATTGGCCGTCTGATTAAGCCGGTAGAAGAGATGCATCCGGAATACTGGGGAGATCCCATTCTGATTTATGAAGACGAAACCAGTCAGCTGGGGCAGCGACCAGATGGACCAGTTCGAACAGAGGTATCTCCTGCGGGAAGAGTAACACACGAAGTGTATGCATCCCCCGAAGAGTATGGAGCGACATACACAGGCGGCACCATGCAGCTGAGTGATGAAGCGCAGGCTGATTTTGAATATCAGAAAGAAGCCTTTAAAAACGATAATTCCCTGGCTTACTATATCAGTCATGAGCATGATGCCGAAGGCAACTTGACGGGAGCCATGTTTGTGCAGGATGCTCAAACGAATGAATCCATCTATGTGCCAGCCAATGTTGCGAAGGAAGATATTCCAAAAGAAAAACTCTTTCAGATGGCCAGGACGGATGCTCCTCAAGGGACCTATGTGAAGGCTGTTGCCTCCGCTTCTGAAGCACCGAGCTATCAGGCTCAAGTCAGCACACAGCCAAGAGCCATGTTTGATGAGGACTTTGCGTACCGGCAGGATATCCAATACCGAAAGATGATGAATATCCAGGATCCCCGAACCGGTGAATGGAGACTTCAGGAAGGAATGGAAAACTGGACAGAACCTCTGGGTGTGTATAAATGGATCATGGGCGATGAAGTATTAGGTCACGATCCGTATACAGGTAGTACCGTTATCCAGCGGGCTGATGCAGCGACAAATTTATCTAATCGATTCTGGGATGCTGAACTGGGCTCCCTTGGCGGACAGATCTCCGAGATTGGCCGTCGTTTCCTCCGAAGGGATGACGGGAAGCTGGACCAGTACAATCCGATCCGGAACACGATGCCTGAATGGCTGCCGGGAGATGATTACTTCATCAACTTTCAAATTGGAGATCCTTACAGCAAACTGCCAAATGGAGAATACCGTTTGCCAGGTGCTGCCTATGAATCTCTGAATGAACTTCATCCGGATGAGACTGGGAGATACGGGGCTTTTGATAAGTTCAAGATCCTAGCGGATGTGGCACCGTTCTCTGATGAATATAACTTCTGGAGCCAGTATCTCTTGGACACGTTACCTGAGGGAAGTGATATGAGGAAAGAAGCCACACAGATTCGAAAGCAAGTGTCAGCCCGAAGGACCAAATATGAGTTCACACCTTATCGGTTCAAAGGCAACGACATTGTAACGGAAGAAGTGACCGTCAAGAAGTTCCTGGATGATTACACCTTCCTGACAGAAGAACTCGGAGACACACCTGTCCGATTGGCAGGGATGCAGTACCGGAAGAAGGCAGAAGGTGTCCTGCAGCAATACTTCCAGGTAGGCGATAAAGTCAAGATTGGCGTAGCGGAAGAAGAAGACAAACGCATCTCACAAGACACGTATGGAACCATGAGGGCTGTCATTTTTAACGAACTCGGCAACATCAACAAGATGATTATCGAGAAGGGAGAAATGGTAGAAGCTCAAAATGATTTCTCTGCAGCCGGTGTACATGCCCGGTTCACTCCGCAGGAAATCAGAAAAGGCGCTAAGTGGGAAGGATGGGCTCATATGAGTTCTCCTCTGAATACGAAGTTCCTGCAAGTGCGAACAGCCTTGGAAGAATACGAGAGAGATCACGTATACGGAAAGGATTGGGCAACCTGGGAGAATTTTATGATGAGTGACTATGTGATACCCACACTGCAAGGATTAGGGCGCTTTGATAATCCTCTCTGGTCTGGAGTTGCCGGTGGAACCACAGGACTCGTGTTAGGCCGATTCTTCTTGCAGGGAGGAAAGACCACCAAGATTGCTGCTTATGCGGGTGCTCTGTTTGGGCTTGGATCCAACATGTTCTTTAAACGGTATGAACAAAAGCATGGAGAAGCCTGGATTCCAGAAGCACGACGAACGGAGAATGAGCTGAATGAATACTTCGACATCCTGAAGTATCTGAAATACGAAGGCCTCTATCAGGCGGCCCGGGAAGAGATTGCCCATCAGACAGGCTATGACGTGGAAGATTTTGCTCAATTGATTGAGGAAAACAAAGCACTAACGAAAGAAAGAAAAGGCGAACTTGAGGCAGAAAAGAAGCAGCTGTTCATCGATCAGCCAGAAGGATGGGAAGAGCGAAGATCTGCCATCAATGCAGAGCTCGAGAAGATCTCCCAGGATAAAGGGGAGCTGTACCTGCCAGAATCCTTCCTGCAGGCCTTGAGCTATAAGGAAGAACGAGACACCACCCTGTATGCCATCGATCCATATGGGGACCGGATGGAACTCATGAAGGCATTCCCTTACAAGGATAAATGGTTCGTGCAGGATTTCATCAATGCAACCGATGAAGAAAAGGAGAAAATCCTTAAGCTTGTGCCGGAGAACCAAAGGAGAATCTACAAGGCCCTATGGGGAATGGGTCTGGAAGATCAAAAGCCGCTTGAGTATTATATGCAGAAATATGACATTCCAGATTGGAATTGGGAGGGCTGGCGTCCTGAGTACAGCCTGGAAGATATCAAAGTCAAAGCCGTTCAGGAAGCAGGCCTCGACATGAGCAGCTTTAACTTCTGGGATGATGACATTGCTGCTTCCCAATATGTTCCGGATCTGCAGGAGGGAGACGGAGGAGGCAATGAATTCTATCAGGAAAGGCCGCCTTCGAATTTCAAAGGGTTTAATGCTTTGAAACAGAACCTCATAAACATCCTGCAGGGGCAGGGGCTTAGGAATGTGAATGTAGTCGTAACACCGAATGTTGGATCTGAAAGTCAGGTGAACTTCACCTATACTGAAGACCGGCAGGATGAAATAGAAGAACACCTCCGTCAATACGGAAGCAGATATGTGTAAGGAGTGAGAGGATGAGCCACAACCTAAACAACGCACCCGAAGATATTCGGGTGAATGTTGTTTTACCGAAACCAAAGGACTTTAAAGTGCTGGCGATGTCAAATCCCTTATTCGTGGATAATGACACAGACAAGAAATACGAAGAACGAATCAGTCCTCACCTGAAGCGAATCAACAAACAGGAAATGGTCCTCTCCCGTGATAAAGGATCACTTCTGTCCGAATATGAAAAACTGATGGCCGCTCGAGAGGTAGTGACGCATAATGGGCAACGGGTCCTGAATCTTTTTCATAACACCAGCAATCGACGTGCGCAGGAATCACTTGACCTGTTCCAGGAATTCTCCAAAACCAAGTCACACTATGTCTTTGACATTGAGACGTTTGGAGATTCCCAGGACAGAAAGAACCCATACGGCATCTCTGAAATATCTCTTAATAAATATAATGCAGCAGGCGGACTCGTAAGCGAAGGCTATAACGGAGTCATCAGACAGGATGAAGATGTCATAAAGGCCCTGGAAGCCAGAATCAATGAGCTCGCAGCCGATAAGTACAAATACAACGGACTGCAGGAGTGGGAAAAACGTTCTCTTGTGGACTTGATGCGCTTTGCTACTTACAAGGAAGACAGCGACAAGAATGCTTTCTCGATGGATGGAGAAATGAAGCACCATTCCATCATTGATTCCGTCTTTGATGATAAGGACCGGGTAGACCACGGGAAGGTCATCCGGGAGATGGATATGTATCTGAAGTACATGCGCTCTGGACTGGAGACAATTGCATCTAAAGGGGATAGCCCTAAAGAAGCGATGGAGAAAGTCGCCAAGATCATGGCGGACAATCAGGATGATTTCTTTCTCTCTTACAACGGAAATTCCTTTGACATGCCAGTCCTGAAGGCCTATGCGGAAAAGCTTGGTGTGAAATGGCCAGAAAAAGTGAAACATCTGGACTGGCTGAGTCTGATAAAATCCACTCATTTGGATTCCGATGTGTTAAAACGAATGGTGAATCCGGAATACGCAGGAACCCAGTACGGCAAAGACAAACAGGCGGCTTGGGTGAGAGATGTGCTTGGCATCGAGGACCAGGGCTTCCACAACGCCAAGATTGATGTCGATAACCTGGCGAAGGTCGTGGCTGCCACTCGAGATCCTCTGGCAACATCCATTGAAAATGCGAAGGTGCCACTGCGGGAAGGGTTTAATTATCATCCAACCCATATGACTTGGAATGCTGACAGTGAGCTTCGAACAGGCCAGACTCTTTTCACAACAGGAGGCATCCAGGCCTATGCGGATGGAGAAGAATCTTTTAGCATGCGTCTGAATGAAGACGGGAAATGGGTGCCAGTGTCTAATGGGTTTAACAAAACGGTTATCAATTCCAAAACCTTTTATCAGTTTGCCGGGCATGAAGTGCTTGAAGACGGGAAGCAAGTGTTTCGTTTTTATGATCCTGAGACCAAGGAAATCTCCAACATCATCCGAAAAGGGGAACACGCCTTTCAGGAGTTGACTGACTTTGTGCAAAGCCGCTTCTATAACTGGGAAAATGTTGATCCGCAGCTGAAAAGGGAGATCAGCCATGCAGCTGAAACCGACCGAGCCCGAAGACGTTATGACCGTTTCTTCGGATTGGATGGCGGCGGCAAAGGGTTGACCGTTTTTGACGGGAAACTCTCTGAAAAAGGAACGATGGGATTCTCGGGATTGAAACGGATGCTTGAGAATCTGGACGTTATGGAGATGCATCTAAACAGCCATGGAGCTGAATACCGAAAGAGAGTGGAAGAGCTTCGTGCAAGCGGCATGTCAGCGGCCCAGGCTAAAGCAGAAGCCCGGTTGATTCGTTCACACGAGCTGATTGGCCAGATGAATTTCAATAGTCTATGGGACGACAAACAAAAGAAATATGTATTCAACACAGCTGAGAAAGATCAATTCTTTAAGATGTTCAATCGTTTGTTTGATGAACGTGATCATTGGAAGAAAGCTGTGGCCAGCATTGATGAAGCGTTCAAAGAGGATATTGATCAGGCGCTCGCCAAAGGGGATGACAGTGAAGTCAGGAATGCCCTAAAGCTGGTCAACCAAAAGAGAGATCAGGCGCTTATGCGTTATTACCAGCAAGTGACAGACTTTGCCGGAACTCCTACACAGCCAGTGGATTTAAAAGAGTTTGAGAGCCACCGGATTCCTTATTTTGATCCAGAAGCCAAAGACACGAGAACCCTTAACTTTGAGTCTCCATCCTCTGCTCAGAGAAGTCTCTATGGGTATGCCAAGCGAGGTGTGGGAGACGGTCCAAACCGAAATGAAGTAATGAGAGAAAAATTGGGCCACCTGCTTGGAAACCTCCGCTCACAGTCCATTGTAAACGATGAGCAATATAAGCAATACATGAGTGTTCTGGCTAACACAGACAGCGTATATAATGCTTCTGGAGAAATTGCTTTAGATATGAGAAACAAAAGCGGCGGTAAGTACGAAACTTCACGGACTGCACCGGCCATGCACTTTAATGATAAGATTCAATCCGTCACACCGGCCATCAACGAGAGCTTTATTGAGAAGGCTATAGAAGACACAAAGAATGCTCAGTTTCTATTTCAGATGGAGGCGGTCAAGGGAAGCAGGCTTGAAATCAGTGAGGGATTAAGGAAGAAACTAGATGTTCTGGATCAGCAGCGTTTCTCGAGGCTGAATCCTCAAAACTTTGCGGCCTTAGAAGAACTCCTTACCAGCATGAAGAAAAATGGGTACAACAAACAATTCACCTTGGCTATGGATCAGGGATCCAGCGGGGTCATGAAGGTGTTTGCTTACAATCCGAAAGACAGCATCAGTGTCAACAACCAGCTGCAAAGAGGCGTCACCCCTACTCAGGCATTGGAGATCAATATGCCTCTTATCAATGAAGCAGGCACACATGCAGTAGGAGGCATGGTGTTAAATGCTCACAGCGTAGCGGTTTATGATGAAGGAAAGGTCAAGATGATTTCCAGTGCCCAGCAGATCGCCAGAGGCTATGCAGCCAACATGAAAAAAATCATGAAAGCGGTCAACGATGGAGATTACGATCAGGCGAATGCACTGGCCAGAAGGACTCTCCGCAATGAAGTCGAGAGAATGTCCGGCATCCAGAGGAATATGGAAGGCGGAGAAAACGACACCTACAAATGGGCCAATAACGCATCAGATGATCGTAAGCAGGCTCATGTCAAAATGGCCAATGCCATGATTGAAGATATGTTCTACAGCGAAAAAGGATACGATGGCATCAAACTCACAATGGATGATTTCTATGACTGGGATGAAGTCGGCTATACCGATGCCTCAACCGGCAAGCCTAAACTTCGAAGAGGTGTGACACTTGAAGATGTAAAGGGAGATACCAGCTACAAGATTCTCATGAAAATGCCGAAATGGGCTGAAGACAAGCTTGGTGAAAAGTTCTACACATCTGGCCTGAAAGCTGAACAGGTGGCAAAAGGAACCATGTCCATGGAAGATGCCAGGCAGATCAGACCGTATGGTTCATTCTACAATCACGGCCGTGACAACCTGGTGCAATATGAAAATGCCTTCTTATTGAATCCGGATGTCCAGGAAGGAATCAACAGGACTGAAGGTGTCAGCCGCTCTTCCTTGATCGCAACACCAAGGCAGATTGAAGAAGAAGCCATCCGTGCCAATCAGACGAGCTTTAATATGAAGACGGCGTACATGACGCAAGATGAGCTTCGGGCGAATGTGAATGGAATGATGGAGACAGAGGATGGCAAGAAACTTCTTGGTGAGCTCGGTTTCTTGGATGAAGAAGGGAAGCTTTACCATGAGAAGCTGCCACGCTTGTATGAACAGCAGGGCATCATCGCTCAAGATGTAGCGGACATGCTTGAAGTCGATAATGAAAAGCGTTTCGCTAAGGGCCTGCAGTTTAAAGTAGCAGATGGCCTGCAGCTGGGTCAGACAATACAGCCAGGCACGACGCTTGGATGGAAGACACATGACAACGGAACCAAAGAAGAGATTGTCTATCAAGGCAATAAAGAGGCCCGAATCATTCAGGGAGTAACCGGCACAGATGACCTAGTGGTTCAGTGGAAATCCGATCCATTCAAGATCATGCTAGATGGAGAGAAGATGACCGATTCACCAGTGGACAGACGGTTCATCGAAGCCTTGACTGGACGAAGTGACATTGCCGCTATCATCAATCCGGATGTAGCGAAGCACCAGGACTTTGGGATGCTGATGTCAGGGGAAGCCCGCTACATGGCAGAAGAAGTTGGAAAATTGACCGGGGCATTGCAGAAGCAGGCCATTGACATCATTGAGTCAGGCGGCATTGGATTAAAGTGGGATGCAAAGAGGAATGGGTTCATCGACAACAGCTTTGGCATGAAGATTGAACGGGATGCCTTTAAAAACATATTTGATGCTTTGAAAGAGAAAGGCATTGAGATGAATCCCGTCACTGATAAAGGAGTGCGTTTCGGAGTATTGGAAGCCCATCTCTCCAAAGTTTCCAATTACAGCCGAGTGGTGGATCACACCGGAAAAGCGGTTCTGGGATTCAAGAGTGATGGATCTAAGATCTATGGAAAAGAAGGCGGGGTCCAATGGGGACATCGTGAAATGGGCGTTCTGAAAAGCTATGGCCGAACAGAAGGTGTCAGCATGGATAAGACCTATGAACATGTGTATCAGACCATGCTTGATAAGTCCAAACGTCTTGATGAAGCCATTGGTGTGAAAGAGTCCCTTCGCTATATAGCAGAAGACGTCGGTGTCAATGTAATGGGGCTTGACGCAACGGACTTTAAGAATCTTCCGGAAATGCACCGCAACCTTCTTATGGAAAATGGAGAAGTGATTGGCGGCTCTTATAAGGGAACCATCTTTGACCAGGATGCGGTTCACCAAATGGTTCAGGGCATGGAAGAACGTCACGGGGCAAATGCAAAAGGCATCATGAATCAGCATGGTTTCTGGCTGAACCTTCCTTCCGTGGAGCGAACGGATAAAAAAGAAGGCAAGATTACCGTACAATCTGGACGTAACACGAGGAAGGAAATCGACCGGATCTTTATCCCGTTCACCAAGATGGATGACACGAACGGAGATGTCCACCTGCGGGATTTGCAGCGACACATCGGAAACATCTATGAAAAAGCCGCAGCTGTGACGAATGCAACGAACATCGATGAAGCAAGAGCCGCTCATTCGGATCTGCAGCGGGCAGCGAACCAGTATGTGAAGCAGTCCTTTAAGGAATTGACATCCTCTAAGGGGATGATGCTGGGAGAAGTATTTAAGACCAGTATGGACACGTCTGCCTCCGGCTTATTTAAACTGATGGATTTTGATACTTCTCAGAAATTCATGGATCGATATGGAGCTGGACAATATACGGTCATCTCTGAAGATATGGCCCAAAAGATGGGTGTCTTCGACAAGTTGAAGAATGGGGAGGAACTGTACACAGCCAATGTGCGTTATCCTACCTTCCATGACGGGGCCATGCAGTTCACGAAACTGAAGATGGCCGACTGGGTGAAAGAAGGAGAGATTCACACCACGTCTTTCTCTTCCATGCTTCAGAATGCCGACTCTGATGGTGACTATTCACACATTGTTGTCGTGGATGATAAAGGTGTTCAGGAAGAATGGAAGCAGGCCCATGATGCTACCGAGAGAAAGTTCCAGGACAGATGGGACGCTCACAGGGCGAAAGAGGATCCTACCTTGCCTGGGTATGAAAACAAGAAAGGCGTAAGCATTCATGAGACTGTTCCAAAGACATCTAAATTTATCCCAAGCAACACCGGAAACAGTGATGAAGAGATGGCAGCCAAGATTGGTAAGATGACCATCGGTCGAGCGTCCAACTTGAACCTCTTCATCCGGCAAGTGGCAGACAAGCACTTCGATGGAACGGTCCGTGACCAGATGCTGGAGTTCGGCCGTGGCCTCGAGCAGAAGTTGATTGATGCGAAGCACGGAGCAAAGCCTGCTGGTCTTGAAATGATTGATGCCATCTATGCAGGGGACTGGAACCGTGCGAAGGATATTGATAACAATTACTTTGACAGCAAGTTCCAGAAAGAGTTCCACATGAATACGGTGGCTCAAGAAATGCCGAATGCGATTAAAGCCATGAGAGAAGGGCTTCGCACACAAGGCTTTAAGTTCGGAACGAGCACGGGAATCAATACAAACTTTGGCATTGATAACCTCATGGCTGTTCTTCACGGCACTGCTGACCCATCTGAGTTTGGAGGCGACAACAAGGCTCTTGCCATGATGCAACGTTACCTTCGAGACTCAGGGATGGACATCCCTGAAGGCGGCACACCGGAGGTGACAACTCCTTATGAACGTCATACGACTCCTTCCATGATAGAAAGAGCAGATACCAGAGGATGGATGAACAAAGCAAAATCATTTGCCAGTGACTCCATCGGCGGCGGAGTCTCCGACTTAAAAGGCAAAGTGGGTGAACTCTGGGACAGTCTGAAAGGCATGAGTGGAAAAAAGAAGGCGATTGCGCTTGGAAGTCTTGCCGTAGGTGGCATCGCAGGGTACAATATTCTTAGTACAGATAAACCTGAAATGCATTACATGAATGAACCTGAACTTCCTTCAGGTCAAGAACAGGCGAATCCAAGAAGACATCCGCAGCCGGCACTTCAGATGCCGTCTGAGTATTCCACCACTCACAATGCCAGCGTCAGTATTTCAGCGACTGGCAAAAGAGCAGGGCAGGAACAGATGTCAGCTGCTGTCACGCAAGGGATGCAGGATACCGGAATGAACGCCGGCCCTACACGAGTCTCCGTGACAACTCGAGATAACACCCAGCAATTGAATCGTCAATGGTACCGGGATAAGGTAAGAGAGAATATATAGGAGGTGAGCTCATGCCAACTGCGTTTAATCAGCGCACCCCATACGGGGGACTGCTTGAGCATCACTTGCGCATAGGGGACATGGAGTTTTATGTGCCCCCTACTGCGATTAGTGTGCATCGACAGATGAAGAACCAGCGTGCGCAGATCCTTCGTGCACGCAACAGCATGACGAAAGAATCTGGCTACTTTGATAGAGTAATAGATATTACTCTATTTTTTCCTGATAGGGATTCTATTAATACAGAGCTCCGGCCGCTACTGGCTCAGGCCAAGAAGTGCCCATTCCTTCCGATTGAGAACAGCTATCTGAATAACATTCACAAGGTGGATGCCATCACGGTGGCGGGTGTGACCGTCCAGACTACACCAGGATTTCCGAATACCCTGCAGGCACAGCTTCAGCTGTATGCCTTCGAACCATATGCCTATATGGCGGACACAGAGGAAAGAACCTTTGATGAGATGTTTGATTGGGATCTATTCAGATGGTATTACAGACGAAACCTGGACCCAGACACCGGAGAGAATTTTCACACTTACTATGAACCTCTTTGGGAAGACTTGGACAGCAGCTTTAAGTTTCGTATAGTCGATGAGTTGCAGCTTCAAGAGATTGAGAACTGGAAGAAAGCAAAACGTTCCTTGATCAAGAAATACATTGAAGAGAAACGGGATAACTTCTGGGGCAATGAGAAACGAGAAGAGAAGTTTAATGAGGAGTACATGCAGCTGTATGGAAAGGCCATTTCAGAATATGATCTTCATTATGAGGATTGGGATATTCCTGGACTGACCTTGACGGATATGTCTGTCAGCTTTGAAAACTCATTGACCTCTGTTCAGATCCAGCATGATGAGTCGCCAACCCATCAATACATGGGGTCTCAGGATACCATTCTGATGGCCCGGTTCACCACCAATAATGATGAGTGCATCGCAAGCTTGGAGTCCCTAGTGCGCAGATCCACTCACTTGATCCGGCAGTATCATAAAGAAGTGGCCAATGGCTTTCTGGAATTTGACCATCAGCTTTCACGCCTGTTTGGCATCCGGAATGTTACCATAGAAGATATGCAGGTCAACACAGTGGAAGGGCAGCCAGGTGTGCATGATGTCACGCTGACGATGATTGCCTACAATCGGATGGAAAAGAAACTGAACGAAGTGGAATGGATGTCCAAGTCCGCTGAATGGAATATCGATCAGTATGAGGATCAAGGATTTTGGAGTTTGCTAACGTCCCTGAACCCGATGGAATGGGGAGACGATCAGGACGAACGAAGCATTCAGGGTGTATTTAAATCAACACCGATCTATCGATGGGGCAAATTCATGGCAGACCGTCCAGCGTTCGAGCGAATGCTGGGAGGCATGAAGCTTCATGGAGCTGGTTTAAACCGAGTGCCGAATGGAGATTTGCTTTCAGAAGATGCCATTAAGCAGATTATTTACGAGGATGCGATGAAAGCGATCCTCCAGGCATCAGAAGTATATCCAGATCTTGAACTGCCATTGTACGAAGAGTGCAAGGAAGCTGGCTTTAATGTTGAAAACACCAACGGTGGCATCTTTGTGGATCCGGACTTCTTCATCAAATACAATGCCGGCACACTGTTCTGGGAAGATCTTTTGAAGAGCATGCAGAATCAGCATGACATCATCCTGCGAGATGGCACAGGCGGGCAGGCCAGTGTGAACGGAAACAGTGTCACGAGTGTGAATGACATCACCAAGAAACAGCAGGAAAAAGCCCGTAAGGAATATGAAGCAGCAGCTGAAAGGAATGGCGGGGACACCACGGAGATTGATTCAAAGCTCGTAGACAAAGAGGACCTAACGCCTGTAGAGATGGAAGCATTGATCCGAGAGAAGGCCCAGGTGTTCAAGATTAATCAAAATCTGCCCGTGGCCTTTGCTCGCTCGATGGATGAAGAGCTGAAGCAATTCTATTCGAAGGGTGTCAATGCCAAGCAAGGCAAGGTCGTCAATCATGCTACTAGCTCACCTGTCATGATGAATCAGCATTTTTCCTTCTTCAAGAACTCAGATGACAGCATTGATGGAGAATACATTGGCGTCATGAAAGTCCGCAAGCATTATGGATCCAATGTGAACCTGCTTGGAAAGAACATTGAATACAATATCGAGACCGGTGTCCGTAAGATGAGTGAGCTTTATAAAGAGCTTGATGGCATCTTCTCGGTGAAGACCAGCCAAGGAAAGCTTCAGTATTCAGAAAAGAATGTATACGAAACCTTTGGCCTCAACAAAAACATTGCCTTTGATAAAGAGAAGGCACGATTTGTTGGTGTGGTCATGCTGTATCTGGGATTTGATAAAGAGTACATGGCTCTAATCAAAGACAACAAACAGCCGCCGAAGAAGCTGGCAAGCCTTGTTCGTGAGATCCTGGCAGAGACTAAGAACCACAAACAATGGAGCAAGGAAGACATCAGCAAGAAAACCAAGAACCTTCCTATAAAAGACTTCAAGACAGCGGCTGCCTCGAGATCGCAAAAGAAAGCAGCTCAAGCGGCGGCAGCAGATGACTTCAACAATGTAGAGAAGGGCATGCTCCATGACATGATCCGCTATGACAAGCGTGGCCGCCTGGTGAGAGCCTTCCCAACCTTCTTCTTGTCATTCATTGATGAAGGGCAATACATCGGGAATGCCAAGCTGTCGGATCAGTTCTTCAATTACAAAGCGGTCATGGACATCATGTACACGAACAGCCGGAAGGAAGCATCAAGTACATTAGTGTTGGAAATGGCCAATGTGTATGGAACACTGGACGATGCAGAGAAAGCTATGGACTTGACACACACCTCATACAGTGAGGTATTCCAGACAGCCTCTCTACCAGGGAAAGTCGCACAAAATGCCGAGCGCTCACGGCAAAGAAATCCGAACTATTACAAGAGCATCATGCTTCGGACAGGCACCCGCATTCATTTTCGGATGGGATATGGATCCAACCCAATGGAGATGCCGACCATCATGAACGGGACGATCACCTCCATCCAAAACAATGGGGAGTCGATTACAGTCGTAGCCCAGGATGACGGCATTGAATTGACTAACAAAATCAGAGCGGATGTCAACGAGACAACGGATGGCGGCTTCTGGACCAATAAGCAAGAGCCAACTGAGATTGTGGACGAGCTGCTTACGGACTCTCAAGGATTCTTCAAGAACCTATGGGCCGGCCTTTCGAATAAGGAGTTCAACAATCACAGTTTGGGGATCATGCACTTTGGACACCAGCAAGCCCCGCAGGGAGTAGGGGAGATTAAGAGTTTCTTCGGTGGCTTCCTTGGCACGGAACTGGTCAGCCCCTCACAAAGCTTCCTTCATAATATTGGAGGTGCCGTTGCCGGGAATCTTTCCAAGATCTTCGGAGGTGGATTCCTGTTTGCCAAGGATGCAAGAACCATTGGCGAAATCAATATGAACGTCTACCAGACAACCGGGCTCACGAATGAAGAGCAGGATCAATGGTGGAACCGAATCAAGGATGCCTTCGGAATCGGCAAAGCGGATGAGCCTGGCATCAACATCAGCCTCTATGATAAAACGCCATGGGACGTACTGAACATTTGCGCTTCCATCGGGGATGATCATGTGGTAGCTGTCCATCCGTTTGGATTCCGTAACACCATCTTCTCAGGAAAGACTTACTTCCCGCTTCATTATGATTACATCGTGCAAGATGAGAAGATCATGGGAACAGCGGTCAAACCATTTAGGCAATATCATGTCTATGATAGTGTGAGCTCCATTATCGACAATACCATCACAACGACGGAAGAAAACATGAGAACGGTGGCGGTTGGGGTTTACATGAACGAAGGGGAAATGGATACCACGTCTCCGGTGTACGTGGATACGAATATCTGGCCAGAGAAGCAGCGAGTGGTGAATGTCGATACGACATTGAATGCGCAGGGCATCCGCCTCCTCGAGAATCCGGTCGCTAACTTGCCAGGCATCAACCTCGTCACGAATATGCTGAACAAGCCATTCAAGTGGTATTACGATGAAGGAGTGGCCATTAAGATGACAGCCCGGGCACTAAGCGATTATGTCCGTGATATGTATGATGGCTACTTAACCGTTATGGGAGATCCTTCTGTAAAACCGTATGACCAGATGTGGATCAATGATACACACAACTCGATATCCGGACCTGCCGACGTAAAAGAAGTCACGCAGATCATGAACCATCAGATGGGCTACATCACGATGATCAAGCCGGATGCGGTTGTGGTTAACAGTGATAAGAAATCCATCACAGCCGGAATGGCAGCCATGCATATGGCCGGGACCGCTCTTAGTGTATGGGGCCTCCGCAAGCTTCTGAACACGACAAAGTATGCCGGCAATGCACCGATCCTGAATGCCTTGTGGTCTGTTACAGCTAATAGTGCGAGCCGCTTTAAGCAGCGTTTTGATACAAGTAAGCTGAATCCGAAGAACCTGAGAGACCGGCTGACTGGGAAGAAGCCAAAGAATGCAGCTGCTGTGAACCAGCGTTCGGCACTCAGGAAGAGCATCGGAGTTAAGGCATCCGACTCAGCCAGGTGGGCAAAGAATGGCATGCTGAATCAGCTGCAAAAGGTGACAGGTACAGCAACCAGCGGTGCTCTTGATGTCCTGCTCAAAACAGCCAATAAGTTTGGCCTCGATGCAAACGACTTCGCCAAGCTGAGGGCAAAAGGAAGCGCCTTGATGGCAATGGGTCAGCGGAACTTATCAAAAGTATTAAAAGGGGTCAAGACAGCTGGCAAGGCTTTATGGGGCGGCCTGCATCTAGCGGCAGGCCCTATTGGATGGATTGCGGCAGCCGTGGAGGCACTTGCTTTTCATCTCATCACCTCCACGGTCGGAGAGTTTA
Organism: Cytobacillus sp. GQ23; assembly: GCF_059758675.1. Lineage (NCBI taxonomy): Bacteria > Bacillati > Bacillota > Bacilli > Caryophanales > Bacillaceae > Cytobacillus > Cytobacillus sp. GQ23. The sequence goes on from NZ_JCAXER010000004.1 coordinate 201,311, forward strand.
TTGAAAGATGGCTCTTCCAGCGCCAGGCCTGCCTGATCTCTCCTTTGACCAAGAGCGGCCTGGAATTCACCGCAGGCATCAATGGCCATAAGGGATCGGTCGTAGGAGACTCCCCGGACTTCTGGCAGAAGACATTGACAGAGGGATTCGGTGGAGTGATCATGGGCTTCCTCGGCGTGGATGCTTGGCAATTCAGCCAGGCAGGACGAGAGGGAGGTGCCAACGCCAAAGCGGGTTCAGACACGAACGGCATCACCAGGGGTCTGCTGGAGCAATTCCGGAAACCGGTGCCAACGATTGAAAACCTGGAAGACCTCTATGAAGAAGACCGAAAAGCAGCCCTGAAGCAAACGAACAAACGCCTAGAGCTCCTGGCTTCTCGGGAAACGAAAGCGGTCCACGAGGATGAGCAAAACACCTGGGAGGATTGGAAGAACAAGATCGGTGATTGGTTCGGAAACCTGTGGGATAAAATCAAAGGACTCTTCAGCAGCAGCAGCGGCAGTGGTGTGTGCACACCAAAAGGAGATGTTCCACTTCAAGGAAAAGCGAAAAACCTGTCGAGCTACTTCAAAGTACTGGGTCCGAAACTGGAAGCGGAAGCCAAAGCGCAGGGACTTGGACCGTACGTGGAGATCATCAAAGCCAAGGTCATGCAGGAGTCGGGCGGAAACTATGTCCGGTATCCGGATGTCATGCAGGCTTCAGAATCCCTTGGCAAGCCGATTGGCTCCATCAAGAATGTGGATGAATCCATCCGTCAGGGAATCAAGTACTTTGGTGAGATCATGAAGAAGTGTAACGGGGATATCAAGATGGCTCTCCAATCATACAACTACGGCAAAGGTTTCATTGACTACTGTATGAAGCGGGGAGGCAAGTACACGAAAGATCTGGCCTATAGCTTCGCAGAAGAGCAGGTCAGGAAGATGGGCCGCAAGATTTCCCGGATACCGCCAGGATACGGAGATTCCAGTTACGTCTCTCATGTGCTTCGCTACTATGACGGCAATCTGCCAGATGTCGAGTGTGAAGAAGGATCAGGCGGGGTGACAGGCGGAGCCAGCAGCTGTCCTTCTGTAACAGGCAGTGCAGGCAAGGCGAAATACCGCACCTCAACTGGCAAGGAACTGACGGATTTAAAGAACGTTCCCAATGCGCCATTTGGCATAATCATTGTAGGCGGCACCAGCAAGGTTCGTCCGGGCACAGCCGAAGCATTAGTGGCAGCCCTGAAGACCTATGGCAAGAAAGTCAATGTCACCAGCGGCTGGCGACCAGGGGATCCGAACTGGCACGGCACCGGATGGGCTGTGGATTTAGACACACCCAACACCATGAGGATGATTGGCGGCAAGATGCGATTCCCGAATGGATCTGATAAAGAGAATGCCCGCAAGCTCACAGAAGCCTGCATCCAGGCTGGGTTCCGTGGCCTCTATTTCGGAGATTGGGATATCGTTCAGGAGATGAATAAGAAATATGGATCTGGCACCGTCACGTATGACCCGGGCGGACACTGGAATCATTTGCACTGTTCTTATCCTGTCTGTAAAAAGAAATAAGGGGATGATGAAATGGGGCATGTTGAAAGCAGCCACTTTAGACAGAACCTCCACAACCAAGGTGCCGAGAGAGCTTCCGAGCGAAGCTCTTTTGGCCACATTGGCAAAGTAGCCTTCTATCACGGAAACACTACGTTCTGTGAGTGTGGGGCAACAGACACGGAGGGAAATATACGGCACCCAGAAGGAGCTAAAACCAAGCTTCCTCCTGAAGAGAGGCACACCGTGGATGTGGATGTTCTTCTCGGAAACAAGATGCAGCGCCTGTATTCCGTACCATGCTTTGTGTATTCGCAGGGGCTGATTGATAAAGGCTTTAAGAAAAATGACAGGGTGTTTATCCAATACGTCAATGGCGATCCGAAAATGCCGGTGGCAACCGCCTTCTACCGGGAGCCTGGCCAGTTGGATTTATTCTTTAACAATATGAAGTATCGGGTGGCAGAGTTCTTTGATGACCTGCTTCCGGGGTAAGGAGGATCGCAATGAGCTGGAAAGATGACTTATATGCCTATGAGCTGAATGAAGCACAGGACCTGGATGAAATCGCAGAGTCTTCCACAGAAGCAAAAAACGATGACATGGGTGTCGTGAATCCCATTAGCGGTGCAGGAATCCTTGCCCGGGAGAATGGGGTGCTGGAGGGATTTGCAGACTACGGACTCGGCTTCCGGTTCAGCAGGGACAGTCAAAGCCTCATGGTCTTTGCTCCGAGTGTTCATATCTTTTCCTCTGACATTCAGAAGCATGATCGAGTAGTAAAGAACACCTACCTCCGAGACGAATACGGGGATATTGAAAACCTGCTGTCAGAAGTGAATCTGACTCAGACAGAAAGGGATGATCAAGGTGAGGAACTATAACGAACAGGATATCCGATTTTATCATGAAGACACGGAAGGCGACTTTGCTGTCGATGAATCAGGAGACTTTGCGTTAACCAGTGAATATGAATCGGCCAGGCAGGATATGGCGAACCGAATCAGAACGCAGACAACCGACTGGCGCAGCCATCCAAGAATCGGGGGAGACTTGGAGCTGCTTGAGGGGGAAGCCAACACCCGGGAAACCGGGCAGAAAGGGGAGGCTCAGCTTTATGAAACCCTTACCTATGACGGCCGCTTTGATCTGAGTGACGTGGAAGTCCGGGCAGTGCCGACCAGCATTGAGACCATTGAATTCTTCTCTGTGTTAAATACAGACCGAAACGGACCGGTTGTTATCCGGCAGCCGCTTGACTTATAGGAGGTGACAAGATGTTTTTAAAAAGAAGTACGCAGGAAATCCTGACAGACGCAGCTGTATCAATTGCCCAGAACACACCAATTACGAACTTCCATGCAGGGAGCATCGCCCGCTCCATCGTTGAAGCCATTGCGCCAGAGATTGGAACAGGCGGACCAGATCCTGAGAGAATGTCTCTGTATCAATTTGCACAGGACGTGCTTGATCAAGGCTATCTCAGCAAAGCCACTGACGTGCACCTGGATCTCATCGGTGGATTGTTCAGTCACACTAGAAGAGTCGAACAAGTACGTAAGGAAGACGGTTCCCTGGTAGAAGAACCGATCAGTGATGATTTGTACCGGTATGAGCTGACTCAGATTGTTCCTTCCGCTGCAACAGCCAACTATGCAGCACTGCGCCTGGCGCTGCTCACCATCAATGGGGTGCGGGATATCATCGGCAAGGAGTACAGCCACGGAACCGGAAGCTTCTCTTTCCTACTCGTGCCAATGTATGGATTCAACACAGAGGATTTGATCCATCAGGCAGAAGAAGCCATTGCCAGTGTCAAAGCGTACGGGGTGCGTCCGAATGTGATGCTGCCGGTCGAAGTGCCGATGGATCTCACCATCAAACTGGTTTACCACGAAAGCACCAGTGACACGCAGAAGGGACATATCCGCTTTGAAGTGCAGAATAAACTAGCCACTCACTTTGGTAACTTTGAAATGGGGCAGGGTCTCATCTACAATGATCTTGTTCAAGAGACCATGAATGCTCATGAGAAGATTGTGGATTTTGAGATATTGAAATTTTACTTGAACAATGAGCCGGTACTGTTAACAAATCACGGAATATTAGAGGATGAGAGACTCATACCACAGCATATTGAAGTCCTTTGATGAAATTCAGACACGACTTGAAATGCATTACATGGTATGATGAAGAAAGATGAACTGAGCGGAAAACAGGAGATGGGGTCATATTGAACCAAAGGAGGAATTGATATGGCCGTAAACCGCATACGTGTCAGTCAGATCAAAGCACAAAGCCCGGATTTAAATCACTTTGGCGAGCAGCTAAACGGGCAAGGAAAACCTTTCTATCAGCTTTCCCAAGCGACTGAAGGGCAGACTCGATTCACCCTGTCAGCTCCTTACTCTGCTGGCACTGGGGAATTAATGGTTTTCTTGAACGGACAGAAAGTCACCCCGACATCAGATCCATCTAAAGAAGATGGTGTATTTCACGAGGTAGATTCCACCACCATTGAGTTTGTGGAGCCTTTGTATGCAGATGAAGTCGTGGAATTCATGATGGAAGGAAAAGGCCAAGGGATCGCCATGGTAGTGGATCACTTCCACATCTACCGGGAGAAGCCAGATGGCCCTATCGATGGGATTAACCGTGTGTTTTATCTGGAGCGGACACCCAAGCAAGATTCAGAACTTGTCTTTCGAAACGGCATGCTCTTGAATATGGGACTGGAAGAAGACTATAGCATTGAAGGCAGGAAGATTATCTTTAATGATGCTCCGCCGAGGGAGTCAAAAATACTCGTAAACTATGACGTTTCGTACGTCTAAGATAAGGGGGAATCGATATGGCCAGTAATCCTACTAAGATTTTATTATATGACTTGGATCCGGAGCTTGGAAAATTAATGGACAACCTGAAACGATTTCAGGGAACCTATGAAACCATCTATGACCGTCTAATGGATCTGACACCGGATACGTTCAGCGAAGATACGCAAAAGGTGGTTGATGACTTGATCGCCGGCTTCCAGGACGGAGGCGTGCTCACGATCCAGCGCATTGCTAATCTGAAGAAAACGCTGGAGGAGAAGGATGCCGAACTAGAAGCATTAATTGCAGAGCTGGATGCCAAACTCCAGGCAAACAGCTTCGGGGCAGAAAGTACAAACGAACACTTTACCTATGATCCGACGTACGGCAATGTGACCAAACATGAGATCACAGGAGATCGAAACACGACGATTGAATACAATTATTCAGACCTGGCTGCAGGAAAATTAAACACGTCTGTGCAAACATTCATAAATGCAGAAGGCGCAACGGTCACGATCACCAAGACCTACACTTATGATGCCAATGAAAACATCACAGACATTGCAACGGTAACAGTGATCACGCCAGCACCGGAGCCAGTCGCATAAGGAGGGAAAACCATGGATATCATTTCTTACGGCAAAGCAGGCAAGGCCCTGCGTGATGTAAAGAAATTAGATGAACAAGTGGTGGCCCCTTTAGCCGAGTCTCGCTTCCCTACCGTGGATGCGAGGCTTGATTGGCTGGAAGGGCAGGCCGAGAAGATTAAAGTGGAAAACAGCTTTCTGGTGGATCTCTCCAAAGGAGCGTTTAACAATACCGAGCTGGTGGATGGGAAGATTAAATTAAAATATTTACGTACCATTGATAATTCAGTTGAACTTACTACCAGTGATGTACAGTATTGGCCTAATGCCACTAGTAAAACTACCACATCAAACACTACTTATCGCTTTACTTTTCAGTCTCCGGAACCATTGACCGAAAACACTTCCGTTTCTATATATGTCCTTACATTTAGCGGATCCACTGCACCAATCAGTAGTGCCACTGCCAATGGACAGGCAATCCCAATATACGGTGGGAAAGTGCCAAATGTGAAAGGATTATATTCCTTTCCTGTAACTGTATCCATAGGAAGTGTAAGCGGATATGGAGGATACAGGTTACAAGTATCAGCATCTTTAAACGTAGCATCCATTCAAGTAGTAAAACATTATCTTGCTTCAGGAAGTTATGAAACTCCTATGTTCGATTTAGGAGAAGGCTACCATGAGACGAAGTTACTTGAAATAGTCAAGCAAATCAAAACGGGAACAACTAATTGTGTCATGGAAATATCCACTTCCAATGATGGAGTCACCTTCACTCCTTACACGGTGTTCGACCCTGCCTCCGTGGCACAAGGAAGATACGTGAAGATACGTGCAACCTTGACATCACAGCCTCTTCAGGCCGAAGTGAACAGCTATCAGTTTGATCAGGAAGCCGAAAACAAAGTCACGCTGAATACCTTCACAGAAGCAGCAGGCGACCTAAAGCTCAAGAAGAACTACAGCTATGCACTCGAAGACGTATCCGTGGAAGCAGAGGGCAAGATTATTCAGACAAGAATACCAGCAAGTCAGTTCAAGAACATACAATCACTACAAGTGAATTAACCAGAGGAGAGATGAGAAGATGAATAATAAAGAGATGATTCTCGGAATTGCCGAGTGGAACAAAGTGACAGGATTAAACATTGAAATCAAAAAAGATAACGTGTCTGTAATAAATATCACTTCCACCCGATGTGATTTCTCACTTGAGCAAGATATTGAACTTATAAAATCTTTGGATGCCTTATATCAGCCAGTTTGCTGGTATGTGGATCGTGCTTATGGGGAGTATCAAATTGAGCAGATGCGAAAAGAATCAAGCTTACAATGTAAAGTGTTTGCTTACTCTAAGGCAGATAAATCCGAAATGGTGCAGAAAATCACGAACAAAGAACTTCCTGAACTCAACTGGTGGCCAGATGAAGTGAATCCAGATGAAGTCTGTACGAGAACCTTTACCTCTTTTTCAGGAGTTGACCTCACGGTCTCTTTTGATGAAAAAGTAATAGGAGAATTATTCGGTCTTACATGGGAAGAAGACTTCTTTGCCCACGATGAATATGGCATCACAGGAACTGCAACCTTTGCTGTCTTTGAACGAGAGATCCCTGTCCACGAGTTCGCAAAAGAAAAGAAAGAGTTCAACATCAGCATGGTTTATTTAGACGAATACGGTAACAGAATGTTCTACCGCATCTATAACTGCTTGCTAACCAAACGTGCAGGAAGCCACAGTGTGGATGATATCGTCGTGAATGAGAAATATTTCTTCAAAGCCAAAAAAATCGAGAAGCTGACAGGCGAGGAAGCCAAAGAGCAAGGAGTCTTTTATTAAGAAAGGACAGGTGATTTTTTATGAACACGGCAAAAGAGGCCTTTAAAAAAGGTGCCAAAGCTGTCACCACAATCAATGGAAAGATAGCACCATGGACCCCTTTTGGAATGGAGTCCAACCCAAGAGAGTTTATCAAGAGATGCAAAGAAGAAGGCATTGATCTAAGAGGCAGAAAGATAGAGAAAGAGGTGAAGTAACATGCCTACACCGGCAACTACTGGGCAATTGAGAACAAAAGTAAGTGAGATGGAGATAGGGGATTATATTACAGGTCGTTATTATGCAGCAACAGGGGCGGTTGGAAATTTCAAAAGTATAGGTCCTATGCCACTGATAGGTGGTGTTCCTATGGGAGAAATACCGGTCACAGGTTCAGCATCTCAAGATGGTATCTTCTATTTTGTAAAAGCGGCAAAAGGATTGCTAGTATCAGATCGTGTAATACAGCATTCAATCAAATGGGATACTCTAAATTCAGGAAAAGCAATACAGGGATTGCCTTTTGACAACGGCAACATCATCCCTACCATGACCAGCAATACCTCTCCTAGTGGGGTGGCGAGTTCTTCAAACGAAAGCGATAAAGCCCATACTCTATTCGATAGGAGTATGTCTACAGGATGGAGCGTTCATATTGGCTCTCAGCCTTTACCTGGGTGGATTCAATATGAATTTCCTAATCCTATGGCAATAAGGAAGTATTCTTTAAGTCCAAGAGGAACATACACTACTAGAACACCAAGGGTATGGACTTTTGAAGCATGGGATGAAGCCAATTCGAAATGGGATATTTTAGACACACAATCAAATTTCACTGCTTGGCAAAGTAACACTAAAATGTATTTTTCATTATCGAATACTAAACCATACAAAAAATACAGAGTAAATATATCTGCAAACAATGGGGATTCAATGTATTTAGAAATTGGTGAACTCGAAATGTTTGAAACAGCAGGCACTATCCGCTCCCTTACAGGTGGAGTCGCTTATGCAGATGCGAATGGGAATAAGGTGACTGCGGATGCTGGCTTTGGCGGGTGGCCGACCAACAATGAATGGGATCGGTATATTGTTAATTTCCCTCAAGATAAAATCCAGCCAGGGAAGACATTGGATGATGTATTTCATTGGAGTGTTACTTATACTCTTGCACAAGACACACCGTCAACATCTTTAAACACCAACCGTGCAACCCGTGGCTACAATTCTCTCAGCAGGTTTGGTTGGGATGCCAGCAGTAACACAAATGCTAAAGTCGGTTTCCGCCCGGTCTTTGCATATAAAGAATAAAATCACTTAGAAAGAAGTGGTGACAGATGAAAGAAACTTGGACTTACTCTCGCCCCCACCGGGCGGGGGAAGGTATTCAGAAATTGAGGAGGTGTAATGGATGGCAACAGTAGGACAGCAGCTAACTGCACCTGAAGCAGGGTGGAAAAGATATGATGATACACATCCTGCTATTAAGTATGGAGACTCATACAGTAACACCAACAGCACCTCCTCAACGGGAGGAAGCTATGTTCAAAATAATAATTTATCAGCCAAGTTTAGATTTATAGGAAAGAATCTAAGAATTATCGCAATCATGAGTAGCTCAAGAACTAATCCTATATCAATCACTATTGACGGAGTGACAGAAACGTTTTCTGAGTACAGCGAAACGGTTATCTCTCAAGCATTAGTATATGAAAAAGCTAACTTGAATGACGGTGAACACTTTGTTGAAATATTAGGTGGAGGAACTGCTACTAGTTTAGACGCCATTGACATAGATTCCACCGGGCGATTGCTCCACCTGGACGAAATCTTGTCACCCGATGAGCTCTCTATTGGAAAGCGCATTCGGTGTCATTATCAAGCAACCGCTAACGCCGTAGGCACTTTCAGTGGATTAGGAGAAGAGACTTCTGACTTTATCCCGCCCGGCAGCTCCAATGTGCCGAATGGAGACTTCTATTGGATTGCTTGTAAGGATGAAAATGATAAGGTAATTTTATTGGCTGATAGAAATATTCAGTCTAATATAAGCTACGACACTATAAACAGTGAAGGCATGACTTCAACAGGAAGAGAAATTAACTTCTAAATAAAAAAGAAGTGCGAGTCTTATTTCTCGTACTTCTTTAGCAAGTCTGCTATGGATTCATCTAATAATTTTGACATCGGGATACGTGTTTCTTTCGCTAGTACTTGCAATCTTTCTAGCAGGTCCTTGTCTATAGCACTTCCGATTCGCTTTCTGTTTTTTAAATCGCTCATTTTATCACCTCACGGTTATTATATAGTGAATCAATACTGATTGCAACTGATATCAGTTAATAGTATAATATAATCATGAGGTGATCATGATGATGTTAACGAAAACAGTAAAAGTGAAATTAGTTGCAAGGAATATAGGGCATTTTGAAAAGTTGGGATACAAGATACCCAGAGTAAAGGATTCCCAATACAGAATGGTTGTCCCCAAAAATACTGAAATAGAAGTGAAAGTAGATCACTTAAATCAAGGGAGTAATTTCTTGGTTGAAGTAAAATGAGATTATTGCGATAATCTGCTGACAATGAAATATAAAGAGTGGCTAAAACATAGAAATAATAGTTCCATTAAGAAAGATTCCTGTGTTAAATGCAGAAAATATAAAACTATGGAATCCAATGTTCTTAAGTATGGTGTGACATCTGTAGCTAAGCTTGATTTGTTGAGAGAAAAGGCTTCAAAATCACAGAGGTTATCTGTAAACAAAGTTAGATCTTTATTTTCCGACAGAGGATATATAACGCTCTTTAAAGATGAAGATTACAAAAACAACAGAAGCAAATTGAAATACAGATGTCCTAAGCATTTAGATCAAATCCAAACTATAGATTACCATTCTTTAAGCAAAGGTTCCGGATGCAGACAATGCGGATATGAAATAAGCGCTTCTAAAACTAGAACGAATCAAAAACAGGTGTTCAATGATCTGATGAAGGAACAGTTGTTTCCTCTTCGCAATGAAATATATAAGAGCAATCAAACACCTATTTTATACGTGTGCCCTAAACATAGTGAATATACACAAACAATAAGGTACTCTAATTTTAAAAATGGTGATCGTTGCAGGTATTGCGGCATTGAAGCAAAGAGCGGATCAAACTCATATAATTGGAAGGGTGGCATAACACCTATCCAATTATATCTAAGAGGTAAAATATTATCATGGAAAGCTGATAGTATTAAAGCTTGTGGGAGCAAATGTGTAATTACTCAAAAAAAGTTTGATGATGTTCATCATCTATATTCTTTTCATCTAATTGTAAGCGAGGCATTTCAAAAGTTAGATTTTGAAATTAAAGAAAAAGTAGAAGATTTCACACAGGAGGAATTGAATGCTTTAAGTAAAACATGCTTAGAATTGCATTACAAGTACCCACTTGGCGTGTGTGTTAGTAATGATATCCATATCCTATTTCATACTGTGTATGGCTATGGAAATAATACGCCTGATCAGTTTGAAGAATTTAAAGTTCGATACAATTCTGGTGAATTTAAACAGAGTGAGGATAAGACAGAAGATACGAATTATGTAATGGATATCTTAGAATGGTTTGAAACACTACCATTAATTGAAAGCAGGTGATTTAATTGGCAGACTACAAATTTACAGTAAGAATGCCTACAGGCTCCGTCTCAAGTTCTGATATAGATTCAGAGTGGCAAGAGCTTCTGGTCAATAATCCCGCAGGGAATGATACAGACGTTTGGAATTGGAAGGGGATTGCATCTTGGACTTCCACAACGCCTTCTGGTTCATCAGCGAATCGTGTTATCCGTGGCAATGCAGCTGCTAATACTTGGTCAAGTGTAGTGTCTAGTACAATTAATACAACTACTGGCTTCCGTCCCGTCCTAGAAATAGAATCCCTGGTGCCCCCTTTCATTCTTCTGAATAAATCCCTTGTCTTGTCCGGCGGGTCCTACCAGAAGTGGCAGCCAGCCGAAACACAAGAAGGCGATATGGTGAAAGACCTTACGTATTCAGAAGAAGGAACTCTATTAAGATATAACTTACACAAAGCATTAACTAACGTGGAGGTGGAGTAAGATGGCAGAACCAAACACTGGAGGGCAGCTCCGCACGAAAATTGAAGATATGCAGGTAGGGGATTATATAACATGTATGGCAAACAACACAGATAGCACTAGTCCTCAAAATATATATAATCTTGGTATTGATGTTTCTACACGCACAGAAATACCATATGGAGGCTTTGCAGTAGGAAGTGGTTCTCTAGGTTATTTTTATTTTATAAAATCAGACACAGGACTATTGATTGCAGATAGAGTGATTCTTAATAGTGTTTCATGGAACGTTCTTAATCAAAAGGATTTGATGCAAGGAAAACTAGCATTGTTACAGGCAAAGGGAATCATCCGCTCCCTTGGTGGGGGGAACTCCTATGCAACAGCAGATGGAAAATCTTCTACAACCGACACGGGCAATGGAGCCTGGCCTGAAAATGAATGGGATACCTACATTGTAAAGAACGATTATGGAACGGGGGCAGGCAGAGATGATGTATGGCATTGGGCTAATATGTACACATGGACACAGGATACAAACTTAAATGGCGATGCATATAGATCTACCAGAGGATATCACTCCTCTTTTAACATAGCTGCGATTGGTGCCAATAATGCAGTCAATTATATCGGCTTCCGTCCAGTCTTCGAATACCAGGAGGTGACTCCATAATGGCCATTCAAACAAGATTAGAAGATATGGTGATAGGGGATAAGATCATATGTGATGTTAAGGTTAATTCAACAGCAACAGGTTTTGAGTTTCTTAATTTAGGAACGTCCACTCGAAATGGCAATGAAGCTACAAAGCAGTTCGTTGGAAACTATTTGGTCGGCACCTACTTTATATATGTTGCAAATGACTTTAAAGGCAGAAAGATTCTTGTGGCAAGTACAAATACTCACCACTCCGTTTCATGGGATACTTTAAACAGTGCTGGCATAGCAACCCAGGGAGGTGTGGAAATCACCTCCCTTGGCCTAGACCCCGCCCTGTGGAAGACCAACATCCGCCTGCTGACAGGGGGAACGTCCTCCACGACGACCGCTAACTCTGAATGGGATAAGTATATTGTGAATGGGACTTATCCAAATCAATCATCTGTATGGAACCATGATTCCTCTGCAAACAAATCATGGTCTAGTTCAACTTTTGGAGCTGTCGCATCATCTAATAGGTCTGTAAGGTGGGCAGCAAGTGTAAGTTATGAATCTTCAAGTTTTGTTAGCACCACTGTGGGCTTCCGTCCCGTCCTAGTAGCGGAATCCCTCACACAGCCTATCACGAATAAGTATCTGGTGCAGGATGGCACAGAGGTGAAAGCGTATGATGGAACTTCCTGGGTGTCTGCGGGCACAGCTCCTGCCACTAAATCCATGTTTGACTCTCATGGAATGGATGGCTTATCTCTTCTGAATAAAGACACTGTGAGTCTTTTATCTTCCGGCCAGCCTGAGCTCCTTTGCTGGACCGACCAGGCAGACCCAACAAGGCATGTCACGATGAACGTGGGTGAGCATTGGGCGCATGTGTCTGACACGCTGCCATCCGTGGACACCTTCCTGAGTGAAGGGATGGAGGACTTGCGAACAGTTCCAGAGAGTGGATGGAATGCATTACAAGATGACTTTGACATCGTGACGTATACAAATCTTGTAGAAGGCAGCCAGTCGGTTCAGGTGAATGCGACACCACTTGGCCAGCTCGTGTATGCAGAAACCGACTTCTCCAATGTAAGTGACCTGAAGATCACAGCGGTGCAGAGTGATGTGAATGTGTTAAGGCTCCTTGCTTCCGGAGACCTGGGCACAACGTGGAAAGCATTCAACGGCAGCTGGCAGACAGTGGATCCGGCTAACGTGAAAGCAGAAGGCATGACACTGGATGCATTCAATGCCCTCACGAATGAGGAGTGGGATGCCCTGGGCGGCCAGATCCGATTGGCGTATTATTTAGAAAATGAGGCAACCGTAGACGCAGTAGAAGTCACCAAGGATGCTGTGGCAACTGAGACACCTACACTCGACAGCATCAAGATCTCTTATGATGACTTAACCCTAGAAGGCAGATTAAAAGACTTAGAGATCATCAATGCCATCAACATGGGCAAGCTGCAGTTCAAGGCCAATGCTCTCATGAACTCGACGAAGTATCAGCTGCATGACCTAGTGGTGGATACCTTTGAGGATGACAGCATGATTCCTTTAGAGGGCGGCACGCCAATCGTGAAGTCGGTTTCCTATGAATCGTCATCCTCTTTCGGTGAAGGATTCATCAGCAAGGCCATCATTCAAAAAGATAAAAAAATCATTTCACTGGAGGTGAAGTAAGATGTCCTTATCTTATCATTCTATGTTCATAGGGGAAGATGGAACCGTTAAAGGGGTTGGGTATAACACCTATGGACAACTCGGACTTGGGCATAAGACAAACCCGCAAACCGATATCCAAACCATTCCCATTTCTGGAGTAAAGCAAATTTCTTGTGGATACAACCACACCCTCTTCCTTATGGAAGATGGCTCTGTCAAAGGCACGGGGTATAACACCAATGGACAACTCGGACTTGGGCATCAAACAGACCAATCCAGCATCCAAAACGTTCCCATTTCTGGAGTAAAGCAAATTTCTTGTGGCTACTATCACACCCTCTTCCTCCTAGAAGACGGAACAGTCAAAGGGGTTGGAAGTAACGGTTATGGACAAATCGGACTTGGGAATACAACAAACCCGCAAACCACTATCCAAACCGTTCCCATTTCTGGAGTAAAGCAAATTTCTTGTGGAGCCTACCACACCCTCTTCCTTATGGAAGATGGCTCTGTCAAAGGCACGGGGTATAACACCAATGGACAACTCGGACTTGGGCATCAAACAGACCAATCCAGCATCCAAAACGTTCCCATTTCTGGAGTAAAGCAAATTTCTTGTGGCTACTCTCACACCCTCTTCCTCCTAGAAGACGGAACAGTCAAAGGGGTTGGAAGTAACGGTTATGGACAAATCGGACTTGGGAATACAACAAACCCGCAAACCACTATCCAAAACGTTCCCATTTCTGGAGTAAAGCAAATTTCTTGTGGCTACTATCACACCCTCTTTCTCATGGAAGATGGAACCGTTAAAGGGGTTGGGTATAACACCTATGGACAACTCGGACTTGGCCATCAAACAAACCAAACCGATATCCAAACCATTCCTATTTCTGGAGTAAAGCAAATTTCTTGTGGTAATGGCCACACCTTATTCCTCCTGGAAGACGGAACAGTCAAAGGGGTTGGCCGCAACACCAATGGACAACTCGGACTTGGGCATAAAACAAACCAATCCACCATCCAAACCATTCCTCTAAATGGAGTGAGCATGCTGTGGGATGTGTACGATGATGGGGTCGTCCTGCGAATAGCCTCCTTGGTCTATCACGAAGGCAAGTATAAAAAATGGGACGGAGAAGGCTGGGTCGTGCTGGATGAGGAGCCCTCCACAGAGGAAGCGTTCCTGGAACAAGGCATGCCTGCTTTGACTCTAATTCCTTCAGAGGCGTGGAATGAACTGGGTTCCTTTGAGATATACACGTACCGGAATCAAGACAAATCCATGAAAGCAGAACTCACCCAGGTGGGCAGCATCTACCGCTCCGAGAAGAAGGACTATGCTGGACAAGGAAAAATTGTCACCGATGCGGAGATCCTGCCAGCCGGAAGGAAGCTGATCTTCATCGAAGCAGAACATGAAAATTGTCTCTTTGACTACTCCCTCGATGGTGGTCAGACATGGTATACTTGTAATGTCAGAGAAGTGATAGACATTACAAAAAAGGAAGGCAATGAGTTTATGATTCGAGTGACCCTTCCGGATGCAGCAGCAAACATCAAAGCACTATCTTATGCGTGGGCTTAGTCCCACGCTTTATCTAAAGGAGTGATCGGTATATGGAAGCCATCGTTATGATGACAAGAGGAATCGAACGGACTGTGCTCAAGAAAGAAAAGGAGCTGCTGGTAATCGACTCATTTGACCATTTGAAGAATATGAAGAATGATTCACATGGGCCAAGAGTCAAACAGTTCCTGATCCCTAAAGACATTACCAGCGAAGAAGAAGAGCTTTTTGAGGGTCCATACAGAAGTGAGTGTCTTGCGAATATGAAAAGAATACCGGTTGTGTATTATTAAGAAAAGGGAGTGAGCATATGATAAGCAAAGAGAAAGGCTGCTTAACAGGGTATAACGGCTGCGATATCTATCTAATGAGCAATGAAAAGGAAGTTGGATATGTTCAGGCGATAACATGGATTCAAGAGAACTATCTTAAAGGAGAACTCATACTTGCAAAGGTTGAAGAGTTTGAAGAGCCATTAAGTATTCTAGTGGATATGAATACAGAAACAAGTCCACGTAAGTTTCTGATAAGTGGCGTTCAGATTTTCTTTAATGAAGAGAATAATACAGGCGTAACCTTGTCTTACAGAGCAGATGAAATGAAAGAAATCCTTTAACACAAGGAGTGATTAATATGGACATCCTTTCGATGGGCAAAGCCATGAAGGCAAAGAAAGCCATGAAGGAATTGAAAGACCGTTTGGGTGAAGGCGTTCAAGACATTCATCCAAATGTGAAGACACGTCTGGAAGAACTGGAAAAGAAAGATCCTGGCGCCATCTTGAACAAGAGAGTCTCTGCTCTTGAAGCTAACACAGCCGTTAACCTGAATAAGCACAATCTGAAAGTGAAAGCCATCACGCAGCATGATAAGTTCAAGATGAATGAGCTTGTTTATGATGACCTGGCGGATGCCAGTGGGATTGATGCTACAAAGTCAAGAGGGCATGCTCATGATCCGCAGGGGAAGAAGTTTCAAGTCGCTGCAGGGCAGGCCAATGCAGAAGTAGTAACGGTAGCTGAACCTGTCACTGCCAATCAGTTTGCCATCTCCTTTGTCGGGAATGGAGCAAACTATGATAAAGTGAGCGTTCCTTTGAATGGCGGAGTGTTTAATAACACGGAGCTGGTGGATGGGAAGATACAGTTGAAAGTGGTAGGCAACATTAATAATGGGACTCAACTAGCTACTCCTAAAATGGCCAGCAATACAGCACCAAGCGGAAAGGTATCGGCAAGTAGTTATCTAAACACTAACTATCAACCTTTTATGGCGTTCAACCAAGTAAGCAGTCCCCTTGCAGATAATACTTGGATGTCAGCGAGCGGGCAATTAAAAGGATGGCTAGAATATGAATTCTCGACACCTAAAATTATTAAGCAATATAACATTATGCTTCCGTTTCAAAATCCCTCTATTGCTCCAAAAAGCTGGACATTTGAAGCAAGCAATGATGGTGTGACATGGACAATTTTAGATAACCAAGTCAATGTTACGAATTGGGACGGGTCAGTAAATCCGAACTTCATTAGTTTTCCTTTAACCAATCAGGGGGCTTTTCTCAAATATCGAATTAACATCTCACAAAATAATGGAAGTACCTATTATGTGGCAATTGGGGAGTTAGAGCTAATCGAAGATAAGGCAAGTAGTATCTATTCTCCATCGGGCTCCTATGAATCTCCTGTCATGGACTTAGGTGATAACTTTAAAGAGTTATATAAAGTAGAGGAAGCGTTCACGGTCCCAGAAGGTACAGGGAAGAAAGTGTTAGTTGCCTCTTCAAGAGATGGTCTTACTTTTTCTGAATACCTTCCACTGAACAGTGACGGCACCATCGCCACGCCGAGCGGAAGATACGTGAAGATACGTGTAGAACTGACAGCAGGCAGCAGCACAAAGGAAACCCTGGTGCATGACTTCACAGCAGAAGAGCGCAGTGCCTTTCAAGAGAATGAACATGTGGTGTTTGATGCAGCGGCGAAGTTAAAAATAAACTACGAGTATTCGATGGAGCTAGATACAAAGTTTGTTCAAGTCGGCACCTTATTTAAGAAGACGATTAATAAAAGCTTATTTAAGAGTATTGAAGAAATTGAGGTGAAAAACTAATGGGATTTAATTCTCATTCTATATTTCAGCTAGAAGACGGCTCTGTTAGAGGTGCGGGGTATAACCAATTCGGGAATCTCGGACTTGGGCATACGAATCATCCTATCACTACTATCACAGATATCCCAATATCTGGCGTGAAGTCTATTGCTTGTGGAAGCCACTACACTCTTTTTCTTATGGAAGATGGAACCGTCAAAGGCGTGGGGCATAACAGTAACGGGAATTTCGGACTTGGGCATACGAATCATCCTGTCACTACTATCACAGATATCCCAATAACTGGCGTGAAGTCTATTGCTTGTGGAAACCAACACACCATCTTCCTTATGGAAGACGGCTCTGTCAAAGGCGTGGGGCATAACAGCAGCGGACAACTCGGACTTGGGCATAGGAATTATCCTATCACTACTATCACAGATATCCCAATATCTGGCGTGAAGTCTATTGCTTGTGGATACAACCACACCCTTTTTCTTATGGAAGACGGATCTGTCAAAGGCACGGGGTATAACAGCCAAGGAAATCTCGGACTTGGGCATACGAATAACCCTATCACTACTATCACAGATATCCCAATAACTGGTGTGAAGTCTATTTCTTGTGGATACAACCACACCCTCTTCCTTATGGAAGATGGCTCTGTCAAAGGCACGGGGTATAACAGCCAAGGAAATCTCGGACTTGGGCATACGAATCATCCTGTCACTACTATCACAGATATCCCAATATCTGGCGTGAAGTCTATTGCTTGTGGATACAACCACACCCTTTTTCTTATGGAAGACGGATCTGTCAAAGGCACGGGGTATAACAGCCAAGGAAATCTCGGACTTGGGCATACGAATAACCCTATCACTACTATCACAGATATCCCAATAACTGG
>NZ_JCAXER010000040.1:0-35293 GCF_059758675.1 Cytobacillus sp. GQ23
TGACTCTGACTACCGGTCTTTTGCTTTTTGTGTCCGAAGTTGTTCCAAGTTCTGACTCTAACTACCGCCTTTCCCCTTTTTGTGTCCGAAGTTGACCCAGGTTCGGACTCTGACTACCGCTTTTTCCCCTTTTTGTGTCCGAAGTTGTTCCAAGTTCTGACTCTAACTACCGCCTTTCCCTTTTTCTGTCCGAAGTTAATTCAGGTTCGGACTCTGACTACCGCTTTTTTGCTTTTTGTGTCCGAAGTTGGCCCAGGTGACTCCTGAATTTTCGCCGACTTCGGTTTTCACCTAAACAAAACAAAAAAACTGCCCGGAACATGCCAGGGCAGAGAGATCGTTAAGTATGAATTTATGATAAAAACTCGGTTGTCTTCTGTTTTTCTAACACATTGGGTGACTTGGGCACTTCGTGGTGATGACGGCAGCGCGGTTCATATGCTTCTGAGGCGCCAACTAAAATAACCGGGTCATCATATGAAGCTGGATTTCCATTGATCAGGCGCTGCGTGCGGCTTGCAGGTGATCCGCAAACGGCACAGACGGCTTGAAGCTTTGTTACCAATTCTGCGATCGCCATGATGGCAGGCATTTGGCCAAACGGCTCCCCGCGGAAGTCCTGGTCAAGTCCGGCTGCAATTACACGATGTCCGCTGTCAGCCAGGTGCTGAATGACTTTGACAATTTCATCATCAAAGAATTGCACTTCATCGATCGCAATCAAATCAGTTTCAGGTGTAATGTATTTAAATATATCGGTAGACTGGGTCAGGGGTTTAGCTATGACCGAAGTTCCATTATGGGAAACGACAGCTTCATCACTATAACGGTTATCAATCTGCGGTTTAAATACAGCGATTTGCTGTTTGGCGAACTGAGCTCTGCGCACACGGCGAATCAATTCTTCTGATTTGCCGGAGAACATGCTGCCGCAAATGACTTCCACCCATCCGTGATGATTCATAACGTACATGAACGGCCTCTCCTTCCTCGTTCTAACTAATAGAATGGCTTGTTATTATTATTTTATGAAGAAAAGGTCGAGCTGTTAATTTATTTCTACTCGCTCTTTTTTCAATACTAAAATGCCACTCAAAACAGTTCTTCAGGGTTATTTTGCAATAAAAAACAGGCAAGAAAGTTAACTTGCCTGTTTTTGTTGTTTATTATTTTTGTTCTGACTTAATGCCGTATTTCTTATTGAAACGGTCAACACGTCCGCCGGCTTCAGCGAATTTTTGACGTCCAGTATAGAATGGATGGCACTCAGAGCAAGTTTCAACGCGGATCTCTTCTTGAACAGAACCGGTTTCGAACTCGTTACCGCAAGCACATTTCACCATTGCTTTTTTATAGTTAGGATGAATTCCTGATTTCATTCTTTTCATCTCCTTCCGCCCTGAATCATTCGAAACAGAGTTATATATTACGGGCAATCATGAATTGCCGTAAACTTCAAAAACACACTGTCATCATTATAACAAGTCCATATGTTTTTTGCAACCAGCGAATCCTTCATCCTGGAATTTCCAGGGTAATGTTTTTGCCTCTTAATGTGTCCGATAATTTTCGCTGCGGACTGGAAGGAGCCTCTCTCTACCTAAGTCAGCAATACCGAAAACCCACAACCTATTTAAGAGCGCTTAGCCTTCATCTCTTCTGCTAAATTTGCGAAGAATTCCTCGTTCGATTTTGTCTGTCTCAGCTTGCGAAGCAGTTTTTCGGCAAAGTCCGGTGAATCGGACATGGACTTGCGGATTGCCCACAGCTTGTCCAGGTGATCCTTCTGAATAAGAAGTTCTTCTTTACGTGTTCCTGAGCGGCGGATGTCGATGGCCGGGAAGATTCTTCTTTCAGCCAGTGAACGATCCAGGTGCAGTTCCATGTTACCTGTACCCTTGAATTCTTCGTAAATAACATCATCCATTCGTGACCCTGTGTCAACGAGTGCAGTTGCCAGAATCGTTAAGCTTCCGCCTTCTTCAATGTTTCGGGCTGCACCGAAGAAACGCTTTGGACGGTGGAATGCTGCCGGGTCAATACCGCCGGAAAGGGTTCTTCCGCTTGGAGGAATAACCAGGTTATAAGCCCTGGCCAGTCTTGTAATGCTGTCCATTAAAATGACAACATCACGCTTATGCTCTACGAGACGCATAGCACGTTCAAGAACGAGCTCGGCCACTTTAATGTGGTTTTCAGGCACTTCATCAAATGTTGAGCTGACCACATCGCCTGCAACGGAACGCTCAATGTCTGTTACCTCTTCCGGGCGCTCATCAATCAATAGGACGATCAGTTCCGCTTCCGGGTGGTTGGTTGTAATACTATTGGCAATTTCTTTTAATAGCATAGTCTTACCTGCTTTTGGAGGCGCGACAATCAGACCACGCTGTCCGAATCCAACCGGTGCAAGAAGGTCCATAATTCTTGTAGACAATTGTCTTGTACCTGTTTCCAATTTCATATGGCGGTTTGGATAAAGTGGTGTCAGACCAGGGAAATGAACGCGCTCTTTTGCTGATTCAGGATCATCGCCATTCACGGCTTCAACCTGCAGAAGGCCGAAATAACGCTCATTTTCCTTTGGAGGACGGACTTTTCCTGAAACCTTATCTCCATTTCTCAAATCGAAACGGCGGATCTGGGAAGCGGAAATATAAATATCCTCAGAGCTTGGTGAATAATTGATCGGACGAAGGAAGCCGAATCCCTCTGACTGAATGATCTCCAGGACACCTTCCATGAAGAAGTAGCCTTCCTGTTCTGCTCTTGCTTTCAGGATGGCAAAAATTAATTCTTTTTTCGATAACTTGCTGTAATAAGAAACTTTATATTCACGGGCAAGTTCATAAAGCTCTTTAAGCTTCATATTTTCTAAACTTGAAATGTTTAAACCCATTTTTACACCACACTTTTGAAATTTTCAATCATTTCCTCCATATGCAGCTGTTCAAATTATTGGACTTTATATGAAAGGAAAGGGAAAGATACTTTGAGGCATTGAAAATAGCTGAAGATTCTATCATTGTGTTCTTAATTAAATATTTCGAGGAATGGAACGGTTTGCTGTCCGTTTTCGTTAAATAATTCGAGGTATCCTATTCCATGAAAAACAATCTCTATTTTACCCCTTTATATGAAAATTAATCAATAACAAAATTTTAGATGGAAATTATGGCGGGAAGGAAAATGAAAATGAGCAGGCTGGCACCGGTGGCCAGCAGTCATTTTCTATCTGTTTATATTAAGTAAAACCTCAATCAGCGGGGAGTGCTTTCCTCCCCACTGATTGTCAGTTAAATTTATTTAATAACAAGATTAGGCTTTTTCTTCAAGCTGTGACGGCCTTCAACAAAGCGGACCGTTCCTGATTTTGCACGCATAACGATAGAATGGGTTGAACCATAAGAGCCTTTAAATTGTACGCCCTTTAAAAGCTCTCCATCTGTTACGCCTGTTGCAGCAAAAATCGCGTCATCGCCTTTTACCAGGTCTTCCATCAGAAGGACTTTGTTAATATCAAGACCCATTTTTAAGCAGCGCTCAGCCTCTGCGTCATTTTGCGGAAGAAGTTTCCCCTGAATTTCTCCGCCAAGGCATTTTAGGGCAACAGCTGCCAGAACGCCTTCTGGTGCTCCGCCGGATCCGAACAGAATATCGACACCCGTTTCATCGAAGGCAGTATTAATGGCACCGGCCACGTCTCCATCATTGATTAATTTGATTCTGGCACCTGCATCACGAAGCTGGGTGATGATGTGTTCATGGCGCTCCCGGTTAAGCACTGTCGCCACAACATCCTGAATATCCTTGTTTTTGGCTTTTGCTACCGCTTTCAAATTATCCAGAATAGAAGCGTTAATATCAATTTGTCCAACCGCTTCAGGACCGACTGCAATTTTATCCATGTACATATCCGGAGCGTGCAGAAGATTTCCGTGGTCAGCTACCGCAAGAACAGCTAATGCATTCCAGCCGCCGGATGCTACGATGTTAGTGCCTTCAAGCGGATCAACAGCGACATCCACACGCGGACCATAGCCTGTCCCAAGCTTTTCGCCGATATAAAGCATTGGCGCTTCATCCATTTCGCCTTCCCCGATTACGACAGTTCCCTTCATTGGCACTGTGTCGAATACATCTCTCATTGCAGAAGTAGCAGCATCATCCGCTTCATCTTTTAATCCGCGCCCCATCCATCGTGCTGATGCTAAAGCGGCACCTTCCGTTACGCGAACTAATTCCATTGACAAACTTCTTTCCATCGATTTTTCCTCCCCGGATTCTAAGGCTGAGCAGCATGGCAAATGCGGACCGGTTCTTTACCCCCGATACCGCAATAGCCCGCCTTATATTTATATTTGTCTGCTGAGCTTCCTAAAAATTTCAGTCAGCTTTCATACATTCGTTATGCGTTTTTCATTTGTTCCATTTCTTCTTTGCTCATTTCTTCGCGCCAAATCGTGGCTCCAAGTCCATTCAGCTTATCAACCAGGTGGCTGTAGCCTCTGTCGATATGCTCTAAGCCTGTAACTTCGGTAACTCCCTCCGCCATTAGGCCGGCTATGACCAGTGCTGCACCAGCGCGCAAATCACTCGCCTTAACTTTAGCACCCTGAAGCTGTAAAGGCCCATTGATGATGGCAGAGCGCCCTTCCACTTTAATGTTGGCATTCATTCTGCGGAGCTCATCAATATGCTTGAAACGGGCACTATAAATAGTATCCGTTACCATGCTTGTCCCTTCCGCACCTGTTAACAAAGAAGTCAGCGGCTGCTGCAGGTCTGTAGGGAAGCCCGGATATACAAGTGTTTTGATATCCACTGCTTTCATTTTCTCAGCAGGTCCGACGAATATCTGATCGTCATTTGTTTCAATCTGAACTCCCATTTCGCGAAGCTTTGCAATTAAGGACTCAAGATGATGCGGGATGACATTGTCGATCAGCACGCCTTCTCCTGCCGCTGCGCCAACGATCATATAGGTACCCGCTTCAATCCGGTCCGGTATGATCGTATGCTGGCAGCCATGCAGATGGTCCACTCCATCAATGCGGATCACATCTGTACCGGCTCCCTTGATTTTCGCGCCCATATTGGTCAAAAGAGTAGCAACATCAATGATCTCAGGCTCTTTAGCTGCATTTTCGATAATAGTTCTTCCTTTTGCTCTGACAGCCGCAAGCATGATATTGATGGTTGCTCCAACACTGACAACATCGAGATAAATACGGGCTCCCCGCAATTCATCTGCACGAAGGTAGATGGCTCCCTGCTCATTGGTCACACGTGCGCCAAGAGCTTCAAACCCTTTTATATGCTGGTCGATCGGCCTTGGCCCTAAGTGACAGCCTCCAGGAAGTCCAATAACCGCTTTTTTAAATCGTCCGAGCATCGCTCCCATTAAATAATAGGATGCGCGTAATTTTTTCACTTTTCCGTTCGGCAAAGGCATGGAAATCATGGAAGAGGGATCGACTGTCATATCATTTTCAGAGAATTCGACAGTGCCCCCTATTTCTTCAAGCAAATCTTTTAGAATTTGAACATCTGAAATATCCGGCAAACCTTCAATTGTTACAGGAGACTCCGCTAAAATGGTAGCTGGAATCAGTGCAACAGCACTATTCTTCGCTCCGCTGATCCGGACAGTTCCTTTTAAAGGATATCCACCTGCAATCATTAGCTTTTCCATTTGTAACTCCCTTCTTAGCCGTTGTTAAACACATAAGCTGGAATTTGACTTCAATATTTAAAAAATTGATAGCCCTTACAGCAAAAGCTACACACTACTTTTCTAACCAACTTTGGCAGGAAATAGCCCTAGCTTCTATAAGAAACCCAAAAGGCTTATCTTATTTAATATCGGAAAAACAGTCTTTGGGAAAATATGCACTTTCATATTATCATGTATCTGCATTTTTCAACATTGTAAGTTGCAAAAGGAACAATTTTCCATTCTTTTTTTTGCAGATTCCGACATTATCTTTATCCTATAGTTTACACGAAAAATCAAATCTCATGTATTGAATTCAAAAAAAGTTAAAATTAAGAAAAAAAGGCCGGGGACAAGGATTGGGGCTGGCTTAGCTGAATAAAAGCGCAGGGCGCCCCCTGAACTTGGAGGGGGCAGACGCCTGCACTGCACTGGACTGCTCTAAAGTATAAAAAAGCCAGTTTTCTAGAATTTCCGAAGAAAGCTTATCGCAGTCTAAAGGTCAGTAAGACCCCATCATAACTTCGAGAAATCAAAGGAATATAAATGGGGGTTAAACTGCCCGTAAAGGCCCGAAAAGAAGAACAAAGACTATAATAACGCCACATCCTGCGGCAGCGTCTTTGTGACCCACTTCCTGTTGGCCTCAACTAACAATCAGCAGGGAGAAAAACACTCCCGCTGATTGAAATTTCACATTATCCTCTTGAGTTCCAATCTGCAAGGAACGCTTCGATTCCCTTATCTGTCAGAGGATGGTTGAATAATTGCTGGATGACTTTATAAGGAACTGTCGCAATATGAGCTCCTCTTAATGCTGCATCCGTCACGTGCTGCGGATGTCTGATGGAAGCAGCGATAATTTCTGCATCAATGTCATGAATCGCGAAGATTTCTGCGATTGTGGAGATCAGATCAAGACCGTTGTGGCCAATATCGTCCAAACGTCCAAGGAATGGAGAAACGTATGAAGCACCTGCTCTTGCAGCAAGAAGCGCCTGGTTTGCACTGAAGATCAGTGTTACATTGGTTTTAATGCCTTCTTTTGAAAAAACGCTTACTGCTTTCAGGCCATCCGGTGTCATTGGCACCTTGATGGTAATGTTCGGTGCAATCGCTGCAAGCTCTCTTCCTTCTTTAATCATGCCTTCAGCATCAAGAGCGATGACTTCAGCGCTAACTGAGCCTGGCACCAATTCCGTGATTTCACGAAGACGGTCAGGGAAGGATACATTCTTTTCCTTTGCCACCAATGAAGGGTTAGTGGTTACTCCGGCAACAACCCCAAGGGCGTATGCTTCTTTAATTTCTTCCATGTTCGCTGTATCGATGAAAAACTTCATAAAAAATCCCACCTTATTAAATATTCTAATATCTATGTATTATCAAATAAAGCTGTGATTCTGTAAAGCCTTACATTTGGGCCAGGTCTATAAATAAGGCAAACCGCCCCTATATCTAGAAGCGGTTTCTCGTGCAGTTATTTTATTAGGCTTTGTTTGAAGAACCGAATTCGCGCATTTTGCCGATTACAGTTTCTTTAATCGCTTCACGTGCAGGTCCTAAGTATTTGCGAGGATCGTATACTTCTGTATCTGCTGCCAATACTTCGCGAACGCGTTTTGCTGAAGCAATTTGGTTCTCAGTGTTTACATTGATTTTAGCAGTACCTAAAGATACTGCTTTTTGAATATCTTTTGTCGGGATTCCAGTTCCGCCATGAAGAACTAAAGGAACACCTGTAAGGTTTCCAATCTCTTCCATTTCAGCGAAGCCAAGGTTAGGCTCACCTTTGTATGGTCCGTGAACAGAACCAAGTGCCGGAGCAAGGCAGTCGATGCCTGTACGCTTAACCAGCTCTTCACATTCTTTTGCATCAGCATAAATAACGCCATCAGCCACAACATCGTCTTCCTGACCGCCGACAGTTCCTAACTCTGCTTCAACTGAAACGCCTTTTGAATGTGCGTACTCAACTACTTTTGAAGTAGTCTCTACGTTTTGTTCGAACGGATCATGGGAAGCATCAATCATAACAGATGTGAATCCAGCATCGATTGCTTCTTTACATTTATCAAAACTTGAACCGTGGTCTAAGTGGATAGCCACTGGAACGGTAATCTTGTAATCTTCAAGCAGTCCTTCAACCATTTTTACAACCGTTTTAAAACCGCCCATGTAGCGCGCAGCACCTTCGGAAACACCAAGGATTACCGGTGATTTTTCTTCTTCTGCCGCCTGCAGGATCGCTTGAGTGAACTCAAGGTTGTTTAAGTTAAATTGACCTACTGCATAGCCTTCTGATTTTGCTTTATTAAGCATTTCAGTCATAGAAACTAAAGGCATTTTTCTTCCTCCTTATTGATAATCGTTTAAGCTCAACAGACTAAATACTGTTAAAGTTTTCCCCTTAACACTATCGAATATGTACCCTTATAATAGTCCGCTAAACAGAGACGATCCTTTGGAATTCATCTGTTATCATACCAAAAAGGATTTAGAAAAGCCATTATTCCTGCACGTTTTTATCGATTGTCATAAAGCAAACGCTATCATTTTCATTGGGATGGAATTTCAGGTTAAAAATGGGTAATTTTAGGCTTATTTTGAGTTAGGGACAAGCAAATATTTCTTAACTGCCGCCCTGATGTCATCGATATCGAATGGCTTTGCAAAGTGAGTAAGAGCACCCAGATCCTTTGCTTCCTGAATCATATCGAGTTCACCGTAAGCCGTCATGATAATTACTCGGATATCTTTATCCACTACTCTCATTCTTTTTAAAATTTCAATCCCGTCCATTCCCGGTATTTTCATATCAAGAAGAACAAGATCAGGCGAATGCTTGGAAACAATGTCGAGAGCCTGGACTCCATTGGCAGCCTGGTATGTGTCATACCCTTCTTTCTGCAGTACCTCATTAAGTAAAATGCGGATTCCGAACTGATCATCTACGATTAAAATTTTCCCTTTCATCAAGCCACCTCTTCCTGTCGTATTGAAAGCCTTAGGTTTAAAACCATACTGAATTATGACTGCAGGTCACTTAACTATACATTCTCCTTAAGCTAATTTCTCTGTGAAACATGATTATTCCTTCTTATTTTAACAATTACCTATGATTATTTTACCTTTCCTTCCCTATTCTCTATAATAGAACCGCAGGAAGAGATGAAGGAGTGAACCGATTTGCTGAAGATGTTTTCCACCCAGCTGACAGGCTTATTTAAAAGACTTCAGGAAAAGGAAGAATTTTCCATTGAGGACAGTGCCCGCCTTTTGGCACAGGCTGCTGCCGGTGATGGGAAGATATATATTTACGGAACAAAAGAAATGAGTGCGATCGGCTATGAAGCCGTTCAAGGCCAGGAGCCTCTCCGAGATGCTGCGATTTTGGAGAAGGATTCCGAAGTCTCTGAAACAGACCGGGTCATCATCTTTTCAAGATATTCAGATGACGAAGAGGCAGCCGCTCTGGCAATATCCTTGTCTGAAAAAGGGATCCCTTTTGTGGCAGTAAGCACCTTAAGGACTGAGAGCACGGGCAGCCTGGCTGAATTTGCCGATGTTCATATAGATTTAAAGCTTGCGAAAGGCCTTCTGCCTGACGAAGAGGGCAATCGCTTCGGCTATCCAGCCTCCATGGCTGCTTTATTTGTTTATTATGGAATTAAGTTTACGATTGATGAGATTTTAGCGGAGTTTGAATAGCTTTAAGCTGCAGCCTTTGCGCACAAGTTTACAATTTTGCCCCGGTTCTGTGACTCGGGGCTTTTGTGGCTGTGCGCAAATCCCCCTGAGCCCGAAAGGCAAAAAAACCCCCTCCGCATCCGGAGGGGGTTTTTCCCATTATAGTTTCTCGCTGAACTTCAATGATGCCCCAACAAAATCCCTGAATAATGGCTGAGGGCGGGTTGGTCTTGAGATAAACTCAGGATGGAACTGGGAAGCGACGAACCAAGGGTGATCCTTGACTTCGATGATTTCCACCAGGCGGCCGTCCGGGCTTGTACCGGAGAAGACAAAGCCAGCTTTTTCCATATCCTGACGGTAGTGGTTGTTGAATTCATAGCGATGGCGATGGCGCTCATATACCACTTCATCCTTGTATGCATCAAATGCTTTTGTATCTTCATTCAATTTGCAGGCCTGAAGTCCAAGTCTTAGGGTTCCGCCTAAATCTTCGATATCCTTTTGCTCTGGCAGAAGGTCGATAATTGGATGCGGTGTTTCAGGAGCGATTTCTGCTGAGTGCGCCCCTTCAAGGCCCAGTACGTTTCTTGCAAACTCAATGGAAGCCAGCTGCATGCCCAGGCAGATGCCAAGGAACGGCTTTTTGTTTTCGCGCGCATATTGAATGGCAAGGATCTTCCCTTCAATGCCGCGGTCTCCAAATCCACCCGGCACCAGGATTCCGTCCACGTCCTGAAGCAGTTCATTCACGTTTGTGCTGTCCACTTCTTCAGAGTTGATCCATTTGATTTCAATATCAGAATCAAATGCATAACCTGCATGTTTTAAAGCTTCAACAACAGAGATGTATGCATCCTGCAATTCAACATATTTTCCGACAAGGCCGATCTTCGTTTTCCTGGAAAGGTTTAGAACTTTGTCAACCAGCTGCTTCCACTCGGTCATGTCCGCTTCTCCGCAATTCAGCTTTAAATGCTTGCAGACAATTTCATCAAGCTTCTGATCTTGAAGAGATAACGGGATAGAATATAAAGTATCCGCATCTGTTGCTTCAATAACGGCTTCTTTATCGATATCACAGAATAGCGCAATTTTATCCTTCATATCCTGGGAAATTGGCATTTCTGTACGAAGAACGATTACGTTTGGCTGAATGCCAAGGCTTCTCAGCTCTTTTACACTGTGCTGTGTCGGCTTTGTTTTCATTTCGCCTGCAGCCTTGATATAAGGAACCAATGTACAGTGAATGTACATCACATTATCCCGGCCGATATCGCTCTTAATCTGGCGAATTGCTTCAAGGAATGGAAGAGATTCAATGTCTCCTACTGTTCCGCCGATTTCTGTGATAACCACATCAGAGTTGGTTTCATGGCCTGCACGGAACACTTTATCCTTGATTTCATTGGTGATATGCGGAATAACCTGCACCGTTCCGCCGTTATAGTCGCCGCGGCGCTCTTTTCTAAGAACTGTTGAGTAAATTTTACCAGTCGTTACACTGCTGTACTTTGTCAGGTTAATATCAACAAAGCGCTCATAGTGGCCTAAATCCAGGTCAGTCTCCGCGCCGTCACCTGTTACAAACACCTCACCATGCTGGTATGGACTCATGGTTCCCGGATCCACATTTATGTAAGGATCGAATTTCTGGATTGTAACCGTTAACCCTCTGTTTTTCAGCAGGCGGCCAAGTGATGCTGCTGTGATTCCTTTTCCCAGTGACGAAACAACTCCGCCCGTAACAAAAATATACTTTGTCATGAAAAATTCCCCCTTGATATCAGTTTGTGCATAATGATGCAGGTTTAAAGACTTAAAGATGAAAATTCTATTGTGCAGCCTCCGATTTTTAACCGGAAGCTTATCGATAAGGGATGGTTTAGCTCTTCTTGAAAAGGCACATGGGCCTGTAAAAAAATAAAAAGCGCCCCGCTT
This sequence comes from Cytobacillus sp. GQ23, assembly GCF_059758675.1. Lineage (NCBI taxonomy): Bacteria > Bacillati > Bacillota > Bacilli > Caryophanales > Bacillaceae > Cytobacillus > Cytobacillus sp. GQ23. The sequence goes on from NZ_JCAXER010000040.1 coordinate 11,348, forward strand.
ACTTAAAAGTAAGTAAGGGAGCGCTATTAGCGTCTAAACGAATCGTCCTTTTTAAAGGAGCCCAAAAAGTATTCTACAAGCCTTGAATCGAAAAGTCAAGATTATAAATTTTCTTCGTCCTCGTCAACGTCGAGGTCATCTTCCTCAAGCTCTTCGTCATCATCACCGAGGTCGAATTCTTCATCTTTATCCACGATATCATCGTCTTCAAAGTCATCATCATCATCTTCAAGATCATCGTCATCGTCAAGAAGATCATCATCATCGTCTTCTGTCAGATCATCATCTTCGAATCCGTCGATATCATCGTAATCGATATCCTCTTCATCCAGTTCATCATAATCTTCAAGATCGAGATCATCGTCGTCCTTCTTCTTCGCCTTTTTCTTCTTAGGCTTGATTACTGTTACAACTTCTTCTTCATATTGATCAACCGGATACCATGAACGAAGACCCCAGCGGTTATCGCCCAATCCGATAAAATGGCCATCTATATTTAAATCTGTATAGAACTGTGCAATTTTCCCCTTGACTTGTTCCTCTGAAAGGTTCATAAGTTTAGCTACTTCACTCATAATGTCATTAAAGGCCATTGGTTCTTTTTTGCTTGTCAGAAGTTCATAAGCCACTTCGATTAATGACATTTCCTGCAATTCTTCTGTTGAGAACTGTTCCAAACTCAATATCAGCACTTCCTTTCCCTATGTAACCGCTCATATAAGCGTGCAAATTAATAACTATATAAATTGAATTTCCGCAGGTCCCTGCAAATACATGCGGACAGCCTGCAAGAAGGCATATTCTTCATTATAAACAAATTTTTACGGTTTATGCCAGTTATATCTGCTGTTCTGCGTATTTTTATGCGATTTAGTATTGATTTTAAATTATTGAAAGGGCTTTGAATAATGTCTGTTCATTTCAGCACAGGGCACGCAGCGAACCCGCGGGGAGGAACGGAACCTTCGCCCCAATTAACTCTGCAGGTAAGATTATATGTAATAAAAGACAATAGATTTTGGATTGCCCTTATTAATGAAGCTACTCTGCCCTTCCCCGTTTCCTGCGCCTCATAGGTCTGTCCCACTTTTTATAGGCCAGCCAGGTGAAGTAGATAGCGAGCAGGAAGAATGCTATGGCTCCCAGCTGTTTTCCATATAAAAAGTAAACACCTGCAGCAGCTGCAAGTATGGCTGCATAGAGCAAGATTTTTTTCATATTTTCACATCCCCAGGTTCCCCGAAGTGAACTGATATGTATTGATTTCATTATATAGGATATGGATGTATTTTATATTAATTCTCTATTAAAAAAATAGTGCAGAAAACAAGGGCCTGCATTGGCAGGCCCTATGGATCCATCTACATATTGCGGCGGTATTGCCCGCCCACTTCGTATAATGCACGGGTAATCTGGCCGAGGCTTGCCACTTTGACAGTTTCCATCAGCTCAGCAAAAATATTGCCGCCGCTGACTGCGGCTTCCTTCAAACGTTTCAGTGCCTCTTCCGATTTATCTTTGTTGCGCTCCTGGAAGCTGCGCAGATTGCGGATTTGCGTTTCTTTTTCTTCCTTCGTTGCCCTGGCTAGCTCCATGTTGTTCATTTCATCCTCTGATGGAGGATTAGGGTTCAAGTAAGTGTTGACCCCAATGATCGGAAGCTCGCCAGTGTGCTTTTTCATTTCATAGTACATGGACTCATCCTGGATTTTTCCGCGCTGGTATTGTGTTTCCATGGCACCGAGAACGCCGCCGCGGTCGTTGATGCGTTCAAATTCCCTCAGCACCTGTTCTTCCACAAGATCTGTCAGCTCATCTACAATGAATGCACCCTGAAGCGGATTTTCATTTTTCGATAAGCCATGCTCTTTTGTAATGATCATCTGGATGGCCATCGCACGGCGGACAGACTCCTCTGTAGGTGTCGTAATGGCTTCATCATACGCATTGGTATGAAGCGAGTTGCAGTTATCCTGAAGCGCCATTAACGCCTGCAGCGTTGTGCGGATATCGTTAAAATCAATTTCCTGTGCATGCAGGGAGCGGCCTGAAGTTTGGATATGGTACTTCAGCTTCTGGCTTCTTTCGTTCGCGCCATACTTATCTCTCATAACCGTTGCCCAGATGCGGCGGGCCACACGGCCTAGCACCGTATACTCCGGATCCAGTCCATTGGAGAAGAAAAATGAAAGGTTTGGTGCAAAATCATTGATGTTCATTCCTCTGCTCAAATAGTACTCGACATAGGTGAAGCCATTTGCCAGTGTAAAGGCAAGCTGAGAAATCGGATTTGCACCCGCTTCTGCGATATGGTAGCCGGAAATCGAAACAGAGTAATAGTTGCGGACTTTATGGTCGATAAAGTACTGCTGGATATCCCCCATCATTCGTAAAGCAAATTCTGTTGAGAAGATACACGTATTCTGTCCCTGATCCTCTTTTAAAATATCAGCCTGAACCGTCCCGCGGACCGTCTGCAGCGTTTTCGCCCTGACTTCTGTGAATTCTTCCGGTGTCAGCACGCGGCCAAGCTCCTGCTCTTTCGCCTCAATCTGCTGTTCGATGGCTGTGTTCATGAACATGGCTAAAATTATCGGCGCCGGCCCATTAATCGTCATCGATACAGATGTAGATGGATGGCACAGGTCAAAACCGGCATACAGCTTCTTCATATCATCCAGCGTACAGATGCTGACTCCGCTCTCCCCGACTTTTCCGTAAATATCTGGGCGGTAGTCCGGATCCTCCCCGTACAGGGTCACAGAATCAAATGCTGTGCTCAGTCGCTTTGCTGCATCATCTTTGGAGAGATAGTGGAAGCGGCGGTTTGTCCGTTCAGGTGTACCTTCTCCGGCAAACTGTCTTTTCGGATCTTCACCCTCGCGCTTGAATGGGAAAACACCTGCTGTATATGGGAAGGAACCCGGCACATTTTCTCTATATACCCAGCGGATGATTTCTCCGTAATCCTTGTACTTCGGAAGTGCCACTTTTGGAATCGACAGCCCGGACAAGCTCTTTGTTTTTAAAACCGTCACGATTTCTTTATCGCGGATCTTTGTGACAAATTGCTCGCCGGTGTATTTTTCCTTCAATTCTTCCCATCCTGCAAGAATGTTCTTGGTTTCAGCCGTAAGCTTTTCTTCTACAGATAATTTAATGGCTTCAAGCGAAGCGATGACTTCTTCGTTTCCTTCTTGTTCTTTAACAGCAAGAAGTGCCCCTTCCAGCTGGAAAAGCTTGCGGGCAAGATCTGCCTGCTTTTCGGCTTTCTTATGGTAGCCGCGGACGGTTTCTGATACCTCGCGGAGGTAATAGCGCTGTTCATTTGGAATAATGACATTCTGCTTTTCCACTTTTGCTTCTTTTGTAAAACTTGTTTTCCAGTCTGTACCTGCTTTTTCATTAATCGTTTCCACCAGTGCCGCAAACACCGCATTTGTGCCCGGATCATTGAACTGGCTTGCAATGGTTCCGTAGACTGGCATTTCTTCAAGCTCTTTTTCAAAAAGCATCCGGCTGCGCTGGTACTGCTTTTGCACCTGGCGCATCGCATCCTCTGAGCCTTTGCGCTCAAATTTATTAATGACAATCAAATCGGCATAATCGATCATATCAATTTTTTCAAGCTGGGAAGGAGCACCGAATTCACTTGTCATGACATACATGGATGCATCACAAATTTCCGTAATGCCGGCATCACCCTGCCCGATTCCGCTTGTTTCCACAATAATCAAATCAAAGCCGGCTGCTTTGACAACCGAAATCGCATCCTGAATTGCAAGCGACAGCTCGCTGCGGGAGTTTCGGGTTGCCAGGCTGCGCATATAGACCCGCGGATTAAAAATGGCATTCATACGGATACGGTCGCCAAGAAGGGCACCGCCTGTTTTTTGCTTTGTCGGGTCAACAGAAAGAATCGCAACCTTTTTCTCCGGAATTTCGTTGATGAAGCGGCGGATCAGTTCGTCTGTCAGCGAGCTTTTCCCGGCACCGCCTGTACCCGTAATTCCCACTACAGGAACCTGCTTTTCCAGTGATTTCACTTTCTCCATGACCGGCTCAAGTGCTGCGGCTGCTTCCTTGCCTACGGTTACCTGATGCTCAGCCAATGTAATCAGCTTGGCAATCGCATTGGTTTCCCCATCCTGAAGCTTTTCAATCTGCTCAGATGCTTCGGCTGTAAACGTCGGGAAATCACATTCCTTGATCATTTGATCAATCATGCCCTGAAGACCATATTGACGGCCGTCTTCCGGCGAGAATATCCGCGCGATTCCGTAGTCATGCAATTCCTTAATTTCCTTCGGGATGATGACTCCGCCCCCGCCGCCATAAATGCGGATGTGGGATGCGCCTCTTTCCTTCAGAAGGTCATACATATATTTGAAGTACTCCACATGTCCGCCCTGATAAGAGGAAATGGCAATGCCCTGCACATCCTCCTGGATGGCAGCATTTACGACCTCCTCAACAGAACGGTTATGTCCGAGGTGGATGACCTCTGCCCCGCTTGCCTGAATGATGCGGCGCATAATATTAATGGACGCATCATGCCCGTCAAACAGGCTGGAAGCCGTCACAAAACGAATATGATTTTTCGGCTTATAGACTTCTGGATTGCTCATCGTTCTCCCCCTTGTCCGTAAACGCAAGCCTTAGCCTGCGCTATTCTTAAGCATTTTCCGAAACCTTTTCGGAATCCTTTATTCCCTGAAAAAGAAGATTGGTCTGCAGCTGGATATATTCCTCGATGCTGTACATCTTCTGCAGTGACCAGCGGCGGAATGCCCACATTTGCCCCTGGACAAAAATGTTATGGGCGATCATCTTGATTTTTTCCTCCGGCAGGTCCAGTTCCCCGTTCTCTACGCAAAGGGTAATGACATGCTCAAACATGCCGACCATTTCTATTTCTTTCTTCAGCACATATGGAAGGGCATCCTTTGTAAGCGCCTTTACTTCCTGGTACATAACAAGGACTTCATCCTGCATTTCGTCAACCACTTTGAAGTAATCGGCGATGCCCTGCTTTAGGCTCTCAAGTGTGCCTTTTTTGGTATCAAGGCCTTTTTGAAGCCGCTCGGCAACCTGATCGTAAATGCTGTCACAAACCAGGTATAGGACGTCTTCCTTCGTACGGATGTATTCATAAAGCGTTCCAATACTAAAACCAGATGCCTTTGCAATCTCTCTAGTTGTTGTACGATGGAACCCTTTTTGGATAAAAAGGGTGACGGCACCTTTAATCATCTGATCGCGTCTTTTTTTGACAAGACGCTCATCTTTAACAGAAGCCTGCACTTCCCGTTTTTTCATTGTTATCCACCGCCCTCCCGGGAATCATCCATTGAATCTGTTTATTTTAAAAAGTTTTTTTCAATATTGTTTTATCATTGAATTCTGTCCGTTGATTTCCGCTGCGGGGAGGAATGGGAACCTCCTCCCGCTGGACATTGATTAAGCTTCCTCGAGTGAACACCGCACGAAGGAAATGCGTCAGTATTTTCGAGGATCAGGTACCCACAGCGAGGATCAACTCAGTGGCTAAACTTGAACAGCGACATGAAGTCAATAAACTCTGCGAAAAATCATTAATTATTTCGTTACCATTCGAGAGATTACTAGACGCTGGATTTCCTGTGTTCCTTCGTAGATCTGCGTGATTTTGGCGTCGCGCATGAAGCGTTCTACTGGATAGTCCTTTGTATATCCGTAGCCGCCAAAGATTTGCACGGCATCTGTTGTCACTTTCATGGCCGTGTCACCGGCAAGAAGTTTGGACATAGCTGATTCCTTTCCGTACGGAAGTCCTTCTGACTCCAGCCAAGCCGCCTGGTAAGTTAATAGTCTTGAGGCTTCGATGCTTGTGGCCATGTCTGCCAGCTTGAAGCCAATTCCCTGCTGGGCAGCAATTGGCTTGCCGAACTGGCGGCGTTCTTTGGCGTATTCGATGGAAGCATCCAGTGCGCCCTGAGCGATTCCGACTGCCTGGGCAGCGATGCCGTTGCGGCCGCCATCAAGCGTCATCATGGCAACTTTGAAGCCTTCACCTACATTGCCCAGCACGTTCTCAACCGGAACCTTGCACTCTTCGAAAATAATCTCCGTTGTAGGTGAGGAACGGATCCCCAATTTCTTTTCCTTCTTGCCGACAGAGAAGCCTTCAAAGCCGGATTCCACGATAAATGCGGTTGTTCCTTTATGCTTGGAGGATGGATCTGTCAGGGCAAACACTACATAGATATCGGCAATTCCGCCGTTTGTAATGAAAATTTTACTGCCGTTAAGGACATAATGATCGCCTTCAAGACGTGCTGTCGTTCTCATTCCGCCGGCATCAGATCCGCTGCCAGGCTCCGTAAGTCCATACGCGCCGATTTTTTCACCCTGCGCCATTGGCTTTAAGTATTTTTGCTTCTGGTCTTCGCTGCCGAACTTGAAAATCGGCCAGCCGGCAAGGGAAGTATGGGCTGAAAGAGTAACACCTGTAGAGGCACATACTCTTGAAAGCTCCTCAACTGCGATGCAATAAGCCAGATAATCACTGCCGATTCCGCCGTACTCTTCAGGCCACGGAATCCCGGTTAAGCCAAGCTCCGCCATTTTGTCAAAAATTTCTCTGTCAAAGCGCTCTTCTTCGTCGCGTTCAGCAGCCGTCGGAGCGACTTCATTTCTGGCAAAATCGCGTACCATTTTTCTGATCATTTCATGCTCTTCACTTAATTGGAAATTCATTGTTGGTCCCTCGCTTTATATGGATTCTTGATTTCTTTATAAAAAGACTGCTTTACAGCTGTTTACTGATAACAATCCGCTGAATTTCGCTTGTGCCTTCATAGATTTCTGTAATTTTGGCATCGCGGAAGTAGCGCTCAACCGGGTAATCCTCTGTGTAGCCGTAGCCGCCGAATACCTGGATGGCCTCTGTAGTCACATCCACCGCCGTTTTGGATGCAAACAGCTTCGCCATGGAGGCTTCCAGTCCGCATTTGATGCCGCGCTGGCGCATGTTTGCTGCGCGATAGATTAATAGTTTTGCGGCTTCGACGCTTGTTGCCATGTCTGCAAGCTTAAAGCCGACACCCTGCTGAGCGGCGATCGGCTTGCCGAACTGTACACGCTCCTTTGCATAATCCGCGGCGGCTTCAAAGGCTGCTTCTGCGATTCCGAGTGCCTGTGAAGCAATCCCGATCCGTCCGGCATCCAGATTGGCCATCGCAATCTTAAAGCCTTCTCCTTCACTGCCAAGAAGATTGTCAGCCGGAACCCGCATGTCTTCAAATGTCAGCTGCAGCGTTCTTGAGCCGTGCAGCCCCATTTTGTGCTCATCTTTCCCAAATACAAGTCCTGGCGTATCCTTCTCGACAATGAAAGCGGAAATGCCTTTGCTCCCAAGCTCAGGATTTGTGGAGGCAAATACAATGTATACGTCAGCTTCGCTGGCATTCGTAATGAAAACCTTGGATCCATTAATGACATAATGGTCTCCGTCTTTTACCGCACGGGACTTTAAGCTTCCTGCATCCGAGCCAGCGCTCGGTTCCGTGAGGCAAAAAGCACCAAGATACTCACCAGAGGCAAGCTTCGGAATATATTTCTGCTTTTGCTCTTCCGTACCGAAATAAAGGATCGGATTTGTTCCAACCGACGTATGGACCGATAAAATAACGCCAACTGTCGCACTTACGTGGGACAGTTCATGGATGGCGATAATGTAAGAAGTAAAGTCCATTTCCGCTCCGCCGTATTTTTCAGGAATGGGAATCCCCATCAGGCCAAGCTCGCCCATTTTGCGGAGAATCTCCCGAGGGAACTCGCCCTGCTCCATTTTTTCAACAAAAGGGGCGATTTCCGCCTGGGCAAAATCCCGCACCATTTTTCTCATCATTTCCTGCTCTTCTGTAAATCTCAGGTTCATTTGTATACCCTCCGATGCTGCCCGGCACTTGCGGCCAAGGCCTATTATTTATTCGTAAACGTAGAAGCCTCTGCCTGTCTTCTTGCCTAGCCAGCCGGCTTTCACATATTTTCTTAACAGCGGACATGGGCGGTATTTATCATCGCCAAAGCCTTCATGCAAGGTTTCCATAATATACAGGCATGTGTCCAGGCCAATGAAGTCAGCCAAAGTCAGCGGTCCCATTGGATGGTTCATGCCGAGCTTCATCACTTCATCAATGGCCTCTTTTGTCGCGACCCCTTCATAAAGTGTGTAAACTGCTTCATTGATCATCGGCATCAGAATGCGGTTGGATACGAATCCCGGGAAGTCATTCACTTCAACCGGCACTTTTTGAAGCGTCTTCGTGATGTCTTCAATGGTTTGGTACACTTCGTCTGCCGTCGCGAGGCCGCGGATGATTTCCACAAGCTTCATCACCGGCACCGGGTTCATAAAATGCATGCCGATTACTTTCTCCGGACGCTTTGTTGCGGCTGCGATTTCTGTAATCGGAAGGGATGATGTGTTGCTTGCCAGAATGGCATGCTCTGGTGCAATTTCATCGAGCTGGCTGAAGATCTTCGTTTTGATCTCCATATTTTCAACCGCCGCTTCGATGACAAGCTCCACGTTTTTAGCGTCCTTAAGATCATTTGAAGCGGTTACATTTTTCAGCACTGCTTCCATCTCGTCCGCTGTCATGCGCCCTTTTTCCACCTGGCGGGAAAGATTCTTCTTAATCACACCAAAGCCGCGTTCCACAAATTCCGGCTTTAAGTCGTTTAAGATGACGCTATAGCCTGCCTGTGCACAAACCTGTGCAATTCCTGAACCCATTTGTCCAGCACCGATTACCATAATGTTTTTTACATTCATTTTTGTATCCTCCGTTCCTGGGTTTGACAGATCGTTTCTCCGTTTGGCCGTATTTTAATAAAAGTGGCCGGTATATAACCGATTTTGGCCGGTAAATGTTCGTTCCTCCCGGTTATTATCCATTTGGCGGGTATATTGATTATTGAGGCCGTGAGGCACCGTCCTTATGTCCGGTAAGACGGCGTTTACCAAAGTGCAGCCGCCTTACCAAACAAATTACTGCTTTGGAACCTCTATCATTACCGCATCGCCCTGGCCGCCGCCGCTGCAGATAGCCGCGATGCCGATACCGCCTCCGCGGCGTTTCAGTTCGTGCATCAGGGTCAGGATAATTCTTGCTCCGCTCGCTCCAATTGGGTGGCCGAGTGCCACAGCGCCGCCATTGACGTTTACTTTTTCTGCATCTAGGCCGGCAATTTTCCCGCTGGTGAGAGCAACAGCCGCAAATGCTTCGTTAATTTCAAAGAGATCAATCTCTTCCAGGGTTTTTCCTGTCTTTTTCAAAAGAGCATTAATAACAAGGCCAGGTGTCTGCGGAAAGTCTTTAGCTTCCACTGCAAGAGCTGTATGGCCGAGAATATAAGCTTCCGGTTTTTTGCCTTCACGTTCTGCCCGTTCTTCGCTCATTAATACCAATGCTGCTGCCCCGTCATTGACGCCAGGTGCATTTCCGGCAGTGATCGTTCCGTCGGAGTTAAAAACAGATCCGAGTTTAGCGAGCTTTTCTATTGAAGTATCTTTACGTGGTGACTCATCCTGAGATACAACGACCGGGTCTCCTTTTCGCTGAGGAACTTCCACAGGGACGATTTCTTCTGCCAGCTTACCGGCTTCAATGGCCGCAATGGCACGTTCATGGCTTCTCAGCGCCCAGTTATCCTGCTCTTCACGGCTGATTTCGAATTCTTTTGCTGTCGAGTTTCCGTACGTTCCCATATGGACACCAGTGAAGCTGCAGCTTAATCCGTCGTGGACCATTAAATCCTTGACCGCAGAATCACCCATGCGAAGTCCCCAGCGTGCTTTTGGCAAAATGTACGGCGCGTTGCTCATGGACTCCATGCCGCCTGCAACGATGACTTCCTCGTCACCCGCACGGATAATCTGATCCCCTAATGTGACGCTGCGCATCCCGGATGCACACACTTTATTGATCGTTGCTGTTTTCACTTCCCATGGCAAGCCTGCTTTTCTCGCTGCCTGGCGTGAAGGGATCTGGCCCTGCCCGCCCTGAAGAACCGTTCCGAGAATTACTTCGTCTACATCCTCAGGGTTAACGCCTGCACGGTTCAGCGCTTCTTTTACTGCAAATCCGCCAAGGTCAGAAGCTGCAAAGCTGGTGAGCGCTCCGGCAAATTTTCCAAAAGGTGTTCTTACTCCGCTAAGAATTACGGTTTTCCCCATAAAGAATCGCTCCTTTGTACTATTAATTTAAAATGTTCGAAAAATTAATTAGAAAAAAATAGCGTCTATGCTGCAGATCTCATTGAAGTTAACTGTTTGTGAAGGTGCGGTCATTGACTGAACGCTCGCTCGAAAGGACTTGAAATAAATAGGATTTTCCCTGAAATAATGTAAGCGCTTTTATCATTTTCTATTTTACTAGAAAAATAGCGGAAATTGAAACACTTTACACAAAATTCAGGCAAAAACATTTTCGTCAAAATGCCTTACGGGAATTTCGGACGTGCTTCAATTTCCACTTTCATAATGCTAGGATGCTACATTCCGGCTTTCGCCCACCACAGACTTCTCGAGAATTTCAGCTACATCGTACGTATGAACCTGTTCTTCCACTTCTTTAGCTTTCGTTCCATCAGACAGCATCGTTAAGCAGTATGGACATCCTGAACTGATCACAGATGGATTCACTGCCAATGCCTGCTCTGTGCGTGAGACATTGATGCGGTGTCCGGTTTCTTCTTCCATCCACATCAGGCCGCCGCCCGCTCCGCAGCACATGCCGGTTTCGCGGTTTCTTTCCATTTCCACAAGCTTGACACCCGGAATGCTCTTAAGAATCTCACGAGGAGGATCATACACCTCGTTGTAGCGTCCAAGATAGCAGGAATCATGGAAGGTAATTGTTTCTTCCACTGCATATTGCGGCTTCAGCTTGCCCTCTTCCACAAGCTGGGCAAGAACTTCAGTATGGTGATAAACCTCTGCCTCTAATCCGAAATCCGGATACTCATTCTTGAAAATATTGTAGGCATGAGGGTCGATTGTGACAATTTTCTTCACTTCATTTTTCTCAAACTCTTCAATGTTCTTCGCAGCAAGCTCCTGGAATAGGAACTCGTTTCCAAGACGCCTTGGTGTATCACCAGAGTTCTTTTCCTTATTGCCAAGGATCGCGAACTTGACGCCAGCTTCATTCATTAGTTTTGCAAATGAAAGAGCGATCTTCTGGCTGCGGTTGTCGTAAGAGCCCATGGAGCCAACCCAGAATAAGTATTCGAACTCTTCTCCCGCCTTCTTCATTTCCTTCACTGTCGGCACAAGAACATCTTCACGTGCCTCTCTCCAGTCTTCGCGCTCCTTGCGGTTCAGTCCCCAAGGATTGCCCTGGCGCTCGATATTGGTCATGGCGCGCTGTGCATCCGCGTCCATTTTACCCTCTGTTAATACAAGATAGCGGCGCAAATCAATAATTTTATCAACATGTTCATTCATAACCGGGCATTGGTCTTCACAGTTTCGGCAAGTCGTACAAGCCCATATTTCTTCTTCTGTAATGACTTCGCCAATCAGACTTGGGCTGTATGCAAGGCCAGCCGCAGCTTCTTCTGCGCCCTGGCCGGCAGCTGCAAGGGCCAGCTGATTGCCTTTCGTATTAGAAAAAGCAAATGTCGGAACCCATGGCTGCTTTGACGTGACAGCAGCACCGTGGTTCGTTAAATGATCACGCAATTTCAGGATTAAATCCATCGGTGAAAGCATCTTTCCAGTTCCTGTTGCCGGACACATATTGGTACAGCGTCCGCATTCCACACATGCATAGAAGTCGATCATCTGATGCTGTGTAAAATCTTCAATTTTTCCAACACCAAAGCTTTCCTGTGTCTCATCTTCAAAATCAATCGCCTTTAATTTCCCCGGATTGTCCAGCCGGTTGAAATATACGTTGGCCGGTCCGGCGATTAAGTGTGCGTGCTTGGATTGAGGCACATACACTAGGAATGCAAGCAGGAATAATAAGTGAATCCACCATGCGACATAAAATACAGCAATCGAGGCTGTTTCACCCATCCATGAGAACCCGCCTGCAATCAGGGAAGCAACCGGCTCTGTCCAGGTTCCTTCATGGCCATGCCAGATCATGCTCATGCCATTGCCAAGCAGAACGGAAAGCATCAGCCCTCCGATAAAAATAAGCACAAGACCTGATTTGAATCCGCGCTTTAAACGGACAAGCTTTTCCACATAACGACGGTAGAAAGCCCAAATTACTGCTACAAGAATCATGAGGGTCACAATTTCCTGGAAAAAGGTGAACCCGGGATATAAAGGGCCAAGCGCCAAGTGAGCACCAGGCTTAATTCCTTTAATAATAAAATCAATCGCTCCGAATTGGACAAGAATGAAGCCATAGAAAAACATTACGTGAATGATGCCGCTTTTCTTATCCTTTAAAAGCTTTTTCTGGCCAAACACATTGACCCAGATCTTTTCAAGGCGCTCTTTCACCTTGCCGTCAAACTCCACTTTTTTGCCAAGCTTGATATATTCAATCCGCGTCTTCACAACATAGACAAACAGGCTGATGGCGTAAGCGGTTACAAGAAGGAATGCAATTAAGTTGATCCATAATAAACCATTCATGGGCATGGAGCTCCTTTCCTCATCTTAGAAAATTTAAAAAACAATATAATTTTCTGAATTTATACTTACTCCCATTATATTATGAATGAGCATTCAGTCAACCATTTTTCGTTAAACTTGTTCGAAATATTTTATTATTTTCATTTATTAAATTCTTTTTAAAGGTGAAAAGTCCTCCCCTTTTGGGAAGATTTCATGATAGAAAAAGCTCTGCAGGAAATACTAACAGGAAAATCCTGTCGAGAGGAAGATTGCATTGACTGTCTGGAATATCATTATGGTCGTTTTACTCGTCATCTTCTTATGGCTCTATATTGATTTTACATGGGGCCGGAAAAGCCATATGAAAAAGCTTGAGCGGACCGCCTTACCCATCCGGCAGTCTGATATGGAGTTGTTTGCAGACGGGCCTGCTTTGTTTGATGATTTATTCTCCGAGCTAAAAAAGGCGCAAAAGCACATCCATATTTTATTTTATATTGTGAAGGATGATAAAATCAGCAAGGAGTTTTTAACCATTTTAAAGGGTAAAGCAAAAGAAGGAGTAGAAGTCCGCCTTCTGCTGGATTGGGCCGGAAGCCTTCCTGTTAAACGAAAAACCGTTAAGGATCTTAAAAGCAGCGGCGTCAAATTTTCGTTTGCCCATGTGCCAAAGCTGCCTTTTCTTTTCTATTCATTTCAGGCAAGGAACCACCGGAAAATTACCGTCATTGACGGAAAGATCGGATACATTGGCGGCTTCAATATCGGCAAAGAATACATCAATCTAGATAAAAAGCTGACCCCCTGGCGTGACTATCATTTGAAATTCCGTGGTGAAGGGGTAGAGGATCTGCAAAGAGAGTTTCTAACCGATTGGTATAAAGCAGCAAAGACTGACCTGCTTGCAAACAGTGTCTATTTTCCTGAGCTGCCTGCAGGAGATACCCGCCATCAGTTCGGATCTTATAAAGGGGCATTTTTAGAAGAAAGCTTCTCCTCCATAATAAGGAAGGCGAAAAAGAGCATTACGATTGGGACCCCCTATTTTATTCCGGGCAAAAGGCTTTTTCAGGACTTAATTCATGCCCTGGAACGCGGCGTCACAGTAAAAATACTCGTCCCATGCATCACGGATCATATTCTTGTAAAAGAGGCCTCTTATCTTTACTTAAGGACCTTGATTAAACAAGGTGCTTATGTGTATGAGTACAAAAAGGGCTTTTACCATGCAAAGGCGATTATTATCGATAATGAAATCAGTGATGTCGGAACAGCTAATTTTGATAAGCGGAGCCTGTTCTTAAATTATGAAATCAATTGCTTTATTTATGACAAAGAGTTCATTAAGCAGGTCCAAGCTGTTGTAGACAAAGACATACTAAATGCAAAGAGATTGGCGCTAAAAGAATTAAACCGGCTGGATCCTTTACGGACTTTCAAAGAGATGCTTGCCCGGTCTGTGGCAAGCTTCCTTTAAAGTAGGCCAGCAAAAAGAAGGTGCTGCAAATTGAAAATTAGACTGGGATATGTTTCCCATGCCATCAGCTTGTGGGAGGCATCTCCTGCAAGAACATTGACTTTTACGCGCTATCAGCAATTGCCTGAGGAAGAAAAGCTGGAAAAGCTGAAGGCCGTCACAGCAGTGAATCTGCAAAATACGTTAAGAATGCTTTATTTTAATATCGCCCATGAAATTCAGCTATATCGGCTTTCAAGCTCCATCGTTCCCCTGGCCACGCATCCGGAGGTATTATGGGATTTTGTCACACCCTTTAAGGATAAATGGCTTGAAATCGGTGAATTGATTAAAAAACATGGGCTCCGCGTCAGCTTTCATCCCAATCAATTCACCCTGTTCACATCTCCACGCGAGGATGTGACCCGAAACGCAGTCAAAGATATGGAATACCATTACCGGATGTTCGAGGCCATGGGCGTTGAAAACGAAAGCATCATTAATATCCATATTGGCGGGGCTTACGGGGACAAGCTCACGACCATCCACCGTTTCCATGAAAATCTCAAGACGCTGCCATCTCATATTAAAGAGCAGATGACACTCGAGAATGATGATAAAACCTATAACGCGGATGAAACTCTTCTGGCCTGCCAGAAAGAAAACATTCCTCTTGTATTTGATTATCATCACCATATGGCAAACCTCGGCACCCACCCGCTGGAAGAGCTTCTCCCAGAAATTTTTCAGACATGGGACAAGACAGGACTCAAGCCGAAGATCCATATTTCCTCGCCCAAATCGGAAAAAGCCTTCCGGTCTCATGCCGACTATGTTGACCTGGATTTTATCCGCCCCCTTCTCAACGTCCTGAAACCCCTTAACCGGGACATCGATTTTATGATCGAAGCGAAAGCCAAGGATGAGGCTGCGCTCAAGCTGACAGAGGACATCAGCTCAATCCGCGGGGTGAAGAGGATCGGAGGGGCGGAAGTAGAGTGGAAATAATAAAGGCGTTCCCCCACTGGGAACGCCCCTTATTTTAACTGAATCTCCCTCACCTTTTGTCTCTGCTCCTCTGGCCACCAGGCCCCGCAGTCTTCAGAGACTACACAGGCAGCACACTTCTCCAGGTCGTACACCTTCATGCCTGTAATTGGTGGCGAATAAAGATGCAGAGTAACAAGATTTTCCCTTCCTGCGCTTTTCATTTTGTGCACACCTTTTTTGGGTGCAAAAAAGAAGGAGTCTTTGGACTTAACCTCTGCAAAAACCTCAATAGGAACGCCTTCCTTCACTTCAAAAACAGTGTTTTCCGAATTTCCATTTAGCACTTGGATCCACCCTTTTGAGCTTCCATGGTCATGTGGGGCGCATTCAATATCTGACCAGTTCATGACGAGCAGCTCCACTTCATCATTTTGATAAAGCAGCTTGCGGTAATAGGGTTTTCCATCTGCCGGCTGCAGGTAAGGAAGAAGGGCTTCAAGCTTGATATCAAGAGATGCCAAAGCCTTTCTAAGTTCTTCCGCAGAAGGTGATTTCAATGAATCTAGTATGTTTTTAAACCTTTCCCTCATTAAACGACTCCCCTTCTTGTGGATTATCGCTTCCTCCATGAAAAATAGTTCAGCTGACCATTCACTATGATCACTCCTATAATGATTATGATTCCTCCCATAATGCTTATGAAAAAAATTTTTTCACGAAGCAGAAGAATGGCCGCAATCAGGGTAAATAAGGGCTCCATGTAGATAAACATGGATACCTTGGAAGCTTCCAAAACCTCTAGTGCCTTGGACCAGTACCAATAGCCAATCCCGGAAACAAATATGCCCAAAAACAATATATGGGCCCATTCAGAACCAGATAATAGATGAAACTTCTCCCATCCCCTATCTCTCAATAAAAAGGGAATCGTCAACAAGCATCCAAGCAGACTCATATAGAAAGTGACCACAAGAGAAGGCAGCTTAACTTGCAGCCTTTTCACCAGGATGGAATACACGGCCCAATTCAGTGTACTTAAGATCATAAGGAAATATCCTATATTAAAAGCAAATTCCAGCGTCTGACCGCTCCTCGCCCCTGTTACCATCAGCACGCCGGAAACCGCCGTTATAATGCCCAGCGTTTTAAAGAATGTCAGTTTTTCATGAAGAAAGATCATGGAGAGGAGCACGGTAAAAACAGGTGAAAAGGAAATAATCCATCCCGCAGAGGAAGCATCTATCGTCTCTAGAGCTGTGACCTGGATGACCTGATGGACGAACACACCAAGTACCCCAAGAACAATTAAATGAGGAATATATTTGAGCGGAATCAGGAGCCGATATTTTTTCAAGAAAAGCACAAGAAGCAGAAAGGCTGCCCCGATGCTAAACCTGAGCATGATTAATGTATAAGGGTCCACCTTATCCAAAACAGCTTTGGTGGAGACAAATGACACTCCCCAAAAACTGATTGAAATAGTTGCGTAAAGTGAGGCTGCCATTTGTGGCTTCATGAGCGGCATGTCCTTTCCGGAGGGGTTTCTACCATGATATGCCCGTCCCGGTGTAACATGCGGAGTTTAGGTTGATTTTTACGGGAAGAGAAAATCGGCAAACAGAGGATACCAGAGACTTGAGTCCGAACCCGGGACAGCTTCGGACACAGAAGGAAGAAAACCTTAAAACAGAGACGGAAAATAAGAGAAAATCGCACCACAGAGTCAACAGTTTTAGCGATTAGTTTATTTACCAAATCCCGGCTTCCACTGCAAAAGGAAAGTTCACACTCATACAAAAAGGTGCCCATGGACACCCTTCCCCAATCTATCTCAATATCCCCTGCAGCCAGGGCAGAACCACTTCATATGCTTTAAACCCGAGGTAAATGCCGACTATCCCCATAATGCCGGGCAGTGCAGGCGGCGCAGGAATCGGCAGCTTCATGAAAGCAAAGACAAATCCGACGAGAAATCCTGTAAGTATGGATAAAAGAACAATTTTCATAAGATCCTCCTATAATGGCTTACTATGTTTTACCATTCACCTATCCCCTTAAACCTACGTCTTTAGCTTCCCCTCTTTCGTAAAAAAACATGAAAAAAGCCGGCACCAATAAGTGCCAGCTTTGAACATTACATTTTTTCCGGAGCAGATACGCCGATTAATTTCAGCGCATTCTTTAAAGTAGTCTGAACCGCTTTGATCAATGCCAGACGGGCTTTGGTTCTTTCCGGATTTTCCGCATCCAATACTTTTTCAGCATTATAGAAGCTGTGGAAAGAGGAAGCCAGTTCATAAATATAGTTCGTGATTCTGTGCGGCATACGCTTTTGCGCAGCTTCGCCGACAGCCTGCGGGAATTCGCCGATTTTCTTCAGAACGTCGATTTCCTTTTCCGCCTGAATCAGGGAGTAATCTGCAGCTCCGGCAGACATGCCCTGCTCTTCACCCTGGCGCAGGATGCTGGAAATACGCGCGTGTGCGTACTGGGCATAGTAAACAGGGTTTTCATTGGATTGTGATACTGCCAGATCAAGGTCAAAATCAAGATGCGTATCTGCGCTTCTCATCGCGAAGAAATAGCGTGTTGCGTCCAGTCCTACTTCTTCCACAAGGTCACGCATTGTTACCGCTTTGCCGGTACGTTTGCTCATCTTCATTTTTTCGCCGTTTTTGTACAAATGTACAAGCTGGATGATTTCGACTTCGAGCGCCTCACGGTCATAGCCAAGCGCCTGGATGGCTGCTTTCATGCGCGGAATGTAGCCATGGTGGTCAGCACCCCAAATGTTGATCAGCTTTTCAAAGCCTCGTTCAAGCTTGTCTTTATGGTAAGCGATATCTGGAGTCAGATATGTGTAAGAGCCGTCATTTTTAATCAGCACACGGTCTTTGTCATCACCGAAAGCTGTTGAGCGGAACCAGGTTGCACCCTCTTCTTCGTAAATGTGGCCGTTATCCTTTAATGCCTGAAGGGCTGTGTCGATTTTGCCATTATTATAAAGGGATGTTTCAGAATACCAAACATCAAATGGCACGCGGAAATCTTCCAGATCCTGCTTCAGCTTTGCCATTTCATATTTCAGGCCGTATTCACGGAAAAAGTCAAAACGCTCTTTTTCATCCGCATTTACATACTTATCGCCATACTCATCAGCCAGCTTTTTGCCGATGCCGATGATATCTTCGCCATGATAGCCGTCTGCAGGCATTTCCTTCTCTAAGCCAAGAGCCTGGAAATATCGCGCTTCAACCGATAGAGCCAGATTGTTAATCTGGTTGCCGGCATCATTGATATAGTACTCACGGGAAACATCATAGCCAGCTTTATCTAAAATGTTGCATAGGGAGTCGCCGACAGCTGCGCCGCGGGCATGTCCAAGATGCAAGTCCCCTGTTGGGTTAGCTGAAACAAACTCGACCTGGATCTTCTGGCTGTTTCCAACTGTTGTTTCTCCGTATTGATTCCCTGCTTCCAGAACGGCCGGAATCAGATCAGTCAAATAAGAATTATTCATGTAAAAATTGATGAAGCCGGGCCCTGCGATTTCAATTTTTTCAATGGAAGCTTTTGAGCTGTCAAAATGAGCGATAAGCTCCTCTGCAATCATTCTTGGTGCCTTTTTAGCCACACGTGCTAATTGCATTGCCATATTCGTGGAATAGTCCCCATGAGCCTTTTCCTTCGGGATTTCAAGAATTACATCAGGGATCTGCTCTTCCGCTGCCAAACCAGCTTTTACAACCGCATCCTTGATTTCCTGTTTTAATTTGTCTTGCACCTGCTCAACTATGTTCATTGTTCTCCTCCTCAAACGTAATCGCCAAATGGTATGTACCTGCCTGGGATCCCTGCATTTTCAGATCGTATAAAATTTCAATCGAACCTTCACCAGATTCGTCATCATATTGATGGACCATCCGCTTGGTCACCGTGCCCATCTCAAACACTCCGTAAGGCGTCTCGTAGCTGCCGCGGAGCTTTTTATTCATTCTAAAAGGGAGCCTCATTTTCACGGCGCCGCTTCGTAAAATCAGCCCGTCTGCATCGGACATTTTTATAATTGTCTTTACTGTTCCCTCTTCCATCACTTCATCATACTGAAGGAACCGGGAAGAATCTTTTATATAGTATCGGCCAAAAGCAGTCAATTCAAAAGTCTCTTTACTGCCTCCACTGCGAATATCTGTCTTCACACTAATCTTCACAGGCATTTGTTCCGCTGAGCGACTGGACAACGGCAACACATCCTTTTCATCTTATATAACTATATAAGTATAAATACTTGATGGGGAAAGTGCAAGAAGGTGACAGGCACCACCCGAATTTTGTCGAATATAAAAAGGATGAAACCGAATGTTCCACCCTTTCAATATCGCTTTCCAATCCAGAGGCGAGTTCCATATATTAAAACCCAGAAATTTGCCGTTTAAAAATCAGTTCATAAAAAGATGGATTTCCATAACCCCTTATGCCTGGTGCAAAAATCTGTATCAGCTCCCAGCCTTCTTTTTCATGCTCCCTGACAATTTCATGGTAATCTTCAGCAGGCGTCAGCTTAAAGGATGATAAGTCCACTTTAATAAATTTATGTTCATACATAACAAATCCCCCTTTTCCTTTCATACGGTAAAATAGGGGGAAAAGTTTCATGCACAAAAAAACGGAGACCGATGTCCCCGTTTATTGAAGTCTTACACGTTACTTCCTATTCACCCATCCAAGAATCATTTCCCGGATCAGTTTACTCGCTGTATTAGCCGTTTGTTCAGATGGGTCATAGATAGGCGCCACCTCGACAAGGTCAGCACCAACAACTTTTACATCTGAATGAGCAATCTCATGGATGGAAGCAAGAAGCTCTCTTGAAGTGATGCCGCCTGCGTCCACTGTGCCAGTTCCAGGCGCATGGGCAGGGTCTAAAACATCAATATCGATCGTTACATAAACAGGACGTCCCGCAAGCTTAGGAAGAATGTCCTTCAGCGGCTTGTGCACTTCGAATTTTGAGATGTGCATGCCCACTTCCTTCGCCCACTGGAATTCTTCTTTCATGCCCGAACGGATACCGAAAGAATAGACATTCCCTGGACCAATCAGCTCAGCTGCTTTGCGGATTGGCGTTGAGTGGGATAATGGCTCCCCTTCATAATCCACACGAAGATCTGTATGGGCATCCATGTGGATAATCGCCAGATCCGGATACTTTTTATACATGGCTTTGATGACAGGCCAGGAAACCAAATGCTCTCCACCCATGCCAAGCGGGAATTTACCCTCAGCCAGAAGCTGATCGATAAATTCTTCAATCATATCGATGCTTTTCTGCGGATTTCCGAATGGAAGCGGAATATCGCCGGCATCATAGTATTTTACCTCTTCTAGCTCACGGTCAAGATATGGGCTGTACTCTTCAAGCCCAATGGACACTTCGCGGATGCGGGCAGGGCCGAAGCGGGAGCCCGGACGATAGCTGACCGTCCAGTCCATCGGCATGCCATAAATGACTGCTTCACTTTCCTCATAACTAGGATGGCTTTTAATAAAAACATTGCCTGAATAGGCTTCATCAAAACGAACCAAGGTCATCCCTCACTTTTTATGTATTCAGGAAGGCTGCTCCAATAAAGCAGCAGCCTGTCAATTACTTCACTAAATCTGCAACAAACTTCGGCAATACAAATGCAGCTTTATGCAGTTCTTTTGTATAATATTTTGTCTCGATCTCATGGAAGCGGTCTTCGCTTACTTCTAATGGATCATATTTTTTAGATCCAATTGTGAACGCCCACATGCCGCTTGGATAGGTTGGGATATTGGCTGTGTATAGGCGTGTGATTGGGAAAATTTCTTTCACATCGCGCTGTACGTTGCGGATAAGGTCTGCTTTAAACCAAGGGTTGTCTGACTGTGCTACAAAGATGCCGTCTTCTTTTAAAGCTTTAGAGATTCCAGCATAGAAGCCTTTTGTAAATAGGTTTACCGCAGGTCCTACCGGCTCAGTTGAGTCCACCATGATTACATCATACTCATTTTCGCTTTCCGCAATATGCATGAAGCCATCGCCCACCTGCACATCCACGCGAGGGTCATCAAGCTTGCCTGCAATCTCAGGAAGGAATTTCTTTGAGTACTCAATAACCTTTCCGTCGATATCTACAAGTGTCGCCTTTTTCACGCTTGGGTGCTTCAGGACTTCACGGATAACCCCGCCGTCTCCGCCGCCAACAACCAGAACGTTTTCAGGGTTTGGATGCGTGAACAAAGGAATGTGCGCTACCATCTCATGGTACACAAACTCATCCTTGATTGAGGTCATAACCATGTCATCAAGAAGAAGCATATTGCCCCACTCTTCTGTTTCCACCATATCAAGCTTCTGGAATTCTGTCTGTTCTGTATGTAAAGTACGCTTCACCTTCATCGTAATGCCAAAGTTCTCAGTTTGTTTCTCTGTAAACCAAAGTCCCATTCTTGAATCATTCCTTCCATAAAAAAATGAATTATCACTTAAAGAGCAGCAAAAAGCATGATCATCTTTTATACTTCCCTAACATGCAAATAACAAACACAGAAAAAGTATAGATGAATCTAGCAAAATTGCAAGAAAAATTTCGATTTTTAATAGAGAAGATGTTTAAAATCAGAGCGTTTTTTCAATACTAAAGATATGTACTTATACTTATTCTATTTTTTGCATAGCACTTACAAAGATTCAGGGGGGTGCCATACTTGGAGTTAATGACCGATCAGCGTTTCAGAAAAACAATGAAATATTTGCGTGCGATTCTCATTATTAGCTTAATAGGAATGGCTTTGGCCGCTGTGATGATTGGCGGAATATTGGTATATGCAAAAATCCTGGGGCCGCCGCCGCTTGCTGTTCCGCAGTCGACTTTATTTTTCTCGAATGATGGCACGGTGATCGGAGAAAGCCACAACGGGCAGAAGCGCTACTGGGCACCTCTTGATGATATCAGTCCGCATTTGGTGGATGCGACGGTTTCGATTGAGGATAAGAATTTTTTCGAGCACAACGGTTTTGATTATAAAAGAATTGCCGGTGCCGCTCTTGCTGACCTTAAAGCAATGGCGAAGGTTCAGGGAGCCAGCACCATCAGCCAGCAGTATGCCCGCAACCTGTTTCTCGAACACGAAAAAACCTGGAAGCGGAAACTGCTTGAAGCTTTTTATACCATCAGGCTTGAGATGAACTATACGAAGAAGGAAATCCTTGAAGGCTATATAAATACGATCTATTACGGCAATGGAGCTTATGGGGCACAGGCAGCAAGCCAGTTTTATTTTGGGAAGGATGCCAAGGACCTTACTTTGGCTGAGGCTTCTATTTTAGCCGGAATTCCAAAGGGACCTGGCATCTATTCTCCATTTGCATCAGCGGAAAAAGCAGAACAGCGTCAGAGGGTGATTCTGCAGACGATGGTGAAGAACGGAATGATCAGCCAAAAAGAGGCAGATCTTGCTGCTGCAGAGGAGCTTGAGCTGGTTGGGGAGCATATGCACCCGAGAACGAAAACCGCGCCCTATTTCCAGGATGCGGTCCGCAATGCTCTTAAAACGCAGCTGAAGCTGGATGACCGGACCATTGAATTGGGCGGATTGAAGGTTTATACCACCCTGGATCTGAAGGAGCAGGAAATCGCGGAAGAAACAGTGGATAAAATGATTTCAAAAGACTCGGAGATTCAGGTTGGGGTTGTAGCCATGAATCCGAAAAACGGGTATGTCAAAGCGATGGTCGGCGGCAGGAATTATGAGGAGAGTCCCTTTAACCGGGCAGTCCAGGCAGTCAGGCAGCCGGGATCAACGATCAAGCCGCTGCTCTATTACGCGGCATTGGAGCAGGGATTCACCCCTTCCACACCTATCCGGAGCGAGCAGACGACATTCCGCTTTGAGGACGGCACACCGGACTACACACCTCATAATTTCAACAGCAAATATGCGGATGATGATATCACAATGGCCCAGGCACTGGCTTTATCTGACAATGTCTATGCAGTGAAAACTCATTTATTTTTAGGAGAAGAAACGCTTGTCAATACAGCCAAGAAATTTGGCATCACTTCTAAAATGGCGAAGGTGCCTTCCCTGGCACTCGGCACATCCGGAATGAGGGTCATCGAGCTGGCGAATGCCTACAGCATGTTTGCCAATGGCGGGAAAAAGGTATCGCCGGTACTGATAAAGCGCGTGGAAAATCATAAAGGCGAAGTCATCTACGAGCAGGAGCCGTTCCAGATGAAGGTTCTGAAGCCGGACTTGGCTTTCGTATTGACCCATATGATGACAGGAATCTTTGACCGGAAGCTGAACGGCTATGCCCAGGTAACTGGAAGCACCATTATCAATGATATGACCCGCCCTTATGCAGGCAAGTCGGGTTCAACCGAAACAGACAGCTGGATGGCCGGCTTTACACCACAGCTGGTCACAGCGGTATGGACCGGCTATGACAAAGGACAGGTTCTTACCAAAACCGTTGAAAAAACGTATGCCAAAAACATTTGGATCCGGTTTATGGAAGAAGCCCATAAAGGGAAGCCGGCCAAGAAATTCAAAGCACCTAAAGGAACAGCCGGCGTCTACATCGATCCGGCCAATGGAAAAATTGCCGGGGAAAACTGCCCCGTCAAGCGCCTAACCTACTTCGCAGAAGGCACAGAACCAACAGAATACTGCACAGACCACCTGAACCACAAAGAAGAAAAAAAATCAGAGCAGCCTGAAAAGAAGCCGGAAACCCCTTGGTACAAGAAACTGTTCCGTTGGGCTTCGTGAAATTGGTGGTGACAGGTACCTATACCACTTCCTTCAACTGGTATAGGTACCTGTCACTTTACTTTAT
>NZ_JCAXER010000041.1:0-34632 GCF_059758675.1 Cytobacillus sp. GQ23
ACAGAGGCTGAATATGATTCAGCCTCTGTTTTTAATTTGCCTATTGGGTCCTTAATATTACAAAGCAGCCCCAATGATGATCAGAAGAATGAATAAGATGACGATTAAAACAAAACCGCCGCCATACCCATAGCCTGATTGAGTACCATTAGACATTAATATCCCTCCTTTTTCATTAATACCATATCCTATTCTTCTTTTTTAAAATGGAGTGGACAAGTTTATCAAGCCATTTGTTGATTTTTTCACAAGTTTTTGAGAATAGAGTAATAGTCTATTATCTACTCTAATGATTCGGTCCCAATTTATGAATATAGCTTCTATTATTAGGTCAACTAACAAATTAGAATTATTAAAACATCCATTGTCATTAATAAACAAAAAAAGCCGCCTGGTTCGGCAGCTGATCTTCAGCATATTCACTATAAAAATCTATTAAAAATAGATAGCTATTGATGTTCTTGGATACATTTTTTGAAGTACGAAGAATCGGAAACCGACCCTTTACTATCATAAGCAATCTTTATAGCAGGATCAATATTCGAGAGGTTTACTCACCTACCATACCGTCATTATCCCGATCATCCATATATGGGTATAACCAATGATCGCTCGTTATTGGCATTTTAAAACCCGCTTCCTTTGCTTCTTTAATCGTCACCTGTTCATTGCCGTTTGTATCTACGCTGGTAATATCACCCTCTGTGGCTGATCCTGTTGATTCAGCGGGTTCGGCAGATTCAGCTGCTTCACTGTCAGTTAAACCGAGTGATGCGTTTACTTCATCAGGATTCACGTTGTCAAATTTATCAACAATCTTGTTGCCTTTTATCGTGTAAGTGTATTGATAACTCAAAGGTATCTGTGTCTGTGTATTTGGATAAGTGATAATGGCTTCAAAGTCTGCAGCACCACCTGCTCTGCTGATTGAATGTTCCATATAAGCCTGATCGCCGTGTCGATTGAGCGTGCTATCTTGTGGAGTGATATTATAAGCATTGGATACCCCTCCAAGAGAATCGGCAATAATATGTCCTTCATCTAATGTTTCGCTCTCAACACCTGGAACCTTTGCCTCATCGCGATAGTATCTGCCTGATGATAATACAGGTTCGCTGCTGTCATCTTGCAGGATGATTTCCTCAGCAATGACACGTACCAGCTGCCCGTATTCATTAGTAAATGCCCAATATTCACGGTCCCCGTACCCAATGTCGACGACAACATTAGGTTCACGATGTCCAGAAAGATCACCGCCATCAACTTCAATAAGTTTGTATCCTGAGAACAGGTCATTATTTGGCTGGGCTGCTGTTTCTTCCGGTGCCGTGGTGACAGTTTCTTCTTTTGCATTATTTTTATTTTCTTCGACAGCTGCTTCCTTATGTGACTCTGTTTCTGCGACCGTATTGGATGTATCTTCTGCGCTGGTACAGCCAGCCATAAGTGTTAATGTTAAAAGTAAGAATAAAATGTTCATATTCTTTTTCATTTTAGTATTCTCCTATCCTCAGTTAAGCTGTCTCAATAGTTGATGACAGCAAATCTGGCATTTACTCGTTCAATATTTATTATCCAATATAAATTGCTATGTAAAAAACGAAGAAAAAGACTAAGAACCCATTAAAAAACAAGAAAAATGACGTGTACCAGCATACACGTCATTTTTTATGCCATCTAAACTTATTAACGTAACCGGGTTATAACTTGCCGCATGATGCTTCCCTTTTTACAAATCAAAAATAATCCCCATAATCGAGTAAATAATCACCGTCGAAAATAGAACGGTCATATGGACAAGTGAAAAGATGAACAGAGACTTTGCCCACTTTTCAGGATCCATTCGTTTATAGCCATAGACACTGAGCGCAAGCCAGGCAATTCCGAGGAGCAGTGCCACAAGCATAAGACCCGTGCTTAAGGAGCCTAACAGGAAGCTGATCCCGATCAGAATAACTAAATAAACATTCGTCTGGATGTATGTCCTTTTGACGCCTTTAACAACAGGCAGCATTGGAACATTGGCCGCTTTATATTCATCATGCTTCCGGATGGCAATCGCATAAAAGTGAGGCATTTGCCAGATGATGGTGATGATGAACAGGCCAAGAATAGCAGGATGCGTGACATCCGGATGGATGGCAGCCCAGCCGATAAGCGGCGGCATCGCACCTGAAATACTTCCAACCTCTGTGTTATAAATCGTTCTTCTCTTGGTCCACATTGTGTAAGGGACCACATAAAAAAACAGCCCCAAAAATCCAAGTAAACCCGCTAACGGAGTTGTGAGGGCAAGAGCGAGGACTCCAAGCACAGACATGAAGGTTGCAAGCCATAGTACCTGCTTTGGCTTGATTTCCCCTGTGACAGTTGGTCTGCTTTGGGTCCGCTTCATGATCGAATCAATATCACGGTCATATAAATTATTAAAAGCCCCGGCTGCGCCCATTACAAGGCTTGAGCCAATAAAGGCAAGTATTATCTCGGGCAGCTTCTCCAGAAGGCCGAAGTCATACGTATATAAGGCCAGTGTTAATCCTGCAAACATCGGGATCAGGTTGGATTTAATAATCCCTGTTTTAACTGTCAGTGCGAGGATCTTTGATAAAGGCCGTCCCTGCATTTTCAGGGTCTCTTCCTCTTTCATGATCGTTTCTTCCCCTTTAAATTATTCTCTCTTTCCCATAAAGACAATTCTTATTATACACTTATTATAACAGGAGTTGATGCACAATGATTTCTGAAAAATCCCATGGCTGTCAGACTCCCTGCAAAACGAAAAGAGAACCATGCCTGACGCTTAGTCCTCCTTGTTGATTCTAACATTATTTGCATGGTAATGGGACTTACAATCGTGACATCTTTGTTTCAAATCGATTAGAAAATGCTTCTCCCAGGGGCTGACCCAATTTCCTCGCGTTCAGCCTTCTGGATATAGGATACTTTTTCAAAGGTATGGATGTACCGGTTTCACTTGTAATAGTCTATATCATTAACCGTATAGAAATGATTGTCGCATTTCCGTTTTGATTGAAGAGATACTACTCTTTTTTTCTTTCAATAATATAATTCCGCTTTCCTTTATTAACCGAGTATGTATCGGTGGTTCTTTCCATAATAAAGCTGAAGGTATTTACCTTTCTCCTGGCTATTCTTGATTCCAGCTTTTCTGCGCGATCATATCTCATTGAAACATCCTTTTCAGAAGCATTCAGTTTAAAACAAAGACCTCCACTCACATAAACGTTTGAGGTATTTGGGCCATCAGGCATGATAGCATCTATATGATGCAGCGCAAACCACACACAATCTTCATGCAATGGTGATGTATGAGGAAACCAATACATTTCCATTCCACCCGGAATTCGTACTGGTGCTGGTCTGCAGGGACCCAGTATGGATTTCGAACCGCTCGTTGCACCATTTAGATCAAAGCCATAATAATTTATGCTTTCGTCAATAATCTCAATCGGTTTCATCATTACCATAAACGTATAATCCCCTTCCAAAACCAAACTGCAGTAATCGCCATCATCGTTATAATGGGATCTGATTGATTTCGTTTCCGGAACGATTATATACTTCTTTACTATTAATGAATTCATTGTACTAATATCCTCCCTTTAACTTAACTATTTAAAAATTGTAAATTAAGGAGTATACTAGCTTATGAGCTGGGATACTCCATCTCACTGAGACTCTCAGGCTATCGTCCACCAAGACCCGCCTGAGGGTTTTTTATGCTTTCACATCGTGCTCACCTCCTTGAGTCTCCATCCGCTCAGCCAAGCTTATTACTCTTTGATTCCTCATGAGCGGAAATCTCGCCAGCATGGTTTCCTGATAGTTTCCAATTCTTTTAGAAGAATCAAAGGCAAAGAGTTTATCAAACCAGGTACTACGATATCCATATAGGCTCCATCCTTCCATTCGTCCTGTCTGCTTAATAGCATTCCTGCCAGAAAAGTGGCCACAAGCAAGCGCAGCTGTGAAATTGAGAGGAACTTTTAGTTAGCTTGCCGAGAAATAACCTTTATTCAAGTATAGGTCATATTTCCTGCCCGAAAATTATTATAGGCATGTTATCTGATTATTGTAAAATCTTATTTCATCCGCATACCGTACTATTTCTATATAGGACTTATTTTAGTATTAATGTCCGTTTTCTTACTATTGACAGTCACAGGTTCAGACACTATAATATGGCGGCATAATTTCAAAACCTATTTCAAGGCCCATATTTGTGATTCATGTCACAAAACATCCTTTGAAGATGCTTCATATTGATTATTGACAAAAAATTCAAACTACAAGGAAATTGATATTTTTTAAATTTCGAACATTTTGTGACAAATCTAAATAATGACTAACAACAATATAAAGTCCACATAAAAAAGGGTTGGAATATGTTGTTCCAAACCCTTTTTTCTTTCCTTTTCTGCAAAATTGAACAGGATATTGCTGTTAATTCACACTGCTTTAAATAAGTGAAAATAACTGCGTCAAAGCCCAAAAACGACGAAATTGAAATGAAGCTAATTCAGATTTTAAGAATTGGTATGCTGCTTAATCGGATATCCATGTGGTTGATAATGAAGCGGAACCTTTATCCACCCTCGTTTTAGCATATATGTCTTTAGAGTTCCACCGGACATAGCCCACTCAAGAAAGAATTCAATCAGCATTTTGCCTGCATGATGACGTACCTTAACTGCCTGTCTCTTTGCACCAAGCCGGGAGTATGTATTGAGATTAAATGCGAGTCCATTTGTTATTTCATCGTCTGATGATACAGCTCCTGAAAGAACAGTGTTAGACTTGGATTTCAGTTTAGAAGAAGTTATATTTGGCATGGAATTCCCTCCTCTTTTTTTAAAATATTCCTCATTATCGTTAGAAAAATGTATCGTCTTTACTTTCAGGCTGGATTGCACCGCAAATGTATAAAACTCACCAAAAAAGCACACCTTATGGTTGCTCTTATTCAATCGTGGGGTGGAAAATCATGGAGTGGTTTAGCCGCAGTCAGTCTGTCCAATTTAACATGTTCTCTGTAAATCACATTGCTGTTTTAAGCATCTTTGTGCTTGTTGCTGCAGCTATATTTCTAAACCGAAAGAAATTAAATAATCAAAAATGGAGAAGGTTTGAGATTGGGGCAGCTTTATCATTGATCCTGGTTGAAGGCTTGAATCAGGTATGGATGTACCTCAATGGAGTATGGAGCTTCGACCGCTCCCTGCCTTTGGAATTGTGTAACATTGCTCTTATTTTATGTATTTTTTTACTGATAACACGAAGAAGAATCTTCTATGAATTGATGTTCTTTATAGCTGTTTTGGGTGCTACACAAGCGATTATCACCCCAGCCCTGACATATGATTTTCCGCACTTCCGTTACTTCCGCTTCTTTTATGAGCATTTAATGGTAGTATGGGCTGCTTTATATTTTACCTGGGCAAAAGGCTATTATCCGTCATTCCGGTCGCTATGGAAGCTATTGATCTTTATTAATCTCCTTGTGCCAGTCATATTTTTCGTAAATAATCAGGCCGGCGGAAATTACTGGTTCCTGCGGCACAAGCCGAAAAGCCCGAGTTTATTTGACTTACTGGGTCCTTACCCGTGGTATATCTTTACTTTGGAATGTTTATTGATAGCCCTTAGCTCTATTACCTGGTTCGTTTTGCGAAAATGGGTGAAAAACGGGGAACACTCTCACCTGAATATCAGTCTTACTAAACAGGAAGATTAAATTTTAAAAAATGAAATGGGTGTTAAAGATGAGAACTTTCCTCCCTGTATATGCTCACGTCCTAACCGCATTTCTTACTGCATTTCCAGGAAGAAGATTAGAAAAAACAAGACCGGAAGCTTTTTATCGCCTTAATGGTCGGCGGTTTTATAAGGTCCCAGCTGCAAACGGAATATCTATATGAGAATAAATAAGAATCTGATTAGAATACCGATTGTTATTTAAATGATTAACTGCCTTAGCACATTCCCTTCACACTAAAAAACCGCCCTTTTACAGACGGCAGAAAACAATCTTTAATCCTTATTCAGCTGCGTAAAAAGGGCTGGCACCTTACACTGCTGCACTTCAATTTTCTCCCAAACCTTTCCGGTTACATAAGGTTCTTCTTTAAGCCATTGGTTTAATTCTTCTCTTGATGGATACTCCACCACCATCATGGAGCCAATCATTTTTTCCTCTTCATCCAGGATGGCTGCAGCATATAAATGCTCCCCATCTTTACTTCTCTGCTCTACACCTTTTAAATGTTCCTCCCTTGCCTGTAATCTTCGTTCCAGGGCCTTTTCATCCTTGCCGTCATAAGCCGTAATAATAAATTGCATTTGTTTATCCCCCTTTAAATCGATATTGGAGCACCTTTTACTCTAGGTTTTCATATCCCAATACGGTGACTCTTGAAATGTATTGGAACAGCATGCGCTAAACGCTTCTGATAGGAAAGGTGACGCATACATTCATACGCAAAGCTCATATTAAAAATAATGGATAGGTAATGTTAATTCTACAGAAAGTTTCTGAAAAAGGAGAGGAAATCATGAAAAATGTTGCTGAAAATGTACATATTGGAGAATTAATAGCTGTTTCCAGCGTGTTTAAATTAAATACTTTTCAAATGATTAACTTAATGGAAGATGGCTTAGTGGAAGTATTCGACAGCAAGGAAGATTTTTTCGATAAATATGGAAATAAGGAAACATATGACGGGTTAGATTGGTGCGAGCTGAATAATGGGAGAATCTTTACTATGGATATAAGGCCTGAATAAATCCTTCCAACAGATTTCAGGAATGAATGCGCCGGATCCAGCATTCAATAGATGATAAGCCTGTGAATGATATTTAGTAACGATTACCAATTCAAAAAGAATTCTGTTTCCTCAGTGCAGGACGAGAATTCTTCCAAAAGGAAAAAAACGCCTATATGCGCAGGATAGATACCTCTTATCCTGCAAAAAGGGAATCAAGTTGTCTCAATCCCCAGCATAACTCGAACAAAAGAACTGTTTCATCTTCCCCCAGCCTCTTCTTTGCCTTCAAGAAAAGTATTTACATAATTAAACAAACCCAAGTTCAAACTATGTGAAAAGATATTATAGAATTCAAAGGTGATCGAATGAATCAAAGAGTAATTCAATCCGTGCACATATATATTCTGCAAATTATTTCTACAGGATTCCTGGTGCATGTGCTCATTCTGCCCATCCTGCTTTCCACAGCGAAACGGGATTCCTGGCTGAGCGTGCTTTTTAGTATCGTGCCTGTCGTTCTTTGGTGCTTAATTATTTTTTATATCTATAAGAAAATGAAGCCTCAAAATGACCTGATCACTTTAATGAAAAGAAAGCGATCACCTGCATGGATGTATTCTGTTATTTCATTTTTGTTCGGGATCTATTTCTTGTTTTCAGCCTTCATCACCCTAAAGTTCACTTTTATCTGGGCCAAAACAAATTACTCTTTTGAAGTCCCGAATTTTGTTATTGTTCTTCTGTTTTCCCTTGTCTGTTTTTATGCATCTGCCAAAGGAATTCGGACGATAAGCGCCATTGCCTTGATTATCCTGCCGTTTGTTTCTTTTTTTGGTTTCTTTGTCGGAGCAGGGAATATGCCAAATAAAAATTACGAGCTGCTCTTTCCGCTTTATGAGAATGGCATAGATGGTTTATTCAAAGGGATATTTTATTCTTGTGCAGGACTGTTTGACATCATAGCCATTTTATTTTTGACACCCTTTCTTAAAGATAAACTTAAGGTAAAGTGGATGATATTGGTTGGAGTCATCCTTGCCCTGTTAACATTTGGCCCGCTAATAGGGGCCATTTCGGAATTTGGTGTAGAGGAAGCGGCCAAAATGCGAAATCCGGCATATGAGCAATGGAGGCTATTACAGATTGGAGACCAATTTACCCGTCTTGATTTCCTGTCCATCTTTCAATGGCTTTCCGGTGCATTTGTCCGGGTCAGCCTGACACTATTTATTGCAAATAAATTATTATCATTCAAATTGAAAAGCAGATGGATCCTCCCAATCCTTTATCTGATCTTAATCGTAAGCGCTTCTGTTAATTGGGACGCAACCTCCTTTTATTATTTTTTACAGCAATATTTCTTCCCTATTAGCCTAATATTTCAGGTTTGCGCACTCCTGTTTGTCCTAATTCTAGTTAAGATAAGTGGTGATAAACATGAAAAAAATTCAGCCTAAAATAGCGGACCAATTAAGAGAATGGTTTAAGGATTCATCCGATTTGGTGATTAAGGAAAAAGCCTATGCGGATAGTCAGGGTGTACAATCCCTTGTTTTTCTGTACTGTTCCAATTTAGTGGATATAAAATATATGAATGATGTGATATTCCCGGCGATAAAAAATATCATGCTGGAGAACGGACAGCTGAACAAGCATGACTTGTTAAATGAATTAGAGGTAACCCAGCCCGAAGAGCAGGGCCAATTGAAAACCGAGGCCGAGCAAAAGCTCTTTTCAGGTGAACTGCTGATCCTTAATCCGGAGAATAATGAAATCTTCTTTTCATCCGTTTCCAATATTCCCAAAAGAAGTCCAGAGGAATCCAATATTGAGACCTCGATTAGAGGCCCAAGAGACGGATTGGTTGAAAGCCTTTCAAATAATATGGCGTTAATCAGGCAAAGGCTGAAATCATCCTCTCTTAAAAGTATTGAGTACTCGATAGGCGAAGTCAGCAGGACCAAAATGACCTTACTTTATATGGAGAATAAAATAGATTCTTGTGTACTTGAGGAAGCCAAAAAAAGACTGGGCAGCATCAAGCTGGACATAGTGGCAAGCAACTCCGAAATTGAAGAATTGTTATATGATAAAACATTTTCCCTGTTTCCCTTAATGGACAGCTCCGGCAGACCTGACTTTGCCGTGAATGCCTTAACACAAGGGAGTTTTGTCATTTTAGTGGACGGCAATCCGACGTGTCTGGTGGGCCCCATTACGTTTAGTCATTTGCTCTATTCTGCAGAAGATCTTCACGATAGTTTTTTTTATATAAGCATTATAAGGCTGTTAAGAATGGGGGCCTTCTTAACGACGATCTTTTTACCTGGTTTTTATATCGCATTGATCACTTTTCAGCTGGATCAAATTCCTTATCCTCTAATTGCAACCATATCTGTATCGAGAATAGGGCTGCCATTATCGGCACCTGTTGAGACGGTTATCATGCTTATTTTATTTGAGTTATTTAAAGAAGCTGGCGTACGTCTTCCAAAAGCAGTGGGACAGACTGTAGCAGTGCTGGGAGGATTATTTATAGGCGATGCGGCAATTCGGGCAGGATTGACCTCTCCTTCCTGTCTGGTCATTATCGCCATAACCGTCATTTCAGGCTATACGCTTATTAATCAAAACATTTCGGGCAATATTGTGATCCTCCGCTATTTCGTTTTAATCATCTCGTCCATTTTTGGAATGTATGGCTTTTTTATTTCCCTGTTTCTGATCCTGACATCGGTGGTATCCCTCGAGAGCTTTGGGCAGTCTTATGTATCATACTTGATCAAACCTAATTTAGGTGATCGAATCAGGTCTGCCATCAAACAGCCTTTCCAGCTTCTGACCAGAAAAAACCGGACCCATACTCTTCTCGGCAATGACAGGCAAAAGGAGTAAGGTATGAAGAAGATATTGTTGATGATTATGATCATTGGATTGCTTTTGGGATTGACAGGATGCTGGGGGAAGAAAGAAATACAGAGTCAGGTTTATGTAACAGGCATCGGCATCGATTTCGCCGATGATGAATTCACTGTTTATATCCAGGCGATGAATTTTGCCAATATAGCCAAGCAGGAAGGTGCTTCGTCTTTACAGGAATCAGTCCCCAATATCATTGGCGAGGCAAAAGGAAAAACCATACAATCAGCCATTAGCAAGTTTGAACAAAAAGCAGCTTATCCGCTCTATTTCGGCCATGTTGAAACCTTTGTACTAAGTGAAAATGCGATTAAGGAACAAATAAAAGCGGTTGTCGAGTTTATAGGACAGGATCATTTCCTGAGGTATACTTCAAATTTTTTTGGAACAAATCAATCCATAAAGGATCTTTTCAATAGTGACAGCTTTTTTAACTATCCATCGTTATATACGATCCTCCACAGCCCGGAGGAAGTGACGAAAAATAACTTTATCATCCCTGTTCAAAAGTACAATAAGTTCATCTCCACTTATTATGAGCCCATTGGAACCTTTATCGTTCCGGGAATAACTCTAAATGACTCACATTTTTCAGAAAAAGAGAAAAAAAAGCAAATTTCAATTATAATGGGTGGTTTTGTCATCTCCAGCCAGGAATATAAAGGATTGGCTACTAAAGGTGATTTGGCCGGCGTTAAATGGACCTCCAATCAGGCTGCAAGGATTCCTCTTTCTTTTTTTGACGAGAAAGTGAGCGTCGTGGTCAATAAACCTAAAAGGTTTGTTAAAGTTTTGGAAGGAAACAGACCCACTTATGAATTAATGATAAGAGGGAAAGCAGAATTGATTCAAAATGAGGATAATATTAGCATGGATAAAATTGAAGAAGAAATTAACAAAAAGGTAAAACGGGATATCCAGAAAACGCTGGAAAAAGGCGATGAACTGAATGCGGATTTGCTGAATATCAGTGAAGCTGCCTACCGGTATCATATGAAAACCTGGAAACCTTCTGAAATCCAATCGTTTGATCTTAATTCTGTTGAAAAGATTGAAGTTGACATCAAGATTGAGAAAAGTGTTAATTATAAGCGATAGGAATACTGTTGGCCTGCCTATAGGAATAGGCAGGCATTTATATTAATGAGTGTCCCATATCACTTTTTCTGACATATAATCATCGAGAATGTAAAAGGAGGCTTCGTTTCATCATCCTTATGCGGCTCCACCATTTCTGAGATTTCGATCAGGCCATATTCTCCAAATTCCTGTTTAATTGAATCGGAATCGTAGAAAAACATCTTTACTCCGTCCATGATTTCAAAATAGTCTTTGCCCAATCTCTTCCCCTTTCCATACATGGGGGCTTCCTTTGAAATCGATGTAAAAATCATATATCCGTTAGGCTTTAACTGATTATAGCAAGATTGAATGAACTTCTCTCTCTCACGCTCATTCAATAAGTGAATAAGGGCATAAGAAAAGATCCCATCATAAAGCTTGTCATCAAAAGGCATATCGGCTACGGACCCATGATAGATTGGCATTGTAAGTCCATTATCTCTTGCCAGCCCAATAGCTGTTTTGGAAATCTCAATTCCTGTAACATCTATACCATGGTCAATAAAAACCTTCGCATTTCTGCCATAACCAAAACCAGGAATTAAAATATCCTTCACATTCTTTTCAAGGAAAAAATCCTTTGTCAAAATGGCTGAGTCTGAAGGTTCAAATCCCCACATCGTCTGCTTCTCTATGAAACTTGATTCCCAGAATTCTGTCATCCTTTTGTCTCCTTCTGCAGGGTTTCTTTCTTAAGATATATAAGGCTTTGCTATTTCGTTCTTACGAAGCAAAGATATTAATCGTAATTATTACGATTTATAAATCATTTAATCACATATTCTTCATTCATGCAAGAACAGAAAACACAGGGACTGTCCAGCGTATCAAGGTGAATCGCCAGAACCATCCCTGTGTTTATGAAGCTTTCCCGGCACTAAGCCGTACCAGAAGCGGTTTCGAACCTTTTAGTACAATGAGCTTGATTTATATTAATCTAGATTTGTTTACGTATTAATTACAGTTGCATTATTGCACGGTCTTGAAGGAGCTATCATTTAGCATCTGCAACTATAATAAGGCTTTAACTATACGTTCCAGGTGCTGGAGCCTCAAGCCTTACCAAAGAAGTGTTTGTAAATTCTCTAATTTTTCATTTGAAGAATGTTCAAGACCAAAGCAATATTTCTCTTTGTAAGTTAATACTAAGGAATGCGAATGTCTCATCTACACTTTCCCTTCGGAATATCAATGGCAGCTGCTAAAGCCTCAAATTTAACAACTTTCCCAGCTGCTAGGGTTCTTGGAGGCAGTGACAATAGGCCAATTTAAAACACCAAAAATATTTTACCAGCTTCAGTCTTGAAAAATTCTCAAAAAGTTCCGCCCCAAAATCTTTTCTATATCTTCCGTCTTGTACCCTCTATCTGCCAATCCCTTAATCAATTGACCCAGGTTTCCATGCCCGTCAATCACGTCGAACGGTTTTCGCGGCATGCTGGCTAGATCCTCTGCAGACACATATTTGAAGAAATCATCACATAAATCGAGACCTAATCCAACATGATCAATGCCAGCCAGCTCAACCATATAATCAAGATGTTTAATCAACTGGTCCAGATTGCTGTTTTCGTCTTCTGCCGCAACAATGATGCTGACCGCGTTTATTCCGATAACACCGCCTTTGGAGGCAATAGCTTTTATTTGGTGATCCGTTAAATTGCGCATCGTATTTGTAAGAGCCCTTGCATTTGAATGGGAAGCCATAATAGGTTTTTTTGAAATTTCAATGACATCCCAAAAACCTTCATCATTCAAATGCGAAACATCAATCGTCATACCCAGTTGTTCGGCTTCTTCAATTAACTGGACACCAAAAGAGGATACGCCTCCTTTCCTGCCTTCCCGTATCGGGCTGAAATGGCTTCCATCACCGACTGCATTTCTTCTGCTCCACACCAAGCCCATGTTACGGACACCCAATTCATAGAATATCCTTAACAGGCTTAAGTCTGTCCCAATTGGCTCTGCACCCTCAAGAGAAAGCAGGAAACCGATTTTGCCTGATTTCTGGGCAAGCAGCATGTCTTCACTATTTTTGCAGATCATTAACTTATCTGGGGATTCCTGTACTTCTTCCAACAAAGCACTTACTTGATTCAAGGCTTTCCGCAGGGCCATTTCCGGCAAAAAACCGCTATCTATAAAAATAGCTGCAATAATGATATTCACACCGCCCTGCTTAAAGCGCGGCCAATAATCGGTTTCAATCACCTTCTTTTTTCCTCGTTCTCTTTGAATTGCCACGTCCATCAATAAGTCGAAGTGACCATCAATAATTAGACTGTGTTTTTTAATCTGATCTATATATGCTGCTGTTTCCATTCACTAGGCCTCCAAATATAAAATTACGGTCCAATCTGTCAATCATGAGTAAAAAGCTCTAGCAAGATTACTAGAGCTTTTACCATGTCAGCCAATCCTACACTAACTCATTCACTTCCATGCGGGCTAAATCTCCTGCCGCTTTTACGCGAATACGGGTTGCATTGCCAGGCATGTAGGCAAGCGGAACATCTTCTATATCTACAATGACCAGGCTATCAGGATCAGCACCAGCATTGATTGCTTCAGACATAGCCTTTTCTTTAGCAAGTTGAAGTGCCTTTTCTCTTCCGATTTCGGCAAGGGCATATACCTTTTCAATTTGTCCGCTGACTTGGGAGATGGCTGCTCCGATGGCATTTGCTACTCCTGAATGTTCAGGACGAATGACCTCTGATGCACCTTTCAATTCTTCCGGCAGCAAGATGCTTCCTCCGCCAACAAGGATTACCGGTACGGGTGCGGCACTTGTTTTCATTTTATCAATAGCTTCTTCCACAAGCTCGACCATCCTATCATAGACCTTATTCAATATTGTTTGATCAAGATGTGCTACCTTTGAAGAATCTCCAAGATTTACTTTGCCGAGTGCTACTGCAACATCAGTGGCGGTTAACGTGTCCCCTCCAAAAATAAGGCTTTTTTCCGGCAGCCGATATCCAACGCTATCAGGTCCCACTGTAAAGCTGCCATTTTCTTGAATTCGGATAATCGTTCCGCCGCCAAGTCCAATAGAGATCAGATCCGGCATCCGGAAATTCGTGCGGGCTCCTCCGATTTCAACAGCCAGGGAGGATTCCCTAGGGAAAGACTGAACCAGAACCCCGACATCAGACGTTGTACCGCCAACATCCACTACGATAGCATCCGAGGAATCACTTAAATACGATGCACCGCGCAGTGAATTCGTTGGGCCGCAAGCGATTGTGAAGATCGGATATTTCACCGCATACTCAACGGACATGAGGGTACCATCATTTTGTCCGAAAAAGACTTTAGCCTCAATGCCTTCATTTTTTAAAGCATCGATAAAACCGTCCGCTGCTGTTTTGGCAACATTGACAACGGCCGCATTCAGAATGGTTGCATTTTCCCTTTCAAGCAATCCTACTGATCCAATTTCTGATGATAAGGAAATGGAAATGTCATCTCCCAGCACTTCTTTTAAGATTTCACTTGCCCTATGCTCATGGGCTTGCGAAACTGGAGAGAAAACAGAAGTGATCGCAATAGAATCGACTTTCCCTTTGATTTCCTCAGCGATTTGATATAAATGCTCTTCATCTAAAGCAACGATTTCGCGTCCATCAAATTCATGTCCTCCCCGGATCAGGTAAACATATTTTCCTAGTGCAGCACGAAGGTCATCAGGCACTCCAATCAGCGGCTTAACCGCGAGAGTTGCAGGAGCTCCAATTCGGATTGCAGCAATTTTATTCAGTCTTTTTCTCTCAACAATCGCGTTTGTGCAGTGTGTGGTTCCGAGCATCGCATATTTGATTTCTTCCCGCGGGACATTCGCATCCTTAATAATTTTTTTCATAGCTGTATAAATGCCTGTTGCCACATCTTCGGTTGTTGGTGATTTTGTTTCCGAAATGACTTTATTATCCTGATCTAAAAGTACTGCATCTGTATGGGTTCCCCCGACGTCAATTCCAATGCGATAAACACCCATTATACCGTCACTCCTTTTTTGGCTAGTTCTTCAACAGGGACATATTCTACATCATATCCAAAATACTTTGGACCAACTGTTTCAATCCCCTTCTCAGTTCGCCACTTTGGATGGCAAGGCATTCCGATAATGACACATCTCGCACCGTATCTAATCCCCTCTGTTGTGATAGGTAATCCAGTTTCCGCATCAAGTACCGCAATCAGGTCAGGTGTGACACAAAGCAGGCGCTGATCCGTCTGGGCAAGAAGATGTTCATTCTGGAATCGAACCTCCAGAGTCTCGCCTTTATACTCATTGATTCCTTCGAAGGTTGCCACCCCTCTTGCAAAACCTGTTTCTGTCTTCCTATTAATATCGCTGACCTTGCCGCGGAACAGTTCAAACCCTTTCGCCTTTTTCAGGACTTCGCGTATAGGGTCTGCATTATTTTCCTTAGCAAGCCGGATCGCTTTGCCAATTTCCTCTTCCAGTTTTAAGATATTGCTAATTCCGCTTTCCTTAATATCTTTGCCGGTCATTGGATAGATGGCAATCATGGAAGAACCGCCCATTTCAATCGTTGCCGCCCGGGCTATCCTTTCTGTCCAGACATTATTGATTGTCGACAATAGCGTTGTGTTGCCTTTTTCATCTGCGATCACCATTGGAGTAGCAGAGATTCCATCCAAGTAGAATGTAACCATTTGCAGTTCAGGGAACGCTCGTCCCATCCCATCCACATCTACAACCGGAAGGCCAAGTTTGGCAGCAAGGGCCAAGGGCAGCATGGAATTTAAACCGCCTGCTTCAATGGGCATAGTTGCATAAATCTCTTGCCCTAAATACGATTCAAGTTTTTTGAATGCTGCAGCTGCCTCCTCACCGCTTGGGGCCTTCTCAAGCATAACGGTTGGCGCCCCCATCATGGCGGATGGAACAATTAATGCATCATCCGGCACCTCATCCGGATCTAAAAGTGTAATTTCCCCATATTCTTCAATCGCCTGCAGTGCCATGAGCTTTCCAATGTAAGGGTCTCCCCCTCCTCCTGTTCCAAGTAAGGCGGCACCTACTGCTATATCTTCAATCTCCTGCTTGCCTAATTTTCTCATTTTTTAAACCTCCCAATATTCCAAAAATTTATGACGCAATATGTTCTTTAACCTCTTTATTGCCGGATATGGTTTTCACCGCTATTACACCGAGGTAATAGATGATAGCGCTTATTAACAGCGAATTAATGGATGGTATTCCAAGTGTTATAAAATAGCCGCCTGCAAATCCTGCAGCCCAGGCAAATAAAGTCACTGGATTTAATTTCTCCGGCTCTGATGGCAAGATGCCTTTTTCCCTGCTTTCATCAAGTGCTTTACGATAGGTTTTTAACACGAAGTAATCCACCACCATAATACCGGCTATAGGAGGAATCATGATTCCAAGCAGAACAAGGAAATCCACAAATCTGTCCAAGATGCCGAGAATGGATAATAGTGTTCCAATCGCACCAATGATAAGGGTAATGAGCCCGCGATTTACTTTTACCTTGAAGACGGAATCAATGATATTGGTAAATCCCAGTGAAGAAGAATATAGATTTAAGTTATTAATTTTTACGGTTGAAAAAACAACCACTGCAGCTCCAAGCCAGCCCGATGTTTGAAGCATAATGCTGACTACATCACTTGTTTTTGCTGCGTGGGCCATAAGAACCGCTATCATTCCGACACCAAGCTCGCCCACAAGGGTTCCGATTGTGGTCATCCAGAATACATCCTTGCCATTTCGGGCAAATCTGCTGAAGTCAGGTGTGATGACTGCACCAATCATGAAGCCTCCCGCAACCATTGTTGCACCTACCCCGATGGAAAGTCCTTCTCCGGGAGGAGGAGTACTCATAAGGTTAAAAATAGAGTGGTCATTTAATACCTGGTAGATTCCAACCCCTACTACCAATAGGAAAGCTGGTACGGCAATTTTCGCAGTCATGCTCAAAAGCTTAAATCCGAAAATAACCAATACGGTTACGCCTAATCCAGTAATTGCTGCTGCGGCAGGCAGGCTTAATTTGCCTTCTGTGGCCTGAACCAGGCCATTGGCAAAAACAGAGTTCTGCACACCAAACCAGCCAATTGTACAAATAGCGATAACCGCTCCAATTATGGTCGAACCGTATCTGCCGAATCCTGTCCAGCGGGATAATAGACTCGTAGATAGTCCTTCACGCGCCCCCGCATAGCCGATTAGAAAGCTTACGACCTGCAATATAACACTTCCGAGCATCATGGCCCAGAACGCCTGCCAAAAAGTCATTCCATATCCCAAAGCAGCACCAAGCATAAATTGAGAGAGTGTCGCCAGAGCACCAACACGGACAAGCATGATATCCCACATTGGCAAACGTGCTGACTTGGGGACTCTGGACAGAGAGTAATCGTCTCCTAACTTTGAATGATCTTCCATGAATTTCTACCTCCTGTTACATTTTTCACTCTTCTGCCTTGGCATTTAAGTAAAAAGCTTTGGGGACAAGTAAACTGTGAAATAATTAAGCTTTTACTTTTATGAGCTTTTAACACGCTCTTTAGATGGCGGTGTCATGTAAGTCAGACGGCTTTGTTTAACCCCCATGACAATCAGATTTTCAAGTAGTCTCGTGGCAGCAAACACCGGATCGATGACCGGTACGTCATAGCCGTTCTTTTTTAAGCGTGCCTGCAGTTCGGCGGCAACACCCATAAAGCCTGTACAGCCTAAAATAAGTGCGTGTGCATGATCTTGCTCGATTGCTTTGATCATTTCCTCGTATAATTCTCTTTTTAGCCTATCTTTATCGTGAACTTCCAAAACCGGAATATTTACATAACGTACTGAAGCCAAATTTCCGTTTACACCTAAAGTCTTGCTGATATTCTCAATCATTGGGACAACATTTGGAAGCACGGTCACAACTGAAAAGGATTTTGCAAGAGAGCTTGCGAACAGCATAGAGGCTTCACATGCACCCACAACTGGAATATCCAAGATCTCTCTGGCAGGCTTGACGCCCGGATCTCCGAAGCAGTCGCTAATAACGCCTTGATAGCCTTCCTCTTCTGCCTCTTTTGCTTTTTCTAAGAAATTAGGCACGCATAAGGCCTCATCATATTCGCTTTCAACAGAGGCAGGCCCATAATCCAGACTTGTAACGCCCACTTCGGTTGTATCGGATGCATAGTATTTAACTTCCTCTTTAATTTCCTCATTAAAGATATCCGATGTAATAGGCATGATCACTTTGATCTTCATTCTTATACACTTCCTTTTTTAAAATTTATCATTGTGTTTAATATGGAAAGAGCGCAATTCTGTCAGGCCAATTCTCCTAAAGCCTTTACCCGAACTCTTAACACTTCTCCTTCCAGATAATCAAATGGGAACTCTTCCAGTGAGACAAGCTCTATGCTCTCTTTTTTCGCACCCTTTTGCAGAAGCTGCTGAAAAAGCTGATTTTTTGCCCGGTCAATGACTTCCTGTTTAGTAATGCCATTTAACCAGAAAACTTTATCTAATTCTGCAGATAGAGGAGCAAAACATGCTCCGACAGCATTGCAAATATGGTAGCCAGCCGGATGCAAAACCTTCTTATATCTGCCAAATAAACGATTTGCGAGAAGCGGACTTCCCCCTCCAACAAGAATGACAGGCAAATCCTCGACACTTGGCTGGAGCCGTGAGATTGTTTCTTTAATAGCTTTTGTTACCACTTGAATAACTTTTCTGCATTCTTCTTTTGATAAAAGGCCCAATCCTTGCAGCTGCAAAGTTTCATCCTGAAAAGAATTTGGAAATAGCTTAAGAAAGGAGTCGGTTAAGGTCCATGTACGGCCTCCCCATGCCATCCCCTGCTGTTCGATATCATTTGCAATGGTATCCTTGATTTTTGCTAGTTCGTTTTCAATTGTGATAAGACTTCCGCCTCCATATGGTAAAGAATGAATCTGCGGAACACGTACATTAACCTGAATATCAAAAATAGAGGAAGAACCTACAGAAACTTCGGGCTGACCATTGATTATTTTTCCAATATCAATTGTACTTCCGCCAACATCCACAACAATGCAGCTCTTTAAACCGCTTAAGATACTGGCGCCTCTAATACTATTGCTCACACCGGAACCAATCGTCAGGATGGGATATTCCAGAGCTTCATGTATTTCCATAAGG
Organism: Cytobacillus sp. GQ23; assembly: GCF_059758675.1. NCBI lineage: Bacteria > Bacillati > Bacillota > Bacilli > Caryophanales > Bacillaceae > Cytobacillus > Cytobacillus sp. GQ23. Next base: position 19,015 of record NZ_JCAXER010000041.1, read on the forward strand.
GATCCGTCATTCTGTGTCAGCCAATAGGGGCAATTTAACGACAGATTCTTAAATATCTTTGATAAGTCAGTCATGGCCTGCCTTAAGACTTTTGATAAAATGGCATTTAATAAGGCTGCATTTTCCCTTTCGATAAAACCGGTACTTCCAATTTCATGTGACATCGTCACCGGTATTTCAGGATAATGTTCCTTTATGATTTTCCGTATTTCCTGTTCTTCCGTTTCATATAAAGGGGAATAAGCTCCCACAATACAAATGGATTCAATGCTGTATTTTTCAATATCGCTGAGCAGCTTGCTTAATTGGCCAGAATTCGGATTAAACAAATCATCCTTGTTCCCCTTGTAATCACACAAACTCTTAAAGTCATACACTTCCCCAATATACTTCTTAAGATTCGAGGGCCATTGTATGGCAGGTCCAATTAAAGAAGGTATCCTGGTCATGCGGATCAGTGCAGTTTTTGCCAGATTGTTAGGGTAGTATAAGGCATTAAGCACATGAGTAGTCCCCAGGAATACACCCTCAATTTGGTCTGGCGGGATATTCGCTTCCTGCAAAGCTTCGCCTGCTGCTAATTCAATGCCGGTAATGATATTCTTTGTTGTTAACTGTTTCGACCAGGAAAGAAGCTTGCCATCGTTCGTTATGATTACTGCATCTGTATTTGTACCGCCCACATCAATTCCAAGTTTCATAGCCTGAATCCTCCTGAAATGGTTTATAGGCACAGGCTAATCCGTAGCTAGTCGGGCCAACTAACTCCAGCATGTCTTTTGTACGAAGAATATTAGGCGCAGGGACAGCGACTATGGTAATAGAAAGACCTGATTGAACTTCAGAAACATTGTAAGGAATTAAATTCTCCTGATTTAATACCAGGATAAGATCTGGTGCTGTACAGATGTATTGGCCATTTTTTGTAGATATAAATTCATTCTTGAATTCTATTTCAATCCGTTGATCCGAAAATGCAGTTCGCCCTTCAACAATGAACTTTCCTACAAGCGAGCCTTTTTCAAACCAGCGGCTCACCTCTGTTACTACTCCGCTAATGATTTGCTGAGGCTTCCCATAAATGGAGTTTTCAAACACGTGTATCAAATTCTCCATTTTAACGCCTGCTGATAATTCACTTTTAAGGACATTCCCCAGCCTGAATATTAAATTTAATGTTCCGGGAATCATAGACGTCTTCATTTTCCGACCTTTAGCTCCATATCCAATTAAATGGGCATGGCCACCATTTTTTACGGTGAACACCTTTGCCGTTTCTGCTGTGTAATGAGCATTGTCCGCGTCATAAATAACCCTATTCGTGACGTGGGTTTGTAAAACCATCGGTGATAACGGAATCCCCGATAAATGGAAGGCAGTCATAAATAACTCCGGAAAGGCTCTTCCCATTCCATCCCCGTCAATGACGGGCAAATTCGCTTGGATTGCTATTACTAAAGGTATTAAGGAATTAACACCGCCTATTTCGATTGAAATAAGGGCTCCTACATTCTTGTTTATGACGGATTCATAAAGCTTTAAAGCCTGGACCCCTTCATGTCCGCCTGGAATATCCTCATTAAATAAAACAATGGATCCCATAATACCTGCTGCAGCCACCCATTCATCCCCAAGATCTGAAATGGTTTTGACCGCAATGACATCATCTTCTCTCATAATGGACATCAACAGATTTTCAGCTGTTTTTGTATCACCGCCCCCTCCGCAGGATAATAGCTTTGCCCCTAATGCTAAAATGGGAATATCATTCTTTCTAATCTGCCAAGACATATGATGTGCTGCCCCTTTCAAATTTTATTAATGCAAGAACTGTGCCAGAAAAGAGAAAACCCCTCAGGCTTGAGGAGCATAGGATTGTTAAGCTTTATGATTTTTTCGAGTGCAAAACTATTGAGAATGAGAAAGAAATAAAATCTAAAAATCATGATGATTTAAACGTTTTTCTCAAACTTTCTCATTTTTTCTCAGTTTTTTGACTTTTTATCATATTTTAAACCTTTTATTTCTGCTGAAGACTCATTTAATTTTCATCTTGTTAATCCTTCTATACAATGTAGGAAGGCTTATGTTCAACTGTTCAGCTACTTTCTTTTTGCCTGTTGTATCTCTGCCAAATTGATCTAATAGCTTTAGAATTTGCTCCTTTTCATCTGAATGTTTCTGTCTTCTGCCTAAAGCTACAGCCGGTATTTGCTTAAGAGCATTTTTGTTTACCTGGCCTTTATATAGTTCACTTAAATAGACAGGCAAGCTTTTAATCGTGACCAAATCACCGATCTCCAGCTGCATAAAGTGATGGACAACATTTTGGAGTTCCCGTATATTACCTGCCCAATGATATTGCAGCAGAATTTCAATGACATCTTTAGATAATCGCTTTGGTGATCGGAAGAGCTTTTGAGAAAATGATTTCAAGAAGTATTCGACAAGAATAGGAATATCTTCTTTTCTTTCTCTTAGGGGAGGTATGGTAATTGGAATTACATTTAGCCTGTAATATAAATCCTCCCTGAATTGCCCTTTGGAAACTAATTCTTCCAGATTTCGGTGAGTAGCTGTGATGATGCGTACATTTATTCCAGTAGTTTTCGTATCCCCTACCCGTTCTATTTTTCTTTCCTGAATCACTCTTAACAATTTAGCCTGGAGATGAAGAGATAAGTCGCCTATCTCATCCAGAAATATCGTTCCGCCATTGGCCATTTCAAATCTCCCTGGTTTATCTGCATTTGAACCTGTAAAAGCCCCTTTTACATGTCCGAAAAGCTCACTTTCCAGCAGCGATTCAGGTATGGCTGCACAATTAATGGCGATGAATGGGCCGTCTTTTCGATTGCTCGCCTGATGTATGGACTGGGCAAATACTTCCTTCCCAGTACCGCTCTCACCTCTAAGTAAAACGGAAGAATCACTTGGAGCTACTCTTTTTGCTATTTCAACCACTCTTTGAATGGCCTCGCTTGTCCCTTTAACATCATGAAAGGAGTACAGAAATTTTTTTTCTTCTTTTTTCATTGTTTTTAAAATCGGATTTAACTGGATAAGAATTGATTCTATTTGTCCAGCTGATAAAATAGGCTTTAATCGGGCCAGAAAGGGCTCTGACTTTCGTACGGTCTTACTTGTATAGAGAGAGACATTCATTTCCTGCTGATTGGCTATTTTGGTTATCCTCAGCCAATCCGGAACCGAAATGATTTCTGAAATATGTTCACCTATTAATTCTGCCTGTGTTTTATTTAGCATGCTGCAAAGGCAATTACTGATGTTATGAATGGTTCCGTCCCTGCCAGCTATCAATATAGGCTCATGGATAAAATGAAAAATTCCATTTATCTCTCCTAAAAACTGATTATTCTCCTTTTTCATTTCATGATTTTCTAGTTTCGCACCTGCCCATTCACTGCATAAATCAAGCTGAAGCTCTAGAAAATCCCAATTATTTATAAACCACTCCCTCTGTCCTTTTATGGGAGTAAGTACTATTATTCCTGCTACCTTTTTTTGGATGAAAATGGGAGAAAGTGCAGCAGTTTCAATTGAACAAAGATCTTTCGCAGAACAAGACATACATGTACTATGATCAGATTTCTGCTTTACTATCGTAGTGATTCCGGTCTTCATGATCTTAGAGGCAATCTGACATTTTAGATGCAAATCCTTCCATTCTCCTCCTGCCAGCAATACATCTGCGCTAACAGGGTATGACTGAAAAAACTTAGCGGCACCTGACTTTATTTCTGTCATTAATTCTTCCAGCATAGCTATCACCCCCAACTATCAAATAATTTATAATTCTATCATAACAAAGGCAATATTCTGATTTTAAAATATTCCCGGTATCAACAAAATACCTTCCTTTCCCAATTCCCTGCTTTAGAGCTTCCATTATTTCAATCGTAACAATCTCGCTGTAATCAAATCACTTTTTGACAGTTCGCCAAAAGCAGTCGAATATCACTATGGATATTTTATAGTCATACAAAAAATAAAAGCATGAGCCCTTTAGAATACCGACTCAATCCCAAATGCTAAATTAAATAGCTGTCTAACTTTTTGGGGTACTTCAGAATCTTCCATTTTAAAAAACTCTTATACTCAAACACACCATATCAATAATCATTGAATCATTCATCTACCATTATATAAAAAGGAATCAAACAGGCAGATTCTTATTCACTTAATATATTCTTTAAAAAAAAATTAAGCAAAAAGTCATGTTCCATTTTATTCTAAATTTTACAATAATAATAAAGTAGACGAAGACCTGAAATTCGAAAGGAGAGTATATGAAAAATAATTTATTTACAAAATTATTTCTTGGAACTGTCTTACTATTCATGACTGCCTGTACTTCTGCTACGCAAACTTCACCTGAGAAAAAGAATTCGGATAAAAGTGAGACTCATTGGTCTTACAATGGAGATACCGGTCCGGAACATTGGGGAAAAATCGATGCATTTTCTGCCTGCGCAGACGGTACAGAACAGTCACCAATCGACATTGAACAAACTAATGAACAGACCGATCAAGCATTAAGTGATATTAAAATTAACTATAGCTCTACAGCTTTTACACCTATGAACAATGGCCATACTATACAAGCTAATGATGCTTCCGGCAGAAATAACATAATTGTAAATGATGAAGAGTATATACTGAAGCAACTGCACTTTCATAATCCCAGTGAACACCAGCTTAACGGAAATAAGTTTGAAATGGAAGGACATTTAGTTCATCAAAACAAAGAAGGACAGTTGGCTGTTCTTGGATTTCTCATTCATGCTGGAAATGAAAATAAAGTACTTGAAGAAATCTGGGCTGCACTTCCACAAGAGAAAACGGAGAAGGATGTTATTTTGGACAAGACTATAAACCTTGAATACTTATTGCCAAAAGAGAGAAAACTCTTCAGCTATAGCGGGTCATTAACGACACCGCCTTGTTCTGAGGGAGTAAAATGGTTCGTCTTAGAGCAGCCGATTGAGCTGTCAAAAGAACAAATTAATGCATTTGGTTCTATTTTCCCTCATAATAGCAGGCCAATTCAGCCTCTCAATGAAAGAACAGTTTCTGAATTTGAGTGAAAAATTCACCTTGCACCGGTTAAAAGCCAGTAACATAAAATTCCACTCAAAAACTCATCAGTCTGCCCATTGGACGAGAATTTTTGGATAATGGTGTTTTCGATAAAGCTAGTTGGCGACCCCAGTCAATCCATCATTAAAAGAAAGGTGTTATAATAACAAAAATGCGATTATTCTATGAAAAGGATTGTTTCAATTGGATTGGATACCTGACAGAAAGTCGAAAACACCTATTTATAAGCAGCTTGCTTTTTATATTGAAAATGGGATTGCAGATGGCACTTTTCCCCCGGATAAGCCGCTTCCCTCTGAAAGAGGATTGGCCAAACAGTTTAACATCAACAGAAGCACGGTTGTTGCGGCATATGATGAACTGGAGTCCAATGGAATCATCGAACGGAATCAGGGAAGCGGTACAACGATCAGCAAGGATATTTGGGGGATGACAAAGAGAAGGATTCCAAGCTGGAACAGATACATTGAAGCGGGCTCCTTTTTGCCTAATTTCCCTGTTACAAAAAGAATCCATAGGGAACTAACTGGGACCAAGCTGATTAACTTAGCCAGCGGGGAACTGTCTCAAGACCTTTTTCCCTTATCGTCCCTAAGAGAAATTACATCCAGCAGATCCTTTATTGGCCCTTTGGGATATGACCATCCCCAAGGGAATGAAATTCTTAGAGAAACTCTTGCTGCCCATGTAAAAACATTTCGGGACATTGAGGCTGAATCTTCTTCTATCCTGATTACGTCAGGGGCACAGCAAGCCTTGCATCTTGTGATTCAATGTCTCCTGAAACCGGCTGATGCTGTAGCGATCCAGGATCCTTCTTATCACTATAGCCTCCCCATCTTTAAATCTGCCGGCATCAAAACCTATTACTTAAAAACAGATAAGGATGGAATTGATCCGGACGATATCACGGCATTATATAAAAAACACCAAATTAAAATGATCTTTTTAAATCCTATATACCAAAATCCAACGGGTACATTATTACCTGAAAACCAACGAAGAAAAGTCCTGGAACTCTCTTCTCAATATGGCATTCCCATTGTGGAGGATGATCCATATAGCTTAACCTCTTTCAAAGGTGAAAAAATGAAAACTCTTAAATCCCTTGATCAAAATGGAAATGTTCTATATATTAGCTCTCTGACAAAAATTGTTGCTTCAGGCCTAAGAATAGGCTGGATTATTGGGCCGAAGCCGGTAATTGAAAGATTGTCAGATGCAAAACAGCAGGTCGATTTTGGACATGGAAGCTATTCTCAATGGATTGCCAATGATTTTATTGAATCCAGCAAATTTGAATCCCATATTAAGCATTTAGTGAAGCAATTAGATCATCGAAGCAAGCAGATTGATACAAGTCTGCAGACCTTTCTTCATGATCAAGTTGAATATAACGTCCCTGAAGGCGGTATACATCTATGGTGCAGAATCAAGAAGGATTTTAATGAAATTCAATTACTCGAAGAATCTATTAAGAGAGGCGTCATCTACGTTCCTGGCAACTCAATGGGAACTGAGAAAGGATTTGTCCGTTTTACATTTGCCAGGGAAAAAGAAGAAAACATTCATGAAGGAATTAAACGATTTGCTGAAGCCCTTGCATTCATATAGCAGCAATCAATTTTAAGGATGTCAGTCAGTTTATCGGCGGTTTAATACTGCAAAGACAAATCACGCATGGATTTTTTTACCCATGCGTGATTCTTTCTGGCCAATATTCGGCTGTATTTTTATTCATTTTTGTCTCTAAACTATCTCCCCTATACAGCCAAACGACTATGCTGGAGCTCCTCGGAAATCAGGCTATAGGCAACAACTTTTTTTCTGTATTGTTTTACCACATCAATACGATCACGATAACTGTATACAATAATCCTGACGTTTATTTTCCCCCGCTTCACATCCATTATGATGGGTGTGCCGGCTTTCCGTGGCGATAAAAAATTCTGTTCGTTCCCAGGATGGATATAGTGCTTCTTGATAAAAATTCCTTCGTTAAATTGATTAATAAACTTTACTTTTTCCTGGCCTTCCAGTTTCTTATCTCCAAAGGTAACGGTGACGTCCTCCTCTTTAAGCTTGGAATGTGTTTCAAATTTGCTGAGGAGCCAATTGACAGTACCCGTTGGCAGGCAGGTTATGACTATTTTTAATAAACTAACGAGTATAATTGGAATTAAAACAGCCCATGTCACTTCTCATCATCTCCCTTAGCTAATTAAGCCCGCCAAATATAGATTCCAAGCGAAGTGAGAGCAATAAATATAACCACCACATATATTAAAGTTAAATTTGCTGTATTTCTCTTAGCCGAATTGTGATAGTCCTCGTCTGATTTGCCTGTCAGCAGCAACGTAGAAACAACAGCAAGAATTAAGATCAATATCACTAAACCTAGCATCACTTTCATTCAGCACACCTCTGCTTACTTCTGAATCGTTATTTTACTTAACTCAATGATAACCTACTAACAGTATAAAATAACCATCCACTGCGGCATAAATTTCCCCATCCACTTTACCACTTCTTCCGAATGAATGAGTTTGGAAACCGCAGTATGATTACCCTCACTCCTAAACCTAAAAGAAGCCGTCAAAGACAACGACAAGAGTAGGATTATTGGTCAATTATTCATAAGGTAGCATTGCATAATTATAAAAAAACAAATCGACTTTATGCAATAATGTGTTTAATTATTATTTTGAATCAGTTATAATTATATTGGTCGAACTATTCAAACAGTTGACCCCCTACTTTGAGCTTAGAGTATTCTAGGCTCTCTTTTTTTAAAAATATAGTCTAGAAGGTGATAAAGCGGCTCCGCTTTCGTTGCTCAAGTGAAAAAGAAAATAGGAGTATTTTGAAGACCAAATCATTTGGAAAATTAGAAGAAGCATCGTTTTTCTGTAATAACTGCTAATCATTTCTTTTTTATGAGTTACCAATTCCCTAGTGAGTTCCACTCACTAATCTAATAGATATTACAGACAGATACCTCCTAAAATTAAGCAAAAACAGTATGTAATATACAATTATTTCAAATTTTTCTCTACTTGACAAAACCTACATATTCCACTAAATGACGCGAAAAAGGAATGAAAAATCCCTGTAATGTTACAGGAATTTTTCATTAGAAGATTCTTATAATTTTTGATATATACCCCTATCAGATTATTCCTAAGAAGGACAATTGCCTTATTTTTATATCTTCAAGTCGAGCTGAATATTTTATTTGATTATATCTAGTGTCGACATTGACGTAGTAGCAGTGATGCTCTTCACCATTTGTAAGGGTATATCTTATCTCCTCCTTCCCACTTTATTGCATTAAGAAAGCTTGTGGAGTCTGCAGAGAATAGATTACACTACAGGAGCATTTCATCTGTTAAGTCTAATCCGTGAAAACAGACATTAGGGTGTTTTTACTTAACCTGTTGGTTTACTTGTTATTGTTAATAGTATTATGTTCTACGAGATTCTATTACTTCACTTAATAGAGATAATAGACAATTTGCATGCAGTATTGCTTTTTAAAGTTGTTTATTTTTTGGTTAATAACGTACGCAAAAAGTTGCTTGTTTTGAATGTCACTGACATGAGCATTGCAGCTGCGAATAGTACACGTAACTCCCACAAAAAAATGAATAGAAGTCCCTCGCAAGGGACGAGGGGCTTCCATTTGAACTTATGATTCTGCCTTTACAAACACCGTTTTAATAGAAGTAAAGAATTCGATCGCAGCCTGACCCTGTTCCCGCGAATGTGAACTGGATTGCTTCATTCCACCAAATGGAGCTTGAAGTTCAACACCTGCTGTTTCCGCATTAACTCTTACAAGTCCGGCTTCCATTTCGTTAATGAAAGAGAACATGCTACTAATGTTTTTCGTGTAGATAGATGCGCTCAAGCCAAATTCTGTATCATTTGATAGATCTAATGCTTCCTCTATGGAATCAAATTTAATAAGTGCAAGAACTGGTCCAAATATTTCTTCACGGGCAATAATCATGTCGTTTTTGACATTTTCGAACACCGTAGGCTGTACGTAGAAACCGTTTTCAGTTCCGTTTTCTGCTGGTCTTTCTCCGCCATATAGGAGGGTCGCTCCTTCGTCCTTCCCTTTTTGTATGTAGGATAGGACCGTATTTAATTGATTTTCGCTAGCGCAAGGTCCCATCCACGTTTCCCCTTGCATTCCGCATCCAATTTTTAGTGCACTTACCTTAGACAACAGCTTTTCCTTAAACTCATCATACACGTCATTTTGTACGAAAACACGGCTTGTTGCTGTACATTTTTGTCCTGTCGATCGTAGGCCCCCGCTGATCGTACCTTCAACAGCAAGATCAAGATCTGCATCCTTTGCAATAATAACAGGATTTTTACCACCCATTTCGAGTTGGTATTTTGCACCGCGAGCGAGTGCTCCTTGTCCAACCCTTTTACCTACGGTATTTGAACCTGTAAAAGTGATGCCATTGATATCTGGATGTTCAATTATCCTCTGGCCAATAACGCTTCCTGGGCCTGTGACCAAATTTACGATTCCTTCTGGGATACCTGCTTCAGCAAAACACTCGATTACTTTTGCTGCCGTAACCGCAGTTTCCTGAGCTGGTTTCAGCACAACCGTGTTTCCGTAGATAAGTGCTGGGGCCATTTTCCAAATCGGGATAGCTACTGGGAAATTCCACGGTGAGATAACACCCACCACACCAAGAGGAACACGCGTGGTATACATGAGGGCTTCACTATCAGTAGATGGAATAACGTCACCAACTTTTCTAATTCCCTCGCCGGCATAATAGCGAAGAATGGCCACCCCACGGGCCGTTTCCCCTTTGGATTCTGGGAATGTTTTCCCCATTTCTTTTGTCATTGTTTCTGCAATCTCATCAAGGCGGCCTTCCATAATATTGGCTACTTTATATAAATAGTCGCCTCTTGCTGCTCCTGAAAGTTTGCGCCATGCCTTTTGCGCCTGCTTAGCCGCTGCTACGGCTGCATCTACATCCTGACGAGAAGAAGACTGGACGTAGCCTACGATTTCTTGTTTATTTGCCGGGTTTATGCTGCCAGTCACTTCGTTTGTCGATGACAAAGTCCATTCTCCATTAATGAAGTTTTTATAGGTTAAGACACTATTTTCAGCAATATTTACCATTCTACTTTCTTTCCTCTCTGTTGATTGATTTGAACATCAGTTTACCTAAAGCTTAAATAATAGACGGATACTATAATCCTTACCAAAAATTTGTGTTGATCTATTAAGGCTACTCAAAGGGTTATGAACACACGATTGGGGTATGTTTAATAGGTGCCTCACCTGGCCAAAACAAATGTATCGTTTGTATTGTTTATATCTTTGTAAAGCTCATTTAAATTTCCATAATAGGCATTTTCAATGATCAGTTCAATATCAGCAGGCTTTGTCAGTCTTGGGTTAATGAGTACGTTTCCGCTCCTCATTGAATCTTCCACTAATTTAGACAAGTATTCCAATGAGACGCCCAACTCCTTAATATTTAAAGGAATCTTCATGGCTATATTCATTTCAACAACAGAGTCTATTGCTGTTTCGGCAGCCTCTAAAGTGGATAATCCGCGAACATCCTTTCCTAAAGCAATTGCAATATCTTTATATTTATCGGCACATGCCGGCAAATTAAATTTCATGACAAAAGGCAATAGCGCTGCATTTGCGATACCATGCGGAATGTTAAAGACTCCGCCAAACGTATGAGAGATCGCATGAACATTTCCTAAGCGTGACTGAGAAAACGCCACTCCAGCCATCATAGAGGCTACCAGCATTTTTTCCCTGCTTTCGATATCCGTCCCTATGAAGTAAGATTTGGTTAAATTTTCGCCAATCATTTTAATCGCCTGCATCGCGAATCCCTGGCTCACTGGGCTCGCTACTTTGGACGTATAGGATTCTATTGCATGGGTTAATGCATCCATCCCCGTCGCGGCTGTGATTTCTTGTGGTAGATTCAAAGTAAGATTCGGATCCAGTATGGCCAGAGTTGGAAATAACATCGGGCTAAGAACTGCTAATTTAAAGTGAGTTTCTCTGTTAGTCACAATAGTGGAATTCGTAGTTTCGCTCCCTGTGCCTGCCGTAGTCGGTATTGCGATAATCGGAAGCGGTGGCCTCTTAATTTTACCAACCCCTTCATACTCTAATATATGGCCGGGGTTGGTAGCCATCGTGGCTATTCCCTTTGCAGTGTCAATGCTGCTTCCACCCCCAACAGCCAATACTGCGTCACTTTTAAATTTCTTAAGTTTTTGAGTACCCCTATGAATGGTTTCTGCAGAGGGATTCGGTTCTACCTCATCATACAAATTATAATCCATGTTTGATGCAAGAAGGGATTTCTCAATTCCTTCTAAAAGTTTGGCTGCACGGACTCCCTTATCAGTTACGATGAGTACTCTAGTAGCTCCCAATTCTTGAATGAATTCTCCTGTTTTTTCAGATATACCATTGCCAACTTCCACTCTCGTCGGCATAAAATACTTATATAATATTGAAGACATTGGTTTTAACTCCCTCTCTACACGGTTATCTCAGATTGTGATACTCTTTTTTAATTTATTTTTTTAATATTGGATTTTTAATATATGGTTTGATTAAAGTAACCATTTTTACTTATTTAAAGGAAGAGGGGATATAGAACATTTTCCATATTTTGTTTAATTCCATATTTCTGTTTAAAATGATATGATCCGGACCCCCTCATATCTTATTGTGGATACAAGTAAAATACCTTTTTGCACATTTGGATTCAGTCTTTTGTCACTATAAGTGAATTAACTAAATTTCTTATTACCTGTTGTAATGACCATTTAAAAGAAATGCGAACCCGAAAGTATATCCTCTTTTATTACTTCGTTATGACGTTTGGGTAATCGTAATATTCAGTTTTTTCGTTTTCTTTTTCCAAATCTAGGTCCCTTGTTTCTTTAGCACTAAAAATTGCTATAAGGGAAATTAAACCGATAAACATCATGTAAAGAGCAACAGGTACCCATGAATTGTTAAAACCATTCATCAACGCTGTAGCAATCAATGGTGCCGTGCCTCCGGCCAATGCTGCCCCAATCTGATAGCCGACAGTTACACCTGTATAGCGAACATTTGTAGGAAATATTTCAGAAAACAACGTCCCAAGTACAGCAGTAACTGGCGCCCATAATATACCTAAACCAATAATTGTCGCAATAGTTAACCATAGGGTGGATTCTAACGAGAGTATATAGAAGTATGGAAACGCATACAAAATTATTGCGATCGTTCCGCCAATGAACAGGGGTTTTCGGCCTATTTTATCAGAAAGAGAACCCATAAATGGTATCGCAATGGTCGTAATGATTGTTCCAATTGTAACGGCATTAAGCACCGGTGTTGCAGTGAATCCAAGGTGCCCAGTTGCGTAGGCAATAATAAACGTCGAGAAAATGTAAAACGGAGCCGTTTCTCCTGCTTTTAACCCAACAGCAATTAATACAGATCTCCAGTTGTAACGGAAAGTATCGATGAGCGGAACTTTGGAAATATTATCACTCTCTTTTGCTTCTTTAAACGCGGGTGTTTCATCTATTCCATTACGGATCCATAACCCAAGGAATACGAGAACAGCACTTAAAATAAACGGAAGGCGCCAACCCCATGCCAAAAATTGGTTGTCAGGTAATGCAGTCATGAGGGTTATGGATATCGTTCCGAGAAGTAATCCAATTGTAACTCCCATTTGAGGCACACTTCCAAAGAAACCTCTCCGTCCTTTAGGTGCATACTCAACTGCGAGTAGCAAGGCACCACCCCATTCTCCACCTATCCCAAGCCCTTGTATAAGTCTTAAGGAAATAAGTAAAATTGGTGCCCAAATACCAATTGTTTCATAAGTAGGCAGCAATCCAATTAAAACTGTGGCGCCACCCATTAATGACAACGTAAGAACAAGTGTCCGTTTTCGGCCTATTTTATCGCCGATATGGCTGAAGATGACCCCACCTAACGGACGAATAAAAAAAGGAAGTGCGAACGATGCATAAGCAATAAGCAATCCAACTACAGGATCTGCGGTAGGAAAGAATATTTTATTAAAGACCAGCGCGGCAAGAGTACCATAGAGAAAGTAATCATACCACTCGATCGAGCTACCTATTAAACTCGCCACAAGTGCTTTTGTTGATGTCTTTTTAGATGGCTGTTGTTTTTCCATCAATAGAATTCCTCCTTTTAGCTACCCTCGATCTTTAAAGCTTCGTAGGTAGCCTGATATAAACTAAAAACCAAACAATTCGTTAGACAGGGAAGGAACAACTCATAAATTCAATTAGTTGCCGCTTCAACCGGGATATCATATGCTCACAAAAAACAACTTCCTTTTCTTTAAAATTTTCCTATACTGCATTTAAAACTATTGCTTGAAAAGAACCCGAAGCACAAGTCGGACTTATGAGTTAAATTTACCTTTAAATCAAGATCAAACAGAAGCCCGGATAATGGTATAGTTTAAATGTGAACGTATACTTCCTTGTCTTCAATAGAGACATCGAATCGTTCCACTGTTACTTCATAGCTCTTAGTTCTCTTCTTCGGATCGACGACCATGCACCCCGTTTTAATTTCGAATTCCCATTGGTGCCAAGGGCACCGTACAATCTCGCCTTCACGTTCATGAACAAAGTTGCCCGGACCTGTAGAGTTGATAAACTCTGTCGTAATACCTGAACAAAGAGCAGCTCCCTGATGAGGGCAGGTGTTACGGATTGCAAAAAACTCCCCGCCGATATTATAAACACCGATGCTGCGTCCGTTCGCTTCAATTATCATCTTACCTCCTTCAGGAATCTCAGATGCTTTTCCAACTAAAAATGCAGTCATCACTCAGTCCCCTCCTTGTTTTTTTCTTGCTGGCAGACCATATAAGTCAGCGGCATTTTGATAAAAAATTCGTTCCCATAATCCATCATCAAGTTTGGGAAATGTCTTGAGAGGTGAATCAAAATCCCAATGCGGATAATCACTGCAATATAATAAAGTTTCATCCGCATAAACAGCATTCATCATTTGTCGGAACATTTCTTGATTTGGCGTCGGCTCAAGTGGCTGTGAGGACACTTTAATGTTACTGCGGAAATACTCACTAGGTGGTTTTTTCACCCATGGTGTCTGAAAGCGTAATGCTTTCCAATCCTCATCCAACTTCCATAAATAAGGAGCCAGCCAAAACACGCCTGCTTCCTGCAGCACGACCTTCAAAGTAGGGAATTTCTCGAATACCCCTTCATAGATAAAGCTTGCTAAATGTGCCGCCATAACCTGTGGTCGGGTTGCTCGGTACTCCGGATAGTAGGAAACCCAACCTGCCCCTGTCGTAGGTGGGTTCATGCCAACACCTTCCATTAGAACATGAATGGTAAAAGGCAGATTATGTTCGACGCAAGCTTCATAAATCGGATGATAGTACCTATTTCCATAGGGCTTATCAGCTCCGCTCGCTACAATAACCTGCACCATGTCCGCGTGTGAGCCGACACGATGAATCTCTTTTGCAGCAAGCGCAGGTTCCTGCTTTGGAATAAACACTGATCCTTTCAGCCTACGGTCTCTCCCAAGCCAATGCTCCAAAGTATATTCATTAATCGCTGAACTGATAGCTGCTGCATAATCCACATCAGGCGATGCTTGACAAGAGTAATCACTACCGGTTAATATGCCGTATTCAACATTAAATGGATCCAAATATTGAGAGCTCATGAAATCAAGATTGCTACCAGGGAAGCCGCCGTCAGGTGGGATTGAGTCTGCCCTTTGACCAACATTTGTACCACCGTTTAAATATAAAGAACCAGGAAGCCGCCACCCCCATAAATCGATCTGGTCGCGGTAGACTCTTGGTAAATATTTTTTAATTTCTTCTAGCGACGTATAATTATGAATGTCACTGTCTATAATTGTGCGTTTCGTTTTTGATATTTGTTTTTTCAGTTGTTTTTCTTCAGTTACTTCCATTTCATTTTTCACTCCTTTGTGCGATGTAATATCTCTTTACTCCTAATTTTTTCATTAATCTAGAAATCCAAAAAACTTTCAAATACACAAGATTAGTAGATTTTTACTGTAAATCTGAATTATAGAAGCGAAATTACATTTCGAGATTCATAGGATGATTAGTATCCAATATTTACACCTGCTCTTGTCGAAGTTAAAGGGAATCAAAGATTGTATGTAGTGTATCCGCTTCCATTTATTCCGTTGAAAAAATTGCACAATTTTTTTCTATCCTCTAATTGTTTTTATCTTTTCATTCTCTTGCCCCCTAAATTATCATTTTGGTGAATGTTATTCACTAAAGTGATTATATTTTAAAAAAAAAGAAAATTCAATATATTTTCTCGGTTATTTTCTAACTAGTTTTCAGAGAGGTCTCAATCCCCGTAGTATTTATTGGATAAGAGGTTAAAAGAGTGCTAACT
>NZ_JCAXER010000042.1:0-31453 GCF_059758675.1 Cytobacillus sp. GQ23
TTTTAGTCGAATAAGAAAAATGTTCTGCCGGTCCTAACTGGATCTTCAACGCTTGCACCCGTTAGTGGAATATAAATTTTTAACTGGTTAGCATCGAATAATAAAACTTCGCATCCTGTAATGCAGTATTTAGGTTAATAGAATTTTCTATTGTATAGTAAACTGCAATTCCTGCAAGTATAGCAATAATTGCACCACTACTTTTAGGTATTTGTTTGGTCTTCTTATAGAAAATTAGCGTTGTTATAACAACAATTAAAAAGTAGGATGCAGATAGTATTATTTCAAATATATCCATGTTAACATCCTCAACAGCGGTTCTAAAATGCTCCAAATCCTCTTTATTATCCATATTCTCTACAATAGTAGATATGTTGCCTTGGTGACCAATTTTCCAAGTAAATGAATTTTGTTCTTTTATTACAGTGTATTGATAGCCCCCTGCCTTTTCTTCACCAATAACAAAAGGTGAACTCGCAAATACAATTGGAACAACTACTATGAAAAGTAAAATTAACATAGAAAACATTACTAAAAACTTCTCTTTCAATTGCATATCCCCCATATCTCATTCACAATAATGACACTACAATATGTTTAATCCCCTCTTAAAGAAACCTGCCCCGTTTGTTGAATAAGGAAAATGATATTGCCGGCAGTTCATGTGGCATTGAAAATTGACAGCTATTTTTGCACTGCATTTAAGAGGACAATACTTATTGTCCAACATAGAATATGATGTCAATTGCTATGTCAAAAATGATGAAAGAGGCTAAAAACCGAAATAAGGAAAAGGACGTGTGCCAATTCACAGGTCATTTTTTTTGCCATTTATCAGCCGAAAACGCAGCCCTTTATTTTTTTCAGGTGTATAAGTTAAATATGCTTATCATCATTAATGATTGCCTCCCGGACTTCCTCTTTCGTGCTGTTAATCTTAAATGGAACTGACTTCTTCTGGTCCATTCATTACTATTTACTTTTTCAAGTTCAAAGGAAAACTTTTATTTTGGGATTTATGAACAATACAAGAAAATCTAAAATCCTATCTATCATTGAGGTTCTCATCAAAAACCGATAGTATAGGTTATAAAGCATCAGATTTTTCTTCCAGTGTAATTGAAGGAGCGTGCGGAAATCATGAATACTGTTCTTACATACTTTATTTCGCTTTTTGTCATTGTGATATCAGTATTTACGACCCTTTTTATCAAAAATGAACTGGAGCAAATGTTTCGGGAAAAGCATAATATGATCCCTTTTCATATATGTAATATACTTATCACCTTTATGGTTTCCATTGTAGCAGATGCCGTATTGACGATTTATATCTTTGGCGAGAATTACAATTGGCTGCTGCAGCTGCTGACCCTTCTATTCATGATCTTACCGATTTATTTCTTAGGTCACCTGGCATTTGAAAAATATAAATCTGTGTATAAAAAATACATACCTGCTGAGAGCGGGAAGATATTAGTACTTAATGAAAAGTACTTAAAAAAGAAAAAATGGCCTTCAAAATTCAAAAAATATAATGACTTTTAATAAAACTGAATTTAGGGATTGGAGCATGTAAGATGAAGAATGAACATTACTGGGTTTCAAAGCTTGGACTAACTCCTCATCCAGAAGGAGGATATTATAAAAGAACCTTTCACTCAGAGGAATGTACGTCAGATCAGGAATTGTCTGTGAAATTCGAGGGAACCCGCAAGCTTTATACAAGCATTTATTTCTTGTTAACTTCCAATGATGTGTCCCACTTTCATCGATTGAAGTCGGATGAATTATGGTATTTTCACGCCGGAAGTCCATTAACCATTCATGTCATCACCGAAAATGGTGAATATGAAGAAATGAAATTAGGGTTAAATCTTGATAATGGAGAAGTACCTCAAGCTTTAGTGCCGAAAAATTCAATCTTTGGTTCCTCTATTATGGAGGAAGATACATTCTCTTTAGCAGGCTGTATGGTTTCTCCAGGCTTTGAATTTCAGGATTTTGAAATGTTCACACAAGCAGACCTTTTATCCAAATATCCTCAGCATAAGGAAATTATTTTGAAGTTAGCCTATGAAAAGATTCCTGAATAGCGATAAATGCAGTTCATAATAACTTGCATTATGACGTTTTATAAGAAGTATTTTTAGACAACTCACGTGTGATCAAAATTACCCGATAGTGAACTATAAACTTAGTTTCCTTCGAGATTAATGATGCATTCTTAACAGAGTTCACTTCCCCTTCGATTAGCTGACCATGACGATATGACAGTAACTAAAATGATTGTTTAAAGTTGCCTGTTCTCAACAAAAACCAACTATAATAAACTGAAATTATCATAATTCCCAAATAATTTGTTGTCGGTTCCTTTATGCCTAAATTAAGGGGTGTAACAATGAAAAAAGGTTGGATTTCAATTTTAGGTAGATTGATTTTAGGTTTAATCTTCTCATTCTTTATACTCGAATATAAAGGCTGGCAATATATACGACACAATCGTAACGGAGAAGTAGAACAAGTCATCCAACACATAAATGTTTGGAGTTATTTTTATCATCCCTTTTAGACATACTATTCACTAGGAGGGTGTTTATATATGGAAGAACGTAAAGTAAAATTAACAACGGCTGAAATCGCAGCTCTTTGGAAAATATACCAGTCAAACACTGCAGTAAGATGTTTTTACAAACATTTTCAGCAGCATCTTCAAGATAAGAAAATAAAGTCAATCATTGAAGAGGTTTTGGCTTTAGTTGAATCGATTATTGAAAAAATCGAATACATATTCAAAGAAGAAGGGTTCCCAATACCAGATGGGTTTTCAGATAAAGATATTGATTTATCAGCTCCTCCTTTATATACAGAATATTTCGCATTAAGCTTCCTTTATCGCGGAGGGCAGGTTATTATCCCTAGTTATGCAAATGTTATACAAAGAGTTACGCGATTAGATTTATATAAATTTTTCAAAGAGTGTCTGTACCGTGAGACAGAAATACACCAGAAAGCATTAGGCATTATGCTCTCAAAAGGTATACTCGATCGGGCTCCAAGCATGGAATATCCGGAGAATGTTCAATACATTCAGGAACGGCCATCAATACTATCTACCTGGTTTGGTGAAAAAAGACCTCTAAATTCGATTGAAATATCCGAGCTTTTTGTTGAAATTGAAAGAAATGCTATTGGGTTAATCCTATTAATGGGATTAATACAGGTAACCAAAGATAAGGAAATAAAGAATTATTTATTAAAAGGAAAAAAACTGGCTGAAAAGCAAGTGGATTCGTTTGAAAAATTATTGAATGAAAGTAATCATTATACTGGCTTCCCATTGCCTGTGGAAGTAACGAATTCAACAGTTTCTCCGTTTTCTGACAGGTTAGTGCTTTTTATAATAGCTACTGCTAACCAAATTGCTGTGTCAGCACTTGCGGATGCATTATCTGTCACCATGCGGAAGGATGTAGCCCTCCATTATTCCTTAATTACTACTGAAGTTTTAAAGTACGGTGAAGAAGGACTGAAACTTTTGATTGAACGAGGCTGGATGGAGCAGCCGCCTCAGCCCATTGACCGAAATAAGCTTTCTGAATCCTAACTCATATTGAGGTTAAATAAGATCAAGTTACGTTCTTATTTTTCAGTAAAAACATCCATCTAATGGTTTCCGGTGAATTCCCGGATTATTGAAGTATAAAACATAGACCTCTCGAAAAAGAGGTCTTTTTGCTTGCAACAGAATCAAGAGATACCCTTGCTATAAACGTCCCCCCACCTTTTCCACCCAATGAATTTACTCAGACAACATGAATTCTGTAACTGCTTTTAATATTTTTAAAAAATCATATTGACTCTCACGTTACAGGATACTTTATAGTAACTAGTGAAGGGAGCGAAACACGATGAAAGTAAAGGAAGTAGCTGAATTAGTGGGAATTAGTGTGCGCACACTGCATCATTATGATGAAATTGGGTTATTAACTCCAGATGAAACCACTGAGGCCGGTTATCGGGTTTATTCTGACGAGAATCTCGAGACCCTGCAGCAAATCTTATTTTTTAAAGAGCTCGGCTTCCCTTTGAAAAAAATCAAGGAAATCATTGATAGTCCTTCTTTTGACCGGGAGGAAGCGCTGATCATGCAGCATAAGATGCTTCTCGAGAAAAAGAGACGGCTCGAAAAGATGATCGGGACTATTGAAAAAACCATCCAACATTCGAAAGGAGAAATACAAATGTCTAAACAGGAAAAGTTCGAAGGCTTTGACTTTAGCCATAACCCATATGAACAAGAAGCAAGAGAAAGGTGGGGTGACAAGGCAGTTGATGAAGCAAATGAAAAAGCGAAAAACATGACGGCTTTCGATCAGGAAAGGTTCAACGACATTTATCGCAGCCTTGCCTCCATTCGCCATCTCTCACCAGATTCCAAAGAAGCTCAAGAAGGGATTAAAGAGTGGTATCAATTCTTAAATAAGTTGGGGAACTACTCTCTTGATGCATTCAAGGGATTGGGGCAAATGTATGTTGATGACGAGCGCTTCACGAAGAATATTGACAAATTTGGTGAAGGCTTAGCACAATTCATGTGTGACGCTATGGCTGTATATGCGGATAAAAATAAAAAATAATGTCCAATAATGGCTATGGCTTTCCGCTATAGCCTTTTATAATGGTTCTTTTAAAAAGATTCTTGTTTTTGTTTATGAAGTCCGCCCGTTGATTTTTGTTCCAATCAACTCAGCAAATTAAAACAGCTTTGAAAAAGCAACAAACTTTATCAAAACAGCCTTTGCAATAAAAGACGCATTCCTTTTTATGAATGCGCCCGCTTGTCATAATTCCTACTTAAGTTTTGCCGCTGCTTTCGCTGGCAGTTCCCCCGCTTGCACCTCTTCCCACTCATCTACGAAGGAGCCTTTCACTTCTACTTTTAAAAAGGCATTTTCCCTTAATACTTTCCCGGAGCCAAACGTAATTTCCTTTTCTTCGCCTTCTTCGTTATATCCGATCAGTGTATACTCATATCGGCTGCCCTTTGGAACAGCTTCCTCATTAATCTGTACATACACTTCGTCTTTAGCTACTAATGGGTTAAAATGATCCATGTCTTCCTTTGGAACAATAATAAACAATCCAGCAATCAAAATAACGATTGCAAATAAAACCCCAACAAAACTTTTCATTAATAATCTTCCCCTTTATCTATTTTTTGTGGATGGAGCGCATCCAAGAATAAAAAACCTTAGCAGATTTGATCATTTAATTCAGCGGCCGCCCGCTTTCCATCTACAAGGACTACAACAATCGCAAACAGGAGTTCGAATAGCTTTTTCAATACTGTCCTCTCCTTTCTTTTAACTACTTGATGATTTCATTATAAAAAATAGCGGGTATTCTTCCTATCGATTTGGATTACATAAACATTACATTGTTGTAAGATAAGCACTTTTCGGGGCATTATTGATATAGCCCGAAGCCGAGCTATACTTTGCGAAGAGACAGAGAAATTAAAATAAATCATTAAACTGATAACCTTCCAAATATTATCAGTCCAGGTATGTCATGCATTCTAAATAGCCATTCCCCAATTGGACGGTTTTCTTAGGTAAGAAGACGTTTTTTGATTTATCCCTGCACATTAAGGGAGTAATGTTGAACTTAAACTATAAAGTGATTTTGTTTAAAAAGAGCCGGAATCTATAACAAAGAAAACTCGCCCAGTTTTGGGGCGAGTTTTGCTCTATTATAGCCATTGGAGATGTCAAAAAGAACTGTCAATTCGGTGCATATTTTTAGAAAAGCACCTCAAAACGGAACCCTTTAAGTTTACAGGTAAGCTCTCTTCTATATTTAAATTTTATTTATGAGAGACAGCATTTGAAAACTCCTCAAAGCTCATTTCTCCTAATGCAAATTTCGTACTTTCTGCAAAAATCCGTTCATTTTTCGTCAGTTCACGCTTTGCTGCCTTTTCGATCCATTCCTCTTCTCTATCCAAACTATCTAAAACATGCTTTTGTTTTGAAAAAGCTTCATAATATCTTAATCCAAATTTCCTTTGGGAAACAGCATCAGTATGTATGCCATCTGGATTTGCCGTCAAGCCTTTTGAGGTTACAAAATAGCAATTCTTTTCGGAATGAGCCACTTTAGATAAGATCTCGTTTATTTGTTTAAATTCTGCCGCACTTTTCCCGAATCCCGACTGTCCCAGATAATGTCCCAGCTCACCTATTATGATAGGAATATCCTTTGCATTCAATTCTTCTCTCAAATGTTTAAACAATGAAAGCAGTTTAGTTTCATATGTTTTATACCGTTCTCCGTAACTGTCGCTTTCACCCTGATGCCACAGGATTCCGACTAGTTCACTTGTTTCTATTGCAAATTTTGCTTCAGAGATCGCGTGTCTTGTTAATACTCCATTAATTGCCCATTCATCAATAGAGCTGCCTCCCTCTGCACATGGAATAAGCCCAATCCTCTCGCCTGGATGACCCTCTGTCCAGGCCTCGGCAAAAGAGGCGGCCGGCCCAACACCAGCTACGTGGCGATCAACGTTTATTGGCTCCGCCATCATCTGCCATCTACCGTTTCGCAGCATATGTATGTTCTCATTAATAATAGACGGCACATCCTCCAAAAATCCTCTGCCAGCCATGTTGGATTGTCCGATTAATAGTATAGATTTCATATAGTATCCTTTCTTCTGCCAAGTTTTAAATCATATTTAATGGCCTGGTATTAAGTTACGCACCACTTTTGTTCTTTTGGGCTTTTACTCCGCAATACATCAAACCGCAATTTTACAATACCATTTATCCAGGTACCCTAAAAAGTATACTGCCCTTTTCTTTATCACTCTACCATGCAGAATGACTGAATCCGTTTCCGACCTGAGTGAACCTTTATTAAACAAAAAGGACACTTTCTATGCAAAAGCGCCCGAAAACTGTATTAATATGAAGGATCTTAAAGGTCTCTATATGAAGTATTAGTTGCTGAATAGGCGGACTAAAAAACCATCTTCTTCGACATGAGGCATAAAATAGGTGATTCCATAACTTGCAGCTACAGAGATAATGACTGTCCAAAGGAATAAACTGGCCAGCATCCAGCCAGTTACCCTCTTTCTTGTCGAACCAAAGCTCATACCCATAAACGCGGATATATGAGATCCCACGAAAAAAGGGCCAATGATCGCTAAGCCGGGTAAGCCATATTTATCAAAAAGTGCACGGGCACGCTTGCTTTTTTTCGACTCTTCCATGCCCTCAGGATCTGCTTGGGCTGCTGCAACTTCTTCCACATGCATTACATCTTGCATACGCTTCTTTTGTTTTCTCTTTTTCATCCATTTCTTTACTTGATCCACAAAAACAATTAACAAAACCACTGTCAGAGCATTCCCTAAAAAGGCAACTATCGCTGTCAATACTGGAGATAAACCACCGATGATAGCCAATGGAATCACAGTAATAAGTTCAAATAACGGAATCGCTGCCAGAAGAAATACAAAAATATACGATAAAAGCATTTCCCACGTCCTCCCCTTTATTCATAAAGTTTTTTAACTTCCGACCAAAAAATAAAATACTGCCCAATGCCAAGTACAGTCAAAGCGATGACAGGGAGCAGCTCGACATCTCTAAACAGTGTCACCGCAACAATCGCTGCCGGAATTGCAAAATAGTAATAAATATACACCTTGCGGCAAGCACGGTACGTAATATATTGATGTCCTTCATCTTCTTCTTTCAGTTCATAAGGGATAAAGGTAAGAATACGAATCTTCCGGTCTGGGTACTTACGGTTAAAATAAACCATTGTTCCGAAATAGATGATGACAAAAATAGCATAAGCAATAAAAATCATTGTCGTCATGTAATTCCGCTGCTCTAAAACGATGCTCATTGAATAAATGACCGCAAGCCCAATCAGAAACACGCTCATTGTAAAAGGTGAACGCAAAAACCGTTCCATGATCACTCCTCCTCCCCCTCTATCCAAAACACTTCCTCTAAATCGACACGCAGTGCTTTAGCGATTTTCAATGCTAACAGCACAGACGGCGCATAGTCCCCTTTTTCAATCATGCCAATGGTTTGACGGGTGGCACCAGCCAATTTAGCTAAATCAGATTGTGTATAATTATGCCTCGCTCTTAATTCCTTCACTCTATTCCTCAGCATATTTAACATCCCCTATTACCATATCCTTCTTCTTTATTGTAAAGGATTCTTTACATTAGGTCAAACATATTTGTCATTTTGTTAAGAATTCATAGCATATATCGTAGTTACTCATAATTCAAAGCCTGGTGCAATGATAGATAATGAAGTGCCCTGGCCTTTAAAAAGTCTGCCACCACAAATCGCATTACTACAAAACAGCTGTTACTCATCAATCTGGTCCTTTTCATGAAGAAGGCGCTTTTCCTCATTTCTGAGAAGCGCCAGTTTGTAAAATATAAGGTTTAAGTTAAGATATTTAAAGAGTTATTAACTTCCACTAATTAACTCCATTGATTTTAATTGCAAAGTGTTTCTAAATGAGTCCGAATTACTTCCTTTACCTTTTCCGGAGTATACACATCAGGTCTTAACAAAGCATGGATTGACAATCCGTCAATCAATGCCGATAGCCTTATCTTTTCTAATTCAACATTAATGGAATCCAATAAAATCCCCTTTAGAACTAAGATCTCGAGCATTGATTTCGCTAATTCATATGTACCGTTAGTCATTTCATCTTTCTTTTCTTTTAATGTATCACTTGTAAGTGAACGCAGTGCAAATATCCACCAGACACTCGTTTCAGTCTTCTTTTCGTCATCAATTGGTACAAGCTCTAATAGTACTTCTTCTACTGCCCGCAATGGTTTTTCCGACCACTCTTTGTTTTGAGAACGTTTTTTTCCTTCCTCTAAGTAGTAATTCATGATAAACAATAACATTTCGTCTTGAGTAGAAAAGTAATGTCTTAACGCTCCTGCAGACATCCCTGCTTCTGCTGCAACCCTGCGTATAGATGCACTTTCAACCCCCTCTTCCTTAATAATATTCCATGCTGCTTCGGCGATTGTTTTCCGTTTTTGTTCGTGATTAACGATTCTTGGCATGATAAAACACTTCCTTTTTTTAGCACGGTGTGTTATTATATTTTTAGCACAGTGTGTTATTATAATACCACCTTTTAAGAAAGGGTACTATTGATATGTTTGAAACAATGAACTATTGATGCCTTCTTCATCCATAGATTTATCGACAACCCTAATGTATATTTCCATTTGTGCATTCATTGATATATTAAGCCCTGGAGTACTTGCTGTAACAGCTTATATGATATTGACACAACCGAATCAATTATCTTCACGTTTGCTTGTTTTTTTGTTTATTACACAGTTAGGGTATATTACATTAGGTTTGCTGCTTTACTTTGGTGGAAATTCACTCTTGAAGAAGGTAGAACAATTATCAGAATTTGACTTTATTAATTGGTTTTATATCCTATTGGGTGCTGTTCCTGCAATAATAAATTTTAGTAAACCACAAGAATCCACAAAGAAATGTTTCATTTCAATTATCTCTAATAATATAACCCTTAAAGGGATGATTGTAGTGGGAATGGTTGTTTTCCTAATTGAATTTGTAACTGCTTTGCCTTATTTTTATTCAATCTTTTTAATGAATCATCTAGATATCAAGACTGCACCTTCTGTCTTTATAATCATTGGGTACAATCTGATCATGATTCTTCCTTCTCTGCTATTGTTAGGGATTAATTGTAGGTTTAAAGAGAGGCTTCAGCAATTACTTAATAAAATCAAATTCAAATTAAATGAAGCTCCTATTTCTTCACTCCTGGCCGCAACAGGTGTTGCAGGAGCAATTTTTTTCAATATTGGACTTAGAGGCATATTAAATTAAAAGAAAGTAAGAGGTGTTCATCATGAAAGAATTCATTAATGGAGTTAGTCTGCTCTTCCTTATTCAAGGTGTAGGCGGATTTATTAATCATTTGACTAATGGCGGAAAAAGCTGGTTTTTAGTAAATTATATTGGTGCATTTCAAGGGTTTGAAATCGTTATCGACATTCTATTAATTGTTATTGGAGGGATTATCGCTTTATATTCTCGTAAAATACCATCAAGTAACACCGATAAATAAATTTTATAAAATAATATAAATACAAAGCGAGAACTTCTCCCTATGTATTATTTGATTAATAGTAGTAAAAGAGCCCCACTCGTTTGGAAAAGGGGGCATTGCTTCTAATTAAAACAGTATTGCTGCTATCTAATTAAAATTTAGCACATGCTGGGAGGAATATTTGTCGGGTTCATCTTTAGAGCTTGTGGTGGAGTATTAAAAATATATGGCGGCGCCGGTTTTAGCTTTGGTGCCTTAGCAAATGGAAGCGGATGTTCGACATAATTGAAAGTACCCTGACAATCCATGCTCGTTCCATGTGCCCACCGTCCCTTTGCACTATCATTACCTTGTGAAAAGTTAAATAAAGTATAAGAGACTTCACGTTTTTCAAGCTCTTTAGGGAATGCTACCGGGACAACGATTCCTCCTTCTGCTTCCTCAAGTTCCTTAATAGCCGCAATCCACTGGTTTTGGTGCATCGTGTCGCGTGCAATAAGAAAAGACAGCATATCCTTTACGCCTCCGTCATTTGTAGACTCGTATAAACGAACTGCCTGGAGCCGCCCTTGAGATTCAGCATTTAAATTAGCTCTGAAGTCAGCTAAAAGGTTGCCACTTGCAGCAATATAGTCTGCCTTCCAACGGTTACCGACACTGTCAGATGGCATTGCACCCAGTCCTGACACAATCGCATGCTGCGGGTTCATCCCACCCAGAATAGCTCCTAAGACTGGATCTTTCGCGGCCTCTTCCAGGTCTCCTACTGGCGCATTATCTAACAAACGGGCTATCATGGTTGCCAGCATCTCTATATGTGCAAGCTCTTCTGTCCCAGTATCCATTAGTAAATCTTTATACTTTCCATTCCCTCTTACATTCCACCCTTGAAATAAATATTGAAGTGCAACAGAGATTTCACCAAATTGCCCTCCCAGTACTTCCTGTAACTTTTTTGCAAAAATTGGATCGGGTCTTTCAGGCTTAGCCTGATACTGCAATTCTTTTATATGATAAAAAATAGGGATCTCCTCCTCTTTTTTTCTGATTACCCACCAATCCAACTTATGCAATTTTTAAGCATATTGCTCCTGTACACTTAAAAAACAACAAATGAATTCCCGTATTTTCGGAACTTCTTATTAAACTAACTGCTCTTAGCTCAATAAAAAAAGCGACACCTCATATTGAAGTATCGCTCCCGCTTTTTCTAAAACAAGCCGTTCTAATATATGGAGATCGCTTGTTTATGATTATCTCTAATTTCCAGTCTGTGTTTGCTCTTTTAATGAATTCATTTTTAAAGCAGAAGCTAGTATGATGGCCAAACTTACTGCTCCAATCCATACAAGGGCAGATAAAGGTGAACTCCAGGTTAGTCCCTTACCAAAGAAGAATAATTCACGCAAACCTTCTATCATAAAACGCATTGGCAGCCAAGAATAAATCCACTCTCGATATATTGGAGACATCATTTCAGGTGCCAGTGCCAGTAAAGGTGCGCCAAAGAATAACAATAAGGCAAAGACTGGGATACCTTTAATGCCAACGAATGAAAGTACAGCTAAAATCATTAGGATAAAGCTGAATGAAGTAACTGCTAAAAATAATGCTGTATCAAGGAAATCCGGAATATTAAATCCTACCATTCCCTCTGCTAACCACGTTAATCCAAATCCAATGACAAGGGAAATCATTGCAGCCATTAAAACTTGCACTGCCTTTGCCCTAAGGTTCTCTTTTCGATTAGCTATTGGCAGTTTACTAACGGCAAGAAAGAGAATCGCTGCACTTGCTAAGCTGCTAATCCATAACGGCTGGAATAAGGATACAGGAGAATTGCCATTTGCACTATTAGTACCGATTTCATTCACATTCGCAACTTTTTTTGTAATAGGAGCTGCTAAGCTTGCAGCTTGTTTCACTGTTATGGCTGCTCCCTGTTTTTCAAGTCCATCAAGGAGTTCTTTACGGACATTGTTATTCATATTGTCAACTATTCCATTCAATAACTGTCCTGCCATTGCGGAAGCAGCTGTATTCATTCCCTGGTTAATATATATTTGAATTTCAGGTGAGGAAGGTGCTGCCGTCTTGAAAGAAGCCTGTTTCACACTGAAATCTTTCGGAATGACTAATGCTGCATAATATTTTTGATGATCCATTCCTTTTTGTGCCTCTTCTGCTGTTTTTACTTTTACCCATTTCACAGCTGGGTCTTCACCATCTGCAGAACCTGAATTCTTTTGTATCATTTCAATTATCGTTTTCCCCATATTCAAATTTGGCTGATTTGGAACTTCCACTCCGTCGTCCTCATTTACGATGGCAATCGGCAGATTTTTCGGCTGTGGCTGTACTGATGGAAACAATGTAAGCGAGAATATAAAAATAATGGCCAATGCGATGATTGGAGCAGCTAATAACAGTTTGTTTTTGAACATATATTTATTCCTCCCCGTATTTTTTGTTATAATAACGAACAACCTGTTGTTTATTATACTTCTAATCTTATTATTGAATTGCTTACTGCTCAATCATCAACAATGTCAGATGTGTTGGTTACGGAACACTTTATATAAATGTGTTGGATAATATTTTTGGGAGGGAGTACCTTGCGTGAAAGTAATACGGATTTACGGGTCATTCGGACAAAAGAATCCATCCGGGATGCACTCGTAGAATTAATCGAGGAAAAAGGTTTCGATGCGATAACAGTAAAAGACATAACAACCAGAGCAAGGATTAATCGAGGTACATTTTATGCACACTATCAAGACAAATTTGATTTAATAACGAAATGTGAAGACGAAATTATGCTTGAGATGTACCGAATTGCCAAACAGAACTTCCCAGGAGTTATTGCCATACTTGAAACCAATTCGGCGACCTTAACACCACTTCCCGCTGCGGTGTCAATTTTTGAATATATAAATCAAAATAGTGATTTTATGAAAGCTGTATTAGGTCCAAAGGGAGATTTATCATTTCAATCAAGGCTGAAACATTTTATTTGGAAAACAATGTTTGGAAATAATCCGGATGCATTTATTAAGGAAGATGATTTACTGGTTCCAGGACAATATTTAGCTTCCTACGTCGCATCTGCACATATAGGAGTCATTCAGCAATGGCTGGATAGTGGCAGGAAGGAATCTCCCCAAGAAATGGCACGGATTCTATCAACTATGACTGCTAATGGCCCCCTCTTTGCTGCTGGGTTAAAAAATGATAAAAGGGACCATACCTAAAATAAGGTACCCTCCCTTTTTTTTGCTGATTAAACTAAGTTTGTTAAACCAGGATAGGAGATTACAAACCGAAATTAACATATTTACCCAGATTTTTTAATTGTTTTGGTGTGCTCATCCTAATTGGCGTTTAAATACTTTGATGGCAATGAAGTATGAGATGAGCATGATGCCGACGCACCAGACTAGGGCGGTCCAGATACCATCGCCAGCTTCTCCTTCATACAATAGGGCTCTTATTGAATTTACAATTGAGGTCACTGGCTGATTCTCAGCGAACAAACGAACTATTTTAGGCATGGTTTCAGTAGGGACAAAAGCAGAACTGATAAACGGCAGGAAAATAAGCGGATACGAGTACGCTGTCGCCCCTTCCATAGACCCTGCTGTCAATCCGGGAATGACCGCAAGCCATGTTAGTGCCAATGTAAACACCCCTAGTAAACCCACTACCCCAAGCCAATCCAAAAGATCAGCGTTAGGCCGGAAGCCTATTAAAAGGGCGATGAGAATAACCAACATAATAGTGAACGCATTGGAAATAAGCGAGGTCAATACGTGAGCCCATAATATGGAAGATCGCTTAATTGGCATGGTTATGAAACGCGCCATCAGCCCGCCCTTTACATCATTAAATAACCGCAAGGATGTATAGGCAACACCTGATGCAATCGTGATCAGCAGGATTCCCGGCACTAAATAATTCACGTAGTTCTCCGTTCCTGTCTGAATAGCTCCGCCAAATACATAGACAAACAGCAGCATCATCATAATCGGTGTAATGGCAACCGTGATAATAGTATCAGGACTGCGCATGATATTTCGTATTAATCTCCCTAGTAATACCCCAGTGCTGCTTTTCATTTTAATCCTCCTTTATTGCCGATGATCGCGAGGAAAATTTCCTCCAATGCCGGCTGCTTCTCAATGTATTCTACTTTTACTGGATGGAACATCTCCTTTAGTTCAGTAAGAGTACCGGTCTTGATGACTCTTCCCTCATGCAGGATGGCAATTCTATCTGCCAATTTTTCAGCTTCCTCCAGGTACTGGGTCGTCAGAAATATGGTGGTGCCTCCTCCTGCAAGCTCTTTGATGGTATCCCAGACCTCAATCCGGGCTTCAGGATCAAGCCCTGTTGTCGGTTCATCCAGGAAAATGACCGCTGGCGTCCCGATCAGGCTCATTGCGATGTCTAGCCGTCGCTTCATTCCTCCCGAATACTTTTCGGTTCTTTGATTGGCAGCTTCAGTTAGACTAAATCTTGCAAGCAGGTTGTCTGCGACTTGAGCCGGTTTAGAAACTCCCCGCAACTTTGCGATCATTATCAAGTTTTCTCTCCCGGTAAGTATGCCGTCTAAAGCTGCAAACTGTCCTGTCAGGCTAATACTCTGGCGAACATGTTCTGATTGAATTTGGGTGTCATATCCACAAATACACACTTCGCCTCCATCTGGTTTCATCAGAGTCGATAGGATGTGAACTGCAGTTGTCTTGCCTGCTCCATTTGAACCAAGCAGTGCGAAGATTTCACCTCGACTCACTTCAAGGTCCACGTCCTTTAAGACTTCCTTGCTGTTAAAAGATTTTTTTAATCCTTTTACTGAAATGGCTGGATTACTCATATTTTTTCCCTCCTATATACAAGGCTCATATACTACACTACTCAGTATCACTTGTAATCTGTAATACTTACTACCGGTCAAAAAATATAACTGAATAGTGTAATTGAAACATCGGTAATCAACTATTCAGCCGAAATTATCTACTTGATCCTTTGGAACTCGCAGTCACCCGCGATCTATCGTGTCGTTTAATTTTTTTCTATATTTGTCCTTCCAAGTTTCCTCATCCTTCACCAGCTCGTCGCAGAAAGCAGCCACGTCCTCTCCGGTAAGATCTGTAACCTTCTTTCCTTCAGCTGCTCCTTCTTCGAAAAGGTCGAGAATGCCAATAAAAATACGGCTGCTATCCTTCCAGTCGGTTGGAGCACCGCCAGCAGTCCACATATATTTTTGGATAGCTTTGTAAGCGGTACGGTATTCATTGGGAAGTGCCTTCGCACGTGCCTCCATGTCCCTCCATTCCCGCTTACCTTCCAGGCTTCCGATAATTTTCTCAAAAATGTTCATATTACTTCACTCCTTTTAATTTTTTGCTCTTAAGTTCGTAAATTTTACTTGAGACGAAATCCCATTTTTTCCAAAATAGCTCGAGGTGCTCTTTACCAGCTGCGTTAAGTGTGTAAAATTTTCTTGGCGGCCCCATATTGGATGGCTTTTTCTCGATATCCACCAATTTATTTTTCTCAAGCCGCATGGTGATGGTATAAACTGTGCCCTCAACTACATCAGTGAAGCCAAGCTCTCGCAGCTGCTGTGTGATTTCATAGCCATAAGTTTCACCGCGGCTGATGATTTCAAGCACACAGCCTTCAAGCACCCCTTTCAGCATCTCTGTAATATTTTCCATTATTTTCCTCCTTTCTGATATAACTTTAATTAAGGGTATTAATTATGGTATTATGTGTTACTGGTATTATGTGTTACTGGTATTCATTATCACTGACTACTACTATATAGTATTACAGATTAGTGCTATTTGTCAAAAAAACTTTTCGTCAAAAAAGCCCTTTTTTCCCCCTAGAGTATTATAGGCTTTTTCATCCTCAGGAAATTAAGCAGCATGTAATCTTCTTAAGCAGAGCGATTCCTTCAGATTTCACATTGCGAAATGATGGCGGATTAGTACGCACGCAGCGTTTGTGCTAGTCTTTGATTAATAAAAAAAAAGACCGATAAATAAACATCGATCTTTTCAATGATATACCATTTTTACATGCCTAACAGCTGTTCTCCCAATTTCGTATTAATGCCTTTACCATATCCTATAAATTAGTTGTCTGTTTTCAATACATAAAAAAACAGACACCCTTTTATTCTCCTACCATCCCATCGTTATCACGATCGTCCATATAAGGATATAGCCAATGATCGCTCATAATGGACATGCTGTAACCTGCATCTTTTGCTTCTTGTATAGTCACTTGGCCGTTACCATTTGTATCGACACTAGAGATATCATCTTTTTTGTTGTCCTCGTTGATTAATCATCTTCAAATAATTTTTCTCCTCGGTGGAGTCGCATGGCAATTTGTGCTGTATGCGGCATTTCCCTGGCAGTTGGGGCATGGCCTGCCAGATAACGTGTTACCGCGAGAATCAATGTTTCCTGTGCATACCTGGCAAACTCGGAATCCTCTTTTTCCCAATAATCATGTTCGATCATTGCTGCTTCATACATTTGAAATGAATGAAACTCTGCATCCTCCCTTAGTAAAGCGTGTCCCAGCGTATTTAAGAGTTGACTTTTATCACCGCCGCGTGCAAGATAATTTACTGCCCATCTTGCTGATTCTGAAACCTGCTGCTGTTGATTCATCATCTCCAATAATTCTGAATGATTCTGCGGTTCAGTTTCTCCATCCTTTGGTTCCGGTCTTCTTGCAGACGGTGTATTGAGAAAACGGTCAAGATACACACTCATTGCTCCGTGGAAAACAGCCCTGGTCAATTCAGGTGTTGTAGAGCGGCGTAACGATTCATGTACCGCATGTGCGTGAGTAAAAGTATGAAGTACGGTAATCCAATCCCTGAAATCATTTTGAACATGGAAACGGGAAATCCGGTCTGCAGCCGCTAAGGTTACGATCTGGGCCAAACGGGAAGGAGTGACGCCGTTTTTAAGTACATCTACCATGGTATTTACCGTTTTGATAGGATCATCAGATAAAATTTGTTGAGTCAAGGCTGTTTCATCTATATAATTGCCCCCTGGTGAGGTGTCATCAGCAAGGATATTAGGTAATTTCCGGAACGCTTCCATTAATGGTTTGACCAGGTTCACAGGAGATTGCCAGCTATGGGATTCTTCACTGCGGGATACATCACCGATACCAGGTATCAAGGATGACAATACATAGGGCCGATGCTCAAAACCAATCTGATTTAAAATCTCGAATGCTTTATTATGAAAATCAAGAGTATGACCAGTATTTACATAAAAATGATCCGTGACCGCTGTCATCATCATGTCAGCAAGCTGTTCTTCCGAGAACCCCAATTCTATCGCGGTCAATAGCACCCGCTCTGCTCCCTGCGAATCACGCACCTCCACACAATGACGATACCATTCTGATAATTGTTCGAATGATTGGGTATTCTTTTCATTTAATACAGGAAGGGATCCAAGTAAAAAGCGTGTTCCCATTCCGGCACTTTCCCGTGCAACATGAACCAGGCCTTGAAACATAGCCATTATCTGGCCAGTTTTATCCAATTTAGGCAATACATTTGTCATGGCTGTTAAAATCGTTAATCCCGATCCCCATCCACTCCTTCGATGTGTTGTTCCGAAATCGACACCGATTTTTGCAATCTCTGTCGCCGGAAAACCCGCTTCCATCAATCCTACAACTGCTTTGGCGATGACAAGACTAATATTTTGCTCAAGGCCGTCACGTAATCGCTTCTTTAATTTTTCGATTGTCACCTTGTTAAATGGAACCGGGTGAACCCAAACCTCATCTGCCTTAATCTCGACAGGATAAGCAGGGACATCATCTGCCCAAGGATCCAAGGTACCGCCGCTTTTTATATCAAAGCGCGCATGATGCCAGTGACACGTCAAAATCCCATCACATAGGCTTCCTGTATGGAGGGGAAAACCCATATGCGGGCAGCGGTTATCCACCGCATAGACTTGTTTTTCGTAAACAAATACGGCAATTGCATGACTACCAGCTTTAATTACCTTTGCACCTTCATCTTCAAGCGTCTTTAACGAGCCTGCATAAATCAATTCTGACAATGGAATCACTCCCTAAAATGAAATTTATATGACCCCTCTAGATTAGGATAGTAAGCTTACTAAAATGGTTATCTACAACTTTATATTATGGATGAAATACAGGAATCCTTCATAAGTGGGGACTTTTTCTCATCCAAAAGGCTGATAGATGGATTAACTTCTACATGCTCTCTCCACAAAGGGCCTTTCGTCGAAAGAACATCATCTTCATGATCAAAACCAGGAGAGTGGCCAACCTCATGTCCAGCAGTTTATTTTTTCCTGGCATCACTTAGTGGGCAGAAAACTGCCCAATACTTAATATTTGACCAATCACTATAAACACATCGGCACGAGCTAATGTAACCGCTAAGTCGGAGCTGAACAGTTTCTGATAGATAGGACTGACGCTTTTTTCCATTTTGAAGCACCTGCTTTCATGGAGAGGCTGGTATGATCGGCATATTGACTGTGCCACTTCAAAAAAATAACGGATAACTTTACATCAAATACTGTAAAGTTATCCGTTTTGACTAGTTAAAAACAGGTTATAATCCAACGCAATTTCATTAAGTTCTCCAAAGTAATCCACTTAAAGTCTTTAGTAAACCAATAGTGGATAAAATATACAGGCTTAGGATAACTTATTCACTATACCTATCACTTATTATTTTTTTTCAAGGACATAATTCGCCTCTTGTATACCTATTTTATCGCCAATATTAAAAGACATGAGGTCCTCACCAATAACAACCTGTCCATCGTATACCTTGCTCGTTCTAACTGCTAAATTACTCTCTGCATCAGTTAGACCACCAAGCAATACAATATGAGAATATACGGCGAGTTTGGGCTTAACTTTACTAAATACTTTTCCAGCTTCCTCAGGCGTGGTGTGTATATCAAGGATCTTTTGTATTGCTGCCAATTTATTATCTGGCCTGGCTGCAGCAACCTCATGGATGAGCAGGTCTGTCCCCTTGGCATAACGGATCAGATTTTTGCTGTATCGTGTATCTCCAGATATGACTACGGAATGTCCTTGATAATTTACTCTGTATCCATAACTTGGTTCCATTGGACCGTGATCAACTAGAAAGGCTATTACTTCAACTCCATTTTTCTCATATACTACACCTTGCTCAATATCATGTCCAATTGCATCTAAGCCTTCGAGATTTTCGTTTTGATTGGCATTGCGTACTTTGATATCTGCCTCAAAGGATTTTTCCATATTATCCATCATATCCTTGGTTCCTTCAGGCCCCCAGATCTCAAAAGATGTTTCTCTTTTACCTGCAGTAGGTAATGAGCCAGTCAACCAAACATCTGGAATGCCAATCGTATGATCAGAGTGCAAGTGGGTAAGAAACAGCTTGTTAACCTTGCCTGGCATCGTATTGGTTTGGCTCAGCCGTAATGCAGCTCCTCTGCCTGCATCAAAAAGTAATCTTTCATCCCCAGCTCCACTAGGGTTGCAGGACCAAACCTCTCCATACTTAAAAGGGGGGAGCCGGTTCCAAGGAGGGTAACCCTAAAATTACTTGTCTTTTCCTCTTGTATTTTCTGTACCTGCTCCTTTGATATGTGGTCTCCCTTTGAGATTATTTGGGAAGAAAATATTCCTGCCCCCAGTAATAAAGAAATAGTGAGTAATCCTATACTATACATTTTCAATACCAACCCCCTCCAATTTACACCGGAATCTCATTTTGTTATTAATTACATCTGCAAAATCTGCTCATAAAGATGCGATAGGTGATAACCTGATTTGGCGTTTTAAATACAAAACAAGGTTTCAGTTTATAAAAATTATAACAATATTCTGAAAGATATGTCAATTATGTATATTCTAAAGACGGATACCACCAACAGTTGAAATGTTGGCGGTAACCTATAAGCGTAAGGGATTTTATTGTTCGCTCGACTTCTGCCTCGTATTCATGATGTGATAGAGTGCTATTCGTCAAAAAAGCCCTTTTTTCCCCTAGAGTATTCTAGGCTTTTTCGTCCTCAGGAAATTAAACAGCATGTAATCTCTTACGTAGAGCAATTCCTTCAGATTTCACATTGGAAATAATGGCGGATTAGTATGAACGCAGCGTTTTTGCTAGTCTTCGATTAATAAAAAAAGACCGATAAATGAACATCGGTCTTTTCAATGATATACCATTTTCACTTACCTAATAGTTGTTCTCCAAACTTCGTATTAATGCCTTTTACCATATCCTTTATATTAATTGTCTGGTATTCAATATTGACCAACCGTCTTTCTATGCGGTCAAATTCATTAATCCCTCTAATACATCTACTAATTTACTTTCCATTTTAAATACAGACACCCTTTTATTCTCCTACCATCCCATCTAAATCACGATCGTCCATATAAGGATATAGCCAATGATCGCTCATAATGGGCATGCTGTAACCTGCATCTTTTGCTTCTTGTATAGTCACTTGGCCGTTACCATTTGTATCGACACTAGAGATATCACCTTTTTTGTTTGAGCTAGTAGAATCTGATGGTTCGGTGCGTGTTAAACCAAGCGATTCGTTTACTTTATCAGGATTGACATTATCGAATGCTTCAACAATCTTATTCCCTCTTAAAGTATAGGTGTACTGATAATGTGAAGGAATCTGCGTTTCTGTATCAGGATATGTGATAATTGCTTCAAAGTCAGTAGCTCCACCCGCTTTACGAATTGAGTCTTCCAGATAAGCCTGGTCACCGTGACGATTGAGTGTGCTTTCTTGTGGAGTAATATTGTAAGCATTAGATACTCCACCCATAGAATCTGCGATAATGTGTCCTTCGTCCATATCGTCTCTTTCAACACCTGGAACTTTTGCCTCATCAGAGTAATACCTGCCAGACGATAATACAGGTCCTGTATTGTCATCTTGCAGAATAATTTCATCTGCAATAACACGCACCAGCTGCCCGTGTTCATTTGTAAAAGCCCAATATTACGATCTCCAAAGCCAATAGCAACAACTGCATTAGGCTGACGATTCCAGATAAATCTCCACCATCAACTTCAATCAATTTGTATCCGGGAAATGGTTCGTTATTTTCTTGTGGTGAAGTTTCCTTTTCTACTGTTTTATTAACAATTGTAGCAGTTTCTTCTGTTTCAGTTTCCTCATGATTGCTGTTTTCGGCTGTATCAGCTGTGGCTACTTGCGAATCTGTTTTATCTTCTGTAACAGATACATCTTCTGTGTTTATACATCCAGCAATAAAGAAAATCGCTAAAAGTAACGTTAAATAGTTCATTTTAATTTTCACTTTAATACTCAGCTATGGATATTGAAGGAAAGCCCCTTAATTTTGAATTAAAGTCAATAAATTTGGAAGATATGTCTCTTCAATAGGCATTAATTTCTCTTAAAATAGTTTATGAAAAGTAATTTTTGAGGGATCTTTGCAGAAGGTTTAATGAAAATTGTGAGGAAATGCACCTAAACATAATGGCACTTTTTCGGAGTAAATAAGTCCAATTTCTAATTTTTGATAAGAAAACTGTGATCATGGGTGGTCTCTTACTTATGTTAATCCATAAAAATAAGCGCTAATCCTTCTAGGATCAACGCTTTGTGAATGAATGCCAAACATGCTTTCTGTATGTTCAATTCCTTTATTTGATTTTGTTCAAATGTTCTTCCAGACGATTCCAAGTTTCTGTTATGCCCTGCAGCATACCCATTTCCATTACGGACTGGAGAGCCTCTGCTGATACATATTCTCCACGGTTAATTAATTTCGTTTTGCCGTCCACATCCACAAATTCCAGGGTCACTTCTGTAGATGGCATTTCCTCATTAATAGTCCCTTCAGCATCGGAAAAGTAGTCCGTATAGCGGATGCTCTCCGGCTCGCTAATTTCCTTGTATATCCCCTTGCCCCAGGATTCCATGCCATAGAATTGGCCCTGATTCCGATCCACACACTTCATGCAATAATGCCATACTCCTCCAGGCCTGAAGTCAACGCTGCAAACGGGGAGCTCCCACCCTCTCGGACCCCACCAATGTTTCAGGTGTTCCGGCTCTTTAAACATTTTAAAGACAAGCTCACGCGGCGCATCGAATACGCGCTCCAGTACCAGTACACGTTCATCTTCAACTCTTGAAAGCATTGCATTATTTGACATTGCTACTCCTCCATTAGAAGCTGTATTTGTAAAACGTTTGTTACCGAAGAGACTGTTCAGCTTACTCCATATTAATCCATCAGTTCAAGGGTTTTTTGCCCTGCAATACGTTAAGGTAATCATCCAGCCTATCCATCCTGCCTTCCCATAAGCGACGATAGGAATCAAGCCACCTATCCAGTTCTTGAAACGGTTCTGGCCTGATTTTATAAATCCGGCGGTTGGCGATCGGCTGAACCTCCACGAGGCCGGCGTCACAAAGAACGCGAAGATGCTTGGAGGTTTGAGGCTGGTTCAAATCGAGTTTTTTTGCGATATCTCCCACCGGAAGCGCTCCCTCGAGCAGCAGGTCAATGATATCCAGGCGGTTGGGCTCAGCCAGTGCACTGAAAATTTGCCCGTTCATGTTGAATCATCTCCCAGCGTGATTTTCTTGACTTTTTCCATTTCTATTGTAGATTCCACCCCCGCTTCCTTATTTTTTGCTTACCTTGATTATAATATACACCATCAGGAATATTCCTGTAAAGGAATATTTAAATAACAGGAAAAATGGTCTATATTATGCCATAAAGACCTTCTTCATCAGCAAAAAGCTTTTATACCATACTTTGATTAATTTGTTAGATATCTTTTAGTTCAAATTCCTTTTAAATTCAACAACTTTGTGATAACCACCCGATTTCCGGAATGATTCACTTATATTTGCGGCATTTTCTTTGAAAGAATTCCTGTCATTTTCCTAAAAGGTTACTCATTGTTAGAAAAGGCCCAATTTGTTCAAACCTTGAAATGTGTAAGGAGAAGAGGCTTTTAGTAAGCTTTCAACACCACAGTATGATAAGGCCACTTGAGGACATTAGATTTTTATCATATTAGCTCCTCCTGCCTTTGGTTTAACTGAATCGTTACTGAAAAATTTGGAACACTGTTAATGATTACCTTTAAAGGAAGGAGTTATGATCATGTCAGTTCCAGAACTTATCCTCAGACTTGTTTTAGCCTTTATAACGCTACTTGTCTTAACAAGAATTATGGGCAGAAAAGAAATTTCGCAAATGACTTTTTTTAATTTTGTTTCTGCGATCTCAATTGGCACGATTGGGGCTTCACTTGCCATAGACGCCAATTTCAGCATTACCTATGGACTAATATCATTGGCAGGCTGGAGTTCCTTTACAATCTTTCTTGGGTTTTTAGATATAAAATCAGAAAAAGTACGAATGGCTATAGTAGGAAGTCCTGTTATCCTCATTAGAAAAGGTAAGATTATGGAAAAAGAACTGCGTAAAGCCCGTCTTGATATAGATTCCCTAAAGGCTTTACTAAGGAAAAAAAATGTGTTTTCAATGTCAGACATCGATTATGCAATCTTTGAAACTGATGGTACTCTCTCAGTTATGAAAAAGGATACAAAAGAATCTGTGACTAAGGAGGATTTGAAAAATACTCATCAGGTTAGCACAAACATCTATCCCTTTCCTATGACTGTCATTTCGGATGGAAAAATAAATAATGAGAATTTAAAATCATTAAATCTTAACCATTCATGGTTGAAAAAGCAAATACAATCTGCCGGAATTCCATCATTTGATGATGTATTTTACGCTGAAGTTCAGAAAGATGGATCTTTGTATATTGATTCTGCGAATGACCTTATTCATTAATTTTCAGGATTCCTGAGGGAGGATATCTTTCCTCCTTTTTCAATCTTCACTGTGTCCTCTTATCGAACTGTTTTAAGAACCACTCTTAATGGCGGTACAAGTTCTCACTTCTTCCTACAGATTAATACTTTTTAATAAAACGACTTCCATCTTTTAATCATCAATATTTTTAGACCTTACTGGCAGGTCATATATTACAAGACATGAATCGATTTTCTTGTCCAAACTAACTTACTAGATTTATCCTTATCCTCAATATAAGAAAATCAACACCGTACTTTAACAGAGCTTCATAAAAAAGACGCTTTTCTCATTTCAGAAAAGCGCCAGTTGTATTATATAAGGATTCATTCGATGAAAAAAGAGTAAAAAGTTAATATGATTAAACCCTTTTCGCTTCTTCACCAATTTGTAAATTTAACGATACTATTCTTATATCGTTCTCTTACTGCCTTCGATCTAACACTTCTGTGCCCGTCCAGCTGTCGGTAAAGGTTCTCTTTCCTTTTGAAAGAAGGAACATAATTCCATCTATGCATAGATATATTATGTAAATAATAATAAATAGATAAAGGTTCTTGTAGTCCAAATCATTTGCAAAATGATAAGCAAATAAGAATATAAATAGACCAGCTATTCCATTTCTTATAAACCACCAAGAAAACAACATAAATTTATGGCTGTTTTTTATGATTAAACCGTTAAATTTGTACCCCCAAGGTAAGGTCATTTTGAAATTAGATCCCATTGATGTGAGCATAAACATCAAAGCACCCAACAGCAGCATGCCATTCATTATTCGACTCAGCACCGGATTCCATGTATCCCCGTCACTTGCGACGAAAGGCAAAAATAGTAAAGCTATTATTCCAGCAATAATAAAAATTATGATTGAAAGAATTGTGGGGATAATGATTGAAAGAAATAAATCTATTATATAACCCAAAAGCCGCTTTCTTATCTTCACTTTTTCACCTCCCTTTCCTATTTTACGTAAGGCTGTGGTAAATTGTAATTCAATTTATCGAATTGATGATTACTCTTCAACTGGCAAACTATTCTTTAATACTCGAAATTCCTATTTCAATAGCAATTGTTGCCCCAAGCAGAATTAAAACAAATATACCTAAAAATAGTGGCATTAGATTCATACTAAATCCCTGAAACAATACCCCTAATAACGGAGGTATGGCCGTTATTCCAACATAGCCGGCAGCCACTTGAAACCCAATAATGGCACCCGAATGTCTTTTTCCGAACCTTCTCGGAGTT
The DNA here is from genome assembly GCF_059758675.1 of Cytobacillus sp. GQ23. Lineage (NCBI taxonomy): Bacteria > Bacillati > Bacillota > Bacilli > Caryophanales > Bacillaceae > Cytobacillus > Cytobacillus sp. GQ23. The sequence continues at coordinate 25,357 of NZ_JCAXER010000042.1, forward strand.
TCATGTATCATAGTCGGGAAGATGGCAGCACATCCAATACCAATGAGGATAAACCCTCCATATAACATGCTTCCTCTCCCCAAAGCAACTGTAAGAATCCCTAGTAGAAGGATGATTTGACTAAGGATCAGCAGCTTTTGGCTTGATAACCAAAACGTGATAAAGCCAGAAATAATTCTTCCCGCCGTTATACTTGCAAAGAAGATCGATAGGATGAAACTTGCCGTTGCTGCAGTTAACGATTTCACTTCAATTAAGTAACTGCTTCCCCACAAAAAAATAGTCCCTTCTAATCCTACATAAAATACGAAGGATATAAGAGCTAATAGGACTCCTCTTTGTTTCCAGACTGATACAGGAGAAGTGGTCCTCTCACCAGACTCTCTAGGTACTTTGAGATGATTTTCCTTCCAAAGCGGGAGAGAAAAGAAGAGAATACATAGGATCATCAGCTGAATACCGCCAATAATTAAATAACCGGTTCGCCATGAAAAATCATTATTTAAGGCAACACCCATAATCATTGGTCCAAGCGTAGCTCCGATTCCCCAAAAAGCATGCAGCCAGTTCATATGACGTGCCTTTAAGTTGGCAGCCACATAGTCATTTACAGAGGTATCTATCGCCCCAGCTCCAAAACCTAATGGAAGTGCTGCAACTATTAATAAATAGAAATTTTGGGTGAATGCAAACCCTATCAATCCAATCACAGTGAGCAAGACACTGCCTAATACCAGCTTGCCGGTTCCCATTTTTTGAGTGAGCCGTATAGCCTGCAAACTGGATATAACCGTACATATGGCAATGGTCATAGAAATAATACCAGCCGCACTGTATGCCACATCAATTTCCCCAACAATTTCTGGCCAGGCTACACCTAGAAGAGAATCAGGCAATCCTAAACTAATATAGGTGGCATAAATGATGAACAGAAAAGCACATTGCCGCATTAAATCGTTCCTCCAATGTATATGTATAAATTTGATTACAGGTTTCATCTGGCATTCTTACAGTATATCAATAAAGAAGGAACAGATAGAAGAAAGAAGCTTTTACTTTACCTCACAGCTTATTTGAAAATAAGAAAGCTGTCTGTAGCCTTTTATATTTCTAATCCGGCATATATAATGACTATTGTCAATGTTCTGATAATTAAATGAGTGAAAAGCGAACATTTTTTAAAGTGAACCGATTAAATTGATAACCATTGGAGGTTAAAAAATTGGAAAAAGAACTAAGCAGAGCAATTGAGTTACGGAATAGCGGAAACCATAAGGAATCAAATGAAGAACTTATAAAATTGGTTCAGGAGTATCCCGAAAATGGACAGGTAAACTATCAATGCGCTTGGAGTTTTGATTTAGTAGGAGAAGAATCAAAAGCGGTGCCGTATTACGAAAAAGCGATTAAATTAGGACTGCCTGCTAATGATCTGGAAGGTGCCATATTAGGGTTAGGGAGTACGTATAGAACATTAGGTGAGTACGAAAAATCAAAAGGGACTTTTCAAAAGGGAATGAAGTTATTCCCTGCCAATAGAGCGATTCAAGCCTTCTATTCGATGACCTTATATAATTTGAACGAGCATAGTAAAGCGATGGAGCTGCTGCTAAAATGCTTAATAGACACCACAAAGGATGATAATATCCTAAGCTATAAGAGGGCCATTGATTTCTATTCAAATAAACTGGATCTAATTTGGAAATAGTTTAGGAATGCTCTTTTTAAAGCTATCAATGCCTTGCCTAGGTTTCATAAATCCCCTGCTTCTTGTCATAAAGCTGGGGATTATCCTTTGAATAACGAATTTCTGATTTCCTTAGAACATTATCCCCCCTTTACACGAACGCCCTAATTTCTTAAACTTTTTGATTCAAATTACCTTTTCCAATTAATCCATCACATTATGCTCCTCAAGGAAGAATGACTATTTCATCTGTAAAAGCCCCCCATTCTAAGTTTGATGCTCCTTTGAGAATATATTCCACATATAGTAACCAATATAATACACAAAATAAACTAATCCGAAGTAAATACAGACATTTTCATTTGAAATGGGGTCTGACCTTATGGAGAAGGAACATCTGATTCTGGCTGCCATGTGGATTTTTGGTTTTTTAGGTTTCATTTTATTCATTCAGAAAAAGAACTTGCGCAAGGGATTGCTGGCCTATTCAATCTTTCAGTCGATTGTCTGGCTTTGCGATATGCCTGCATTTGAATTTGGTTTACTAAGTGCTCCGGTACGGGAGTTTCCCAAAGCAACAGATCTCGCAATCACTATTAATTACTTGTTTTATCCATTCCTTTTTTCCATCTACTATGTGAAGAAAAGAGTAAAGGGATTCATATGGGCCCGCTTTTCCTATTTTGCGGTTTGGGTTTCTGCGGTTACTTTGTACGATGTAATCATTGAAACCTATACAGACCTATTGGAATATGGGTCTATGACGTGGTATGGGATGTGGATGTATATTGCTTTCCTGTTTTTTATAAGTGAAGTTTTCTGTAATTGGTTCTTTAAAGATCAAGCTAAGTTTCAAACAGAATGGAGGGAAACCTCATGAGAATCGAATGGTGGATCTTACTAATGGTTTATATTGCAGCTACTGTGATTCTCGCCTTCATTCCGAAAAATAAAATTCGGCTTGCAGTTGTCGCTCTTTTATTTAAGCAGTTTATTACTTTTCTGGCCGGCCTGGCGGTCGTGGAACTGGGGCTCCTTGAATATCCGATTCGGTTATTCCCTTCCATAAATCGCACGAGCTTTACTTATGAGTATTATGCGCTTCCGGCTGTATGTGCCGCGTTTAATGTATGGTATCCAAATGGCCGGAGCCGTGTTTTTCAGATAAGTTATTATGCGGGTTTTGTTTCTGTATTGACAATTGTTGAAGTCTTAATCGAAAAATATACCGCTCTCATTAACTATATCCATTGGGAATGGTATATTACATGGGTTTCTTTATGTCTTTCCTTTTATATTAGCCGCTTATTTTGTAAATGGTTTTTCCAGGATGCGAATGCTTAATAATTTATTTATATCCGGCCTGCAGCATCCATCTGGCTTTAAAAAAGAAGATGCACTGTCAGACTTTCCTTCTCTCAGCCTCCTCCTCCCTTAACCTCCCTTTTTCTTGCAAAAATGTTATTTTCCCTGTCACCAATCTTAATTTTTCAAATTATTTCAACAAAAAAGGTTCACCATGTGATAAATTAGATTTAATATTTTGTTAAACCATTTTATGACATGGGCAAGGAGTGAAAATATGAATGATTTCTTTACGTTTTTAATTCTTTCTTTGTTTGTGGTCATGAGCCCCGGTATCGATACGGCCCTTATAACAAAGAGGACGATTGCAGACGGAAGAGCAGATGGCTATAAAATGGGGCTCGGCATCACAGCTGGCTCATTAGTTCATACGTTTGCGGCTGCTTTTGGCCTATCCGCTATTTTAATGCAGTCCTCTGCTGCCTTTGAAATCATAAAATATGTTGGTGCCGTTTATTTAATTTACCTTGGGCTATCTTCCTTTATCTCCATAAAAAAGAAGAAAAAGATTGATGCAGCTTCTGATATGAAAGCAGAATTAAAAAAATCTGCTTTTAAACAAGGACTTCTTTCTAACGTGCTGAATCCCAAGGTGGCGATGTTCTTTCTAACCTTTCTCCCTCAATTTGTGAAGACCGGTGAAAACGCGCAGCAGCAGCTGATCATGATGGGGATTATCTATACACTGTTAAGCATATCCTGGTTTTTTCTCTACGTCATTTTTATTAACTATCTGCGCGAATGGCTCATGTCGCCAAAAGTTCAAAGGGTGATGGATAAAGCAACCGGTGCAGTGTTAATTGGTTTTGGGTTGAAATTGGCGCTGGATAAACAGCAGTAAACTCAGGTCGTTATTTAATCCCGGCAATCAAAAACGCTCAGAGCATTTTCTGAGCGTTTTAGTTTTGTAAAATCTATCCTTTATACAATTTTACCCGGTAATAGATCCGCAGGATGGTCAGAACGAATCCAATGATGAAAATTATTGCTAATAAGAACATGGCGGCTGGGAAAAGGCCGAATGCATCTATAGTGGTCGAGCTGTTGTTTTGTAAGGCTGGAACAATAAAGAACAGCCACCCCAGTAATAATGTCGGAACCAATTGGGGCAATAAACGAAGGATAAATCTCCAAAGTGGATGCTGCTGCCGTTTTTCAGACCATTTTCTGCTTCGAATGAATCCTCTAACTCCTAAAATGGAATAAATCAATGTGATAGCGCCAAGTGATAAATCAATGATTTTAGATGTTGGAGCTTTTTGTTCCGGTTCTTTCCCTTCCGTTAATTGAATAATACCCGAACTGATTTCATATGCATGTTCAAATGTAGGGGTATAGCTATTTAGCAGGACAACAACGGCATAACCACTGCTTGGAATGATGTCTTGCTGTGTTTGATACGTTGATACCACACCGCTATGAGATATGCGTGCCGGCTTTACATTAGGTGAACTTAACTCCCAGCCAAGGCCGTATTTTTTGCTTTCGTGCTGTGGTGAAATAGCTTCAGTTAATAAGTTCTTTGATAATAACTGCTCCCCAGTTACTGCCTTTCCCCCGTTTGTCAGCATAGAAAGCCATTTCCCCATATCTGATGCTGTTGAAATAATACTTCCAGCGCCCATATTCATCGCTTCCAGCTCTGTCCAAGGCATTCCAGTTCCATATGCCGTTACATACCCTTTAGGTAAACCAGGTACAGAATCTCCTGAGTTCACTGTAGTGACTGAATCATTCATTCCCAGCGGAGAATATACCTTCTGTTGAAGATATTGAGAAAAATCTATTCCGCTTACTTTCTCCACCAAAAATGCTAAAACCCAGTAGTTTCCATTTCTATAATAATATTTCTCTCCCGGATTTGACTGCAGCTTCCACACATTCATACGCTCCACACCTGCTTGTAAGGTATTCGCCGGCGGTACAATAACCGGGTTTGGAATACCTGATGTGTGGCTTAAAAGCTGACGGACTGTAACCTCTTTCCATCTGGAATCGTCCAGTGTGATCTCAGGCAAATACTTTATTATTGGGTCATCCAGATTGATTTTCCCTTCCTCCACAAGCTGCAAAACAGCAAATGCCGTAAATGATTTGGATGCCGAACCGATTCTCATTAACGACTTCTCTGTTATAGGGTTCCCTTCGGAATCATGACCATAGCCTTTCTCGTACACTAATTTTCCGTTCTTTACAACTGCAATCGATGCACCAGGCAGCCCATTACGCTTAATATAGTCAGTGACATATTGATCAATGTCTTCCGTTTTCAAAGGCTGAGCAGCTTGGACAGTTAAGGGTGTTAGCAGGATGAGCAGCAGAAGAATAAGGCCCAATTTCTTTAGGTTTACGATAGTTTTCAACAATTTTTCCTCCAATAAGTACTAGTAAAATCTCCACACTTGATGTTGAAAATTAATCATACAATATAATTATTATTTATGTTAACCTGCCTGGTGCTTATTATTTTCTACTCCTCTAGTCGTATGGACATGTGGAAACCGAAAAGGCGAAGCATATGATTAGACCACCATTATTTTAGATAAATGTTTATGTACATGTTGGACGAATTAGGGAATTAAAAGTGTTGACTCTTACCTTAGAGGATACTTTAGTATAAAGAGCACAGAAAGGAGGAAAAAATGTACACGGCTCATGAAGCTGCAAAACTATCACATATTACAGTAAAAACGTTACACCATTATCACAAAATAGGACTCCTGATTCCAGAGCAAACGACAGAAGCTGGCTATCGATTATACGGAAAAAAAGATCTAGAGCGATTGCAGCATATACTCTTTTACAAAGAATTGGACTTCCCTCTCAAGGAAATTAAACAATTATTAGATGGGGAGATTGACCGGGAAAAAAGATTGATTCAGCAAAAGTATTTATTAGAACAAAAAGCAGATCGATTTAAAGAACTGATCAAGACGATCAATACCTCGATTATCAGTGTCAAAGAAGGAGCAGATTTAGATATGGAAAAAATGTTTAAGGGTTTTAATACTGAAGAGGAATGGAAAGAAGCCTTAACGGACCAAA